>NZ_AXBJ01000003.1:0-284582 GCF_000473345.1 Rhodanobacter sp. OR87
GCGCCGCGACCGAGGTCAAGGGAGCGCGCTGGGTGAACGTGGTGCTCGGCAACGTCAAACGAGCGATCAGCGGTTGCTACCACGCCATGCGCCAGGCCAAGTACGCGCGGCGCTATCTGGCCGAAGCCGCCTACCGCTTCAACCGCCGTTTCCGACTTGCCGAGCTGCTGCCGCGACTGGCGCGCGCCATGACCCTGTGCAAGCCTTGGCCAGAGACGAAATTGCGCGCCGTCGACAATTTTCATGGCTGAGCGTCGTCGCTAATCAGGTGAAAGGATGGGGAAGGACGCGCAGCTGAGCCGAGCATCGGGCAATAAGCTTGAGCAGGTAGCGGCAAGCGCAGGGCTGGATTTGATTTTGCAGGATGCGATCCTCTCTGAGGATTCATCGACATTGAAGGCATTGCTGGGCATTGCGACACATTGCGCGATGCTCGCGCCCGCCGAGGAGCAGGAAGAGCAGGAGGATGAAGGCGGCAACGAAACTCCTGAGCGCGAGGGCGAAACCAGCCGCGCCGCGTTGAGTGCCGTGGAGTTGATCGGCTAAATCAATGCCCGCATCCGTAGTGAATCGTCGGATGGTGATCGCGGGGTGGATATTGCTCGGACTATCCGGGAGTATTGCCTATGCGGCTGTGCTCCCGGTCGTTGACCAAAGCGCCTCCCTGCTCAAGGAGGCTGATAGCAGCAGAACACAGAACCACGACAGATTCCTGGAGCTCTTGCAGCGTCTCGACAAACAGGCTGCGAAGTTGTCGCCCGAGCAACAGGAATATCTGCATTACCTTCAAGCATGGCAGGCGGCTTACGTCGGCGATTATGCGACATCGGATCGGTTGGCCGATACGGTGTTGACCCATTCGCGGGACTCGGTTCTGCGCTTCAAAACGGACTCCTTCATGGTGAACTCTCTCGCAGAGCGTTCCCGTTACGAGGATGCGTTCCGACGCTTGAATTTGGTGCTATCGCGGCTGCATACGGTTTCTGACCCGGATGCGCGTGCCTTGGCGATCACCGTCGCCGTGCTCCTCTACGAGGAGTCTGGGCAGTACGATCTTGCCTGGAATTATGCTGACCAGCTTGCCAATGAAACCCGGCAGCCAAACGATTGGATGTGCAAAACGGGCTACGCGAGACTAGCGGCGCTTTACAAGGCGGGCAAGCTGGACGGAATTAACGAAAAGCTTCAGCAGGGCATAGATCTTTGCCAGAAGGTGGGCGACGACCTTTATGCCAATGGCATTCGCCTGTATTTGGCGAGAGTTGCATTGCAACGGGGGCATTCCGAGAAGGCAATCATGCTTTTGAGGAGTAATTACGATGCAGTGCAGAGGAGTGGTTACTCGTGGTTACTCTCTCAGGTTGATGCGTTATTGGCCGAGGCATATTTGGGTACCAGCCAGATTGCTTTATCGAAGCAATCGGCACTCCAGGTTGTTGCTCGAAGTGAAGGGAACAAATATTCGGAATCCTTGAGTGTCGCCGAGCGCGTTCTCTATCTTATTGCGAAGAGCCAGGGGGATCTGCGGGCCGCTCTTGACCATCATGAACGTTATATGGCGTCAAATAACGGTTGGCTGGATGAAGTGGGGGCCAGGGCACTCGCCTTCCAGATCGTCCAGCAACAACTGCTCGCCAAAAAACTGCAGCTAGACACATTGAGCAAGCAGAACCAAATCCTGCAGCTCCAGCGAAACCTCGACAAAAAAGCTTCCGAGACGAGTCGTCTGTACATATTGCTGTTGCTTACGGTGCTGGCTTTTATCGGTTTTTGGGCTTACCGCGTCAAGCGCTCGCAGTTGCGTTTCATGCGGCTGGCGCGGCGTGACGGGCTCACCGACATCTTCAACCGGCAGCATTTCGTCAACGAGGCCGAACAGCAATTGCAGTACTGCCGCAAGTCGGGGCGGGAGGCCTGCCTGGTGCTGATCGACCTGGATCACTTCAAGGCCGTCAACGATACCTACGGACATGCGGTGGGCGATCGCGTGCTGAAACGTGCCGTGGCCGCCTGTCAGGCGCATCTGCGCTCCACCGATATCTTCGGCCGCCTGGGCGGCGAGGAGTTCGGCATCGTGTTGCCGGACTGCACGCTCGAGCAGGTGCTAAGCCGGACCGAACGGATCCGGCAGGCGCTCGTGGCGGTGGTCCGCGGCGACGCTGCCGAGGAAATCTGCGTCTCGGCCAGCTTTGGCGTGGCCAGCACCCGGTACTCCGGGCATGAGCTTCGCCAGTTGCTGATCCACGCCGATGACGCCTTGTATCGGGCCAAGCGCGAGGGCCGCAACCGCGTCAGCGTGAGCGACGGCCGGGCGGAGCCGCAGCTGAATGCCGTTGCCGTGACGGCCGAAGGCGTGCAGTAAACCGGGCCAGATGGCTGCCGTCCGCCTGCCGCCTCAGGGCAACGCCGACCGCACCAATGCGATGGCACGACATCGAAGGAAGGGTGTACTTTGGGCCCGGCGGGCGGCCGGAGCTTGCTGCTTGCGGCGCGCAATGCGTGGGAAATGGGGAAAAGATCAGCAGACGGATTTGACGCGGTCATTACCGGACCGCCAGCCATTACTCATCCTGACAGGGGGATGATCGATGTTCGATGTGATCGATTTTCTGGAAAGGGTGGGGCAGGACGCGCAATTGCGTCATGCATCTCGGGATGAAGTAGGGTCGGCGCTGTCCAATGCCGAGATTGATCCGGAGTTGCGCGTGGCGATCCTTGCCAGGGATGGACAGGAGTTGCGGACGTTACTGGGGCAGGGTCCGTACTGCTGTCTGATCAATCCCGCCAAACCGGGCGAGGAGCAGGAGGAGTGTGACGGCAGCTGCGAAGAGGGTGAAGAGAAGAAGGACGACGAGGACAAGGAGAAGAAAAGCGATGGAGATTGAGAACCAGGCTTCACGACTTGCCGCTCCTGTGCTTGCGACCGCTGACTAGCTCATGGGCCGGACGGGCCGGTACAGATTGGTATTTGCGTGCTGCATGCTTCTGCTTTTGTTTGAAGCGGGCGCGGTTGCTGCGACTGCGCCGGTATCCGACGATCCTGCGCAGTTGTTGAGGCAAGCCGAAAGCGTCGAGTCCTCCAATCACGCCAAGTTCAATGAGCTGATGAGGCAACTCGACGCGGTTGCGGCGAGGCTCTCACCGCAACAAAAGCTGCATCTGCGCTACCTTGAGGCTCGGCGGATCGCCTTTGCGGGCAACTACGCCGCGGCGTTGCCTTCGTTGACGGCGATCTCGGACCAAACGGAGGATCCCGTCCTGGCGTTTCGTGCCATTGCCACGGTGATAGATCTCATGGTGGCCGAATCCCGCTATGAGGAAGCCTTTGCCAAGCTCAACCCCTTGTTGGAGCAACTGCCAAAAATCAAAGAACCCGGCGTCCGCATACAGGGGCTTGGTGTCGCGGCACAGTTGTACATCGAGGCAGGGCAATACGATGTATCTACTCATTATGCCGATCAGATGATCAGGGAAAGCCCCGACACCCAGAGTGCATGCAAGGGCTGGTTCTACAAGTCCGATGCGCTATTTGAAAGCGGCAGCGCACAGTTGCCTGCCGATCAGCTTCACGATGGCGCGGAGGCGTGTGCAAAGGCGGGCGATACCCTGTTTTCACTCAGTTTCCGGCATCTGCTGGCGGGTTTCGACATGCGGCGGGGTCGCCCCGAGTCAGCCATCCGTGTACTGCAGGCAAATTATCCCAAGGTGTTGCAAGCGGGCTTTCCGCCCCAGGTTACCCAGTTCGAGGCTACGTTGGCCGCGGCTTACCGGCAGATCGGCGATCTTGCTTCGGCCGTGAAGTTTGCCAATAGCGCCCTGATGACGGATGCCAACCGGTCGTATTCGAAATCCACGGCCAGTGCCTATCGGGTGCTTTACGAAGTCGCCAAGGAACGGGGCGACAGCAAGGGCTCGCTGGCATACCTCGAAAAATACGTGGTTGCCCACGATGGCTACCAGAGCCGGCTCAGCGCGAAAGCACTCGCCTATCAGATCGCCAAGCAGCAGGTGCTGGCGAAGAAGCTGCAGATCGACGGGCTCGACAAGAAGAACAGGATTCTCGCCCTGCAGGGCGAGTTGGATCGCAAGGCGGCGGAAACCAGCCGGCTGTACGTCGCGCTGCTGCTGATGGTGCTGGCGTCGATCATCGTGTGGGCCTATCGGGTCAAGCGCTCGCAATTGCGCTTCATGCGGCTGGCGCGGCGCGACGGCCTTACCGGCATCTTCAATCGGCAGCACTTCGTCAACGAGGCCGAGCGGGAGTTGCGTTATTGCCGCAAATCGGCGCGCGACGCCTGCCTGGTGCTGATCGACCTGGACCACTTCAAGCTGGTCAACGACACGCATGGTCACGCGGTGGGCGACCGGGTGCTGAAGCGCGCGGTCGATGCCTGCCAGGCGCATCTGCGCTCCACCGACGTGTTCGGCCGCCTGGGCGGGGAGGAGTTTGGCGTGCTGTTGCCCGAGTGCACGCTGGACAGCGTGCTGCCGAGCGTCGAGCAGATGCGCGCGGCAATCGCCGCCGCCTCGATCGCCGGGGACGCGCCCGGCATCCCGATCTCGGCAAGCTTTGGCGTCGCCGCCGCAGCCAGCAGCGGCTATGCGCTGCGGCAGCTGATGATCGATGCGGACCGGGCCCTGTACCAGGCCAAGCGCGAGGGACGCAACCGGATCAGGCTGTTCGACGCCGGCATGCGCGGCTGATTGTCCTGTGGTTGCAATGGCATTTGCACGTTAGCCGCCGCTGGCGATCGCGGGCGCGGCCGCTCGCGTGGACAGCCGCGCAGGCGCGCGCTACAAAGGACGCCGATGCCATTGCCGGGAGTGTTTCGATGCGTGTGAGGAGTTTCGTCCTGCTGGCGGCGCTGGGCCTGGCCATGTTGCCGCTGCAGGCGGCAGCGGGCGACGCGGACATGGCGCGGTCGCCGTCGATCAACGCCGCCGATTTCGCGCGCTTCGACCAGACGCTCAGCTCCGATGCGTTCGGCGGGCGCAAACCCGGCACGCTCGGTGCGCAGCGCACCACCGATTTCCTGGTGGCCGAGTTCAAGCGGATGGGCCTGCGGCCGGGCAACCACGGCTCCTGGTACCAGACCGTGCCGGCCGATTCCACCTTGCTGCTGAATACCGACGTCACCCTGGACGTCACTGCCCGAGGCGAGCCGCTGAAGCTGGCCTACCGCACCGACATGGTGGCGCAGACCCTGCAGGCGAAAGCGGAGGTCGCGCTGAAGGACTCGCCGGTGGTGTTCCTCGGTTACGGCGCGGATGCGCCGGCCTGGCACTGGAACGACTACCGGAATGTCGACGTGAAGGGCAAGACGGTGATCGTGCTGGTCAACGATCCCGGCTTCGCCAGCCGCGATCCGAAGCTGTTCAACGGCCGCGCGATGACCTGGTACGGCCGCTGGCCGTACAAGTACGCGCAGGCCGCGCTGCAGGGCGCCGCGGCGTGCTTCATCGTGCACACCAGCGACGCCGCGGCCGGCTATCCGTGGAGCGTGCTGCAGAACGGCGCGGTCGGGCCGCAGCTGAGCCTGCCGGCCAGCGTCGATCCGTCGCCGCGGCTGCCGGTGGCCGGCTGGCTGACACGCGATGCGGCCACCCGGCTGTTCGCCGCCGCCGGCCTCGATTTCGCCGAACTCGAACGGGCCGCGGCGAAGCCGGGCTTCGAGCCGGTGCCGTTGCGCGCGACGGCCTCGATCGCCCTACACAACCAGATCGGCCACATCGAATCGAAGAACGTGGTGGCGATGGTCGAGGGCAGCCACAAGCCCGACGAGGTGGTGGTCTACACCGCGCACTGGGATCACCTGGGCAGCGACCCGACCCGCCAGGGCCATCAGGTCTATGCCGGCGCGATCGACAACGGCACCGGCCTGAGCATGCTGCTGCAGATCGCCGGCGCGTTCGCGCACCAGGCGCAGCCGCCCGAGCGCAGCGTGCTGTTCTTCATGCCGACGCTGGAGGAATCGGGCCTGCTCGGTTCGCAGTATTACGCGGCGAAGCCGGTGTTTCCGCTGAACCGCACGGTGGCCGACATCGCCGTCGACGCGTTGCCGGTCATCGGCCCTGCGCGCGACATGACGGTGATCGGCAAGGGCCAGTCCGAGCTGGAGGACATGCTCGCCGGCGTGCTGCGCAAGCAGGGTCGGGTGATCTCGCCGGAGGTTACCCCGGAGAACGGCTTCTACTTCCGCTCCGATCATTTCAACTTCGCCAGGGCCGGCGTGCCGGCGATGCTGGCCAGCTCGGGCCTCGACCTGCTCGATGGCGGCAGGGCCGCCGGCCAGAAGGCGGCCGACGACTATACGGCGCATCGCTATCACACGACGAACGACGTGTTCGATCCGCACTGGAACCTGGAAGGCATCCTCCAGGACACCCAGGCACTGTACGAATTGGGGCAATACCTCAGCCATGCGGGCGTGTGGCCGCAGTGGTATGCCGGCAATCCGTTCAAGGCCGCGCGCGACGCCATGATGAAGCCGGCCGCGCCACCGTCGAAGTGACCGGGTTGGTCGCCGGCTTCAGGGTTTCGCCGGCGGCGTGTCCAGCCTGTTGAAGTTCACGATCGCGTTGAGCACCAGCGGGTAGCTGCCGATGGTCTCGCCGCGCCAGATCGGGTTGCTGGCGAACAGCAGCACGTGGCCCTTGCCGTAGCGGGCATCGACCACGGCGGCGCGCTCGGCCATCTCGTCGCCGCCGTCGAGCAGGCCGGAGATCAACAGGTTCTTGGCGTCGGCGTAGCGCAGGATCACCCGCGGGCGCTGGTCGGCGGGAATTACCCATGGGTTGTTGCGCATCTGCTCGGCGTTCAGCGGCAGCGGTTGCCACGGCTTGACGTCGGGCAGCGCGGCCGGGGTGAGCGAGGCGCGGCCTTCGGGCATGTCCGTGTCGTGCGGGCCGCCGCGTCCGGTCGGGCGCTGGAAATCCTTCGCGGTCGGCAGTCCCTTGTCGCCGGTGACCAGGTTGGACACGGTAAACGACTGCCCGGCCGCGCTGTAAAGCGCCAGGTCGTCGCGGCCGTAGCCGGCGGCGATCGGGCTGCCGCGGTCGGCGAATTTCGCCTGCAGCACGCTGCCGACCACTTTCAGCTTGTCGGTCTTGGTGACGAACGCGCCCGGTGCCAGGCCCACGTCGATGGCGAATTTCGCCGTGTCCTCGGCGGTGATCAGCAGGCCGCCGGCCTGCACGAAGCGCTTGAGCTTGGCGACGCCGCTCTCGCCGAGACCGGGGCGGACGTCGTCGGTCGCGTCGATGCGGCCCAGGTTCGGCGTCAGCGCGGTGGTTTTCCACGGCAGCGGCTTGCCCCACATCGGCAGGCCGTCGACGATCTGCTGCGTGCTGGCGTCGCCGACGGGACCGAACAGGATCACGTCGTACTTCGCGCGCAGGTCGCCGGCCTTGGCCACGTCCTGGGTGCTGATGTAGTCGTACGGCACCCCGAGCTTGTCCAGCGCCATGCGCCACCAGCCTTCGGTCTGGGTACTCAGCCAGGTGTGCATCAGCGCGATGCGCGGCAGTTTCGCCTGCGGCATGTCGACTGCGGCCAGGCCCTGCGGCACGGCGACCGGCGCGTCGAGCAGGCGCATCGGCGCCTTGAGGATCGCGCTGTCGGTGACGCGCACCACCTGCACGTCGAACAGGTCGCCCATCGACCAGCCGGTGTCGTCGTAGGGGTGCTGTTGCGGGTCCTTAGGCGACCAGTACTGGCGGTCGAGCAGGGTGTCGGCGATGCGCGAATACGGCTGGTCCATGCGCACCACGTAGCTGCCGGCGGGGAAGGTCCGCGTTTCGGTCTTCTTCTTGTCGTCGCCCTGTTTCGGCACGGTCACCGTGACCGGCGCGCTGGTGCGGCTGATCTCCGCATGTTGCAGCTGCAGGATGCGCAGCAGCTGGGCGCGCGAGCCGGAGCGATTGTCGTCGGCCGGGAACACGTAGGCGGCCGGACCGGCCAGCTGCGGCTTCTCGATCGAGCGTTTGGCCTTCAGGTAGAAGTTCTTCAGGAACTGCTGGCCGTTGCCGGCGAAATAATTCAGCGCGGTGAGCAGGCCGGTCTGCTGGTAATTGTTGTTGTTGCGCTGCGACCACTGGACGGTCGGCAGCGGCGGGTTCGGCCGGTACCAGGTGCGCTGGTATTCCTCCGGGTCGAGGATGCGCTGCACGGTGTCGGCGCCGGCGTTGCCATAGGTCTCGTACAGGCGGCTGATGCCGTTGTGCATGGCGGCGATGAACATCAGGTAGCCGGGGCTCCAGGTGTCGAAGTCGCCGTGGGCGAACACGCCGGGCATGCCGAGCCGGGTCATCTGCTGCACGTTGTCCCAGCCCAGCTGCTGCCACTCGCCGGCGAGGATGGGATCGATCCACGCGTTGTACGGTCCGTCGCCCACGGTGTTGTCGTACAGGAACGGCACCGACTCGTGCAGGTCGTGCAGCACCTGCGCGTGCCAGCCGACGAAGGTGTCGGCCACGTGGCGGGTGAGGTTCAGCGACATGCCCATCGCGTCGCGGTTGTTGTCGTGCGCCACGTAGTGGCCCCAGTACAGCAGCCGCGGGTAGTCCTGGCCGGGGTGCGCCAGGTGCCAGTTGTACAGGTCGACCATGCGGTCGCGGCCATCCACCTCGACCACCGGCGTGATCAGGGTGACCACGTGCGAGCGGATGCGCTGGATGTACGGCGCCTCGTCCACCGCCAGGCGGTAGGCCAGTTCCATCAGCGCGGTGGGCGAGCCGGTCTCGGTGGAGTGGATGGAGCCGGTGATGTAGTAGATCGGCGTGGATTGCGCGACCAACTGGTCGGCGACGGCGTCGTCCATGCCGATGCGGCGCGGGTCGGCCAGCCTGGCCAGGCGTGCCTTGTTCGCGTCGAGGTCGGCCAGCAGGCTTTCGTCGGCGATCGCCACTGCGATCATCTCGCGGCCTTCCTCGCTCTTGCCGATCGAGAACACCTTCACCCGCGGGCTGGCCGCGGCCAGGGCGCGGAAGTAGCGGTGGACGTCGGCCACGTGGGGCAGGTAGTCCGGCGCACCGGCGATGTGGCCGAGCACCTTGTCCGGCGCGGGCACGCTGGCGGAGGCGGGCAGGTAGTCGGTCAGCGGCGAGTTGAACGAGGGGTCGGTGGTGAACTTGAGGATCTGCGCCGTATACGCCTGGTCGACCGGCTGGGCCGGGCTGCGGGCGTACGGTTTTGCACCGCCGGGCGCGTCCGCCGCAAACGCACCAAGGGTGCCTGACGCCAGCAGGAAGGCAAGCGAGAGCCGGATGGACGGGTGCATGGTGAGTTTTCCCCTGGAGATGCGAGGCAGCCGATCGCCGCACTCTGCCAGAACGGCGGCGATTGCGTGTAGCCCATCAGTTGGGTAGGGATCGCCGCGGCATCGACCGCGCGACCGCGGCACGCCGCGGCGATGTGCCGCCGCCTGGACGATTCCCGCCGACGTGCCCGCGCCGGAACCGGGCGGGCACGGGCCGCTCGGGTTGCGGCTCAGTGCACGGCTGCAGTGTGGCCAGCGTCGGCGGTGCCCGTCACGGTCACGCCCGGGCCGATGTTGGTGCCGAGGAACTGCGCCACCTTCGCGTACAGCTCGGCAGTGTGCGCCTCGTCGTAGAACCCGTGCATCTCGTCGGCCCGGTACAGCCATTCGTGCGCCACCTGCCGTTTCGTCAACGCCTCGTGCAGGTCCAGTCCCTGGACCGGCGGTACGCGCTTGTCCCTGCCGCCGACCACCAGCATCACATGGGCCTTCAGGGCATCAAGCTGGTTGATCGGCGAGTGCCGGGCCAGCGCGGCCGGGTCGTCGCCCAGTTGCCGCTTGAGGTAGCCCTCGCCATAGCTGGATTGCGGGATGTCGCCGCGGCGGTACATCAGCGGCAGGTCGTAGACGCCCACGTAGCCGATCGCGCACTTGTACAGGTCCGGTTCCTTCACGACGCCCTCGAGTGCGGCGTAGCCGCCGTAGCTGGCGCCGTAGATGCAGATACGCTGCGGGTCGGCGATGCCTTGCGCGATGGCCCAGCGGGTGGCGTCGGTGACGTCGTCCTGCATCGTGCCGCCCCACTGGCGCCAGCCGGCATGCTCGTAGTCGTAGCCATAACCGCCGGAGCCGCGATAGTTCACCTGCAGCACGGCGTAGCCGCGGGTGGCCAGCGGTTGCACCAGGGTGTCGTATTCCCAGCGGTCGCGTATGCCGAAAGGCCCGCCGTGGACCAGCACCACCATCGGCAGGTGTTTCGCGCTTTCGTGGCCGGGCGGCAGGCTCAGGTAGCCGTGCAGCTTCATGCCGTCGCGCGCGGCGAAGTCGAAGGGTTCCTTGGCGGCCATCCGCTCCGGGTTGATCCACGACATGCGCGCGAGCAGGGGCGTCAGCTTGTGCGTTTTCGCGTCGTACAGCAGGAAGGTTCCCGGGTCGACGTCGGCCTCCACCTGCACCACGCTGCGGCTGCCGTCGTGGCTGCCGGAGACGAAGCGCACGCTCTCGCCGGGGAATTGCTTCATCAGGGCGAGCAGCGTCTGGGCGTCGGTCGACTGGCCGTCGAACAGCGCGGTGCCGGTACGCCCGTCCATGAAGCCCACGCCGAGGACGCTGTCCTCGGCCAGGCCCCGCAGCAGGTAGTCCGGCTCCACGGTGGGGTTGCTCCACACCACCGTCTGCGCCTGGCTCGCCGGGTCCCACCGGCAGATGCCGAAAGCGCCCTGGGCGGGGCAGGTGAAGTAGGCCGCCGTGTCGTCGCGGTTGAACGCGATCGGGATCGAGCGGTTCTTGCTTTCCGCGGCCAGCAGCTGCCAGCCGTCGCCGTCGACCGGGTGCTGGTAGACCTTGAGGTTGCCGTCGTTGTCCCAGCCGAAGGCAAAGCGCACCCGGCCGCGATGGTCGGCGACGAACTGCGCGCCGCGCATGGGCGCGACGATGAGCTGGTGCTTGCTGCCGTCGCGCACGTCCATGCGGTAGACCGCCGGCAGACTCAGCTCGTTGCCGTCGCCCGCCCAGGAGTTGATCGCCACCAGCACGTGGTTGGGATCGTCGGCGATGGCGCTGATGAACTGGGCGCTACCGTATTCCGCGGTGGCGCGCTGGATGTGCGAGCCGGTGCTCATGCCGGGCCGGCGGAAGCCGTACAGCATGCCGACGCCGTTGCCGTCGGCGTTGACCGCGAACAGTTCGCCGGTCGCCAGCGGCCTCGCGTAGCCGCCGACGCGGGTGCCGACCGAGTACAGCACGCGCTTGGGCGACGCCCACCAGAAGTCGGTGACGTCGTCGTCCTCGCGCGGACGAACCAGCTTGCCGTTCATGTCGGACAGGCGGATCAGCGCCAGCACGGTCTGCCCCTTCACCACGGCGGTGGCCGCCAGGTATTCCCCGTCCGGGGAGATCTTGACCGTCTCGTACTGGGCGTGCCGCGCCAGTTCGGCGAACGAGACCGGCTGCGCATGCAGCGCGGCGGCAAGCGGCAAGAGCAAGACCGCAACGAACCAGCGTCGCACCTTCATCATTGGATTCCCCTGTCGTGATCGTCGGGCTGCCGCTTGCGTGCCGCCCCGTTCCCCGGCAGCAGTTATAGCGACCCGGAGCAGCGGGGGCAATCCGGCGGGGGTGGCCCGGAACAGGCCACCCTCGACGCATGGCGCGGCCGCCGGCGGTTACCCCTTCAACAAGGCGGTCAGCCGGTCGAGTTGCGCGCGGTAGCGATCCAGTACCTTGGCGGTGTCCGCGGCATAGCGGTTCGCTTCGTCCCATCGACGCGACTCCAGCGCCTCGCGCACGCCGGGTACGGTTTTCACCTCGTAGCCGGTGAGCATGCCGGGGGCGTAGATCATGTGCTTGAACCAGGCACGGCCGGGCAGGCCGGACGGGTCGGTGAGACGCTGCTCCATGTTGCCGATCAGGCGATCCAGTTGCTGGCGCTGTGCGGCGGTCAGGTCGAAGCCGGTGGCGGCACGCTGGTCATAGGCGGCCTGGTAGGCCTTGGCGCTTTGCGCGAGCTGTTTCGCCGCCCGGTCGAGCGGGGCGAGCTCGATCGCCGGCATGTCGGAGTCGCGCGCCGGCGGAGCGACCGACCGGGTCGGATCGGCGTCGAGCGCGAATGCCTGGCTGTCCAGCAACTGGTGCTGCTGGGTGGTGGCCTTGCGGGTATCGTCCACCAGCTTGTGCAGCTCCCCGACATAGCGGCCGAGTGTGTCGCTGAAGTCGCCGAAGCGCAGCGGCAGCACATTGGCGTCGGCGCTGCGCAGCACGACGTGGCCGGCGACCTTGGCCAGTGCCACGCCGTACTCGAACGTCGGATCGCCGAAGCGCACGTAATGGTCGAACGAGTCGTAGCGCGAGTGGTAGATGCCGCCGTTGTCGTCTTCGCCGCCGAAGCCGAGGTCCAGCGAGGCGATGCCGAGGTGTTCCAGGAACGCGCTGTAGTCGGAGCCCGAGCCGAGCGCCGCGATCGGCAGGTCGCCGCCGGCCGCCGCCAGCGTGGCGATGGCCTTGGCCTCCGGCTTGGCGTCCTTGTCGCTGCCGGCCACCCGCATGTGCGCGCGCAGGCGTTCGCGCACGCTGACGTGGGTTTCCGGATCGGCCACGCCGGCGGCCACCTGGTTGACCAGGTGCTGCAACGAGTGGCTGCCGCCGGCGCCAAGGAAGCCGCGGCCGTTGGTGTCGGAATTGACGTACAGCACGGCCTTGCGCTGCAGTTCGGCGGCGTGCGTCTCGGCCCATTCGGTGGAACCGAGCAGGCCCGGTTCCTCCCCGTCCCAACTGGCGTAGACCAGGGTGCGCTGTGGCCGCCAGCCCTGCTTGAGCAGGCCGCCGATGGCCTTGGCCTCGGCCATCATGGCGATGTTGCCGGCCAGCGGGTCCCAGGCGCCGAATACCCAGCCGTCATGGTGGTTGCCGCGCACGATCCATTGATCCGGCTCGGTCGAGCCCTTGATCGTGGCGATCACGTCGTAGACCGGCTGCTGCTTCCAGTCCGACTGCACGGTCAGGTGCACGTTCGCCGTACTCGGGCCGACGTGGTAGGTCAGCGGCAGGGCGCCGCGCCAGCCGGCCGGCGCCAGCGGGCCGGTCAGCGCCTGCAGCAGCGGGGTGGCGTCGGCGTAGGAGATCGGCAGCACCGGGATCTTCAGGATCGTGCTGGCGTCTTTCAACGCCAGCCGCTTGGCGCCTGGCGTGGAGCCGGTGCCGGGGGTCAGCGGATCGCCGGGATAGACCTGCATGTCGGCCACCGAGCCGCGCTGCACGCCCTGCGCCGGACGCCAGCCGCCCTGCGGGTAGGCGTCGCCCTTGGCGTAGCCGTCGTCGTGCGGGTCGGAGTAGATCAGGCAGCCGATCGCGCCGTGCTGCTGCGCGAGCTTCGGTTTCAGTCCGCGCCAGCCGCCGCCGTAGCGGGTGAGCACGATCTTGCCGCGCACGTCGATGCCGCGCCGGGCCAGTTCCTTGTAGTCGTCGGGCATGCCGTAGTTGGCGTAGACCAGCGGCGCGCTGACGTCGCCGTCGGCGCCGTAGACGTTGTAGGGCGGCAGCACGCCGGCGAGACTGGAGGTGGCGTCGCCTTCGATGGCCGGCTCATGCAGTGCCGCAACATAGGGCTTGGGCCCCAGCAGCTCCAGCGCCACCTTCTTCGGCGTGGGGTAGAGCACGCTGAAGGTCTCGATGTGCGCGTTCCAGCCCCATTCGCGGAACTTCGCCAGCATGAACTCGGCATTGGCCTTGTCGTGCGGCGAGCCGACCTGGTTGGGCTGCGACGCCATCTGCTTGAGCCAGCTGCGCAGTTCGGCGGGATCGAGCTGGGCGTCGAAGCGCCGCTCGAGATCCTGTTGGGCCGTTGCCGCGCTGGTGCTGAAACCGAACAGGGTGCCCTCATCGGCGTGGCCGGGGGCGTTGGCGGCAGCGGCGGCGAAAGTCGCCAGCAGGCAGCCCAGGCTCAGCAGAGGCCGTATCGCGGATCGGGTCATAGGGTCATTCCCCCTGGATGGTGGTGGTGGATTCTGCCGGCGGCGGGTCGACGGGGCCGGATGACGGGGCCGCATCGCCGTCGCGGATGGTGATGTCGCTGGCGAAGAGCTGGTGGGTGTCCGCATCGGTATAGGTCAGCCTGTACTTGCCGGGACGCAGGTAGAGCAGGCTGTGGGGTTCGATCAGCCCGTTGCTGATGCGGTCGCTGGTGGTGGCGTTCAACGGCAGCGGGTCGAGCACCAGGCGGTCGGCGGGTATCGCGTCGCTGCCTTCGCCGGCGTAGCGCGCCTCGACCATGCAGGGGTAGACATGGTTGCAGCGTTCGCCGCTGGCCAGGTACGGCTTGCGGCTGCCGCCGAGATCGAGCCAGGTGGGGCGGCCGCGCCTGAGCCGCTCGGGCGGGAAGAACACGCTGACGTCGTAGCCCTGGCGCAGCGACCACGGCTGGCCTTTCTTGTCGACGAACACGATCGGCGCGCTGGGCCGCAGTTGCTGCATCACCGGGGCGTAGTCGGGGTGGTCGTCGCTGGCCGACGGGTGGGGGTACAGCATGGTCTGCTCCACCGTGAGCGGGTCGATGCCGCTGAGCTTGCGCAGGTGCTCGGCCATCGAGGAGCCGCCCAGGTAGACGCCCGATTCCTGGATGTGCGCGTAGCCGGCGTTGACCACCAGTCGCGCCTGCGGGTCGTTCTTGAACACCTCGCGGTAGAGGTTGCGCGCCTGCTCGGCTTCGCGGGCGTCGCCGGTGGCCGCGGAGAGCGCCTCGTAGGCGACCACCTTGAAGCCGAGCTTCAGGGCGGTGCGCACCATCTCGGCGTAGATCGGCTCCTCGGTATAGAAGCCGCTGTTGGCGACCGGATAACCGCGCGCCTGCAGTCCGGTGTCGGTCTGGTAGAGCGTCTCGGCGGCAAAATAGTTGAAGCCCTCCGCGCGCAGCTTGCCCAGCAACTGCACGGTCAGCGTGCGGGTGAGCGGTATGTTGTGCGCTTCATTGAGGAACACCGCACGGTAGTTCCTGGCCAGCTCGGGAATCGCGTCCAGCGCGGGCCGGGCGCGGTAGTCGGGGTTGCCCAGCGGCGAGGGGCGGTCGTCCGGCAGCGCCGGCTGCTTGATCGAAAAGCTGACTGCGGCATCCGGGTAATTGCCGACGAACGTCTGGTACCAGCTCAGGTACTGGCCGAAGATGATGTGGAACGCCGGGTCCGGGTTGGTGGCGTACGGATAGCGCATTACCCGGTACTGGGCCAGCAGGCTCTTGTGCTTGCTCGCTTCCTGCATGATCTGCTCGGACTTCTGCGCGGCGGCAACCTGTGCCGCCTGCCATTGCGAGGCCGACTGCGCATGGCCCGGCTGGCCGGAGAGGCACAGCCCCATCGCCAGGCCGAGTGCGGGGAGGAAGGGGCGCCTTGGCATCGGGTTCTCCGGATACGGTGTTCGGGAGGTCGTCTGGCGGTCTCGGGGCACGCGCAGACTGCCGCGTGCCGGATGTGCGTGCAATGGGCGGGCCCGGGGCGTGGCCACGGGTCGAGCATGCAGCATGAACCGCCGCGGTGCCCCGTGCCAAGCGGCACGGGGTCATCGGCGCGAATCGGGCGCACAATCGGGAAACCCTTGGCTCACTGAAGGAGTACGACCATGCGTCCCGCCATCCTTGCCGTGTTGCTTGCCGCCAGCCTTCCCGCCGTGGCCTTGGCCCAGACGGCGAAACCCCACCAGGCAGCGGTTTCCGCTGCGGTGCAGAAAGCGCTCGCCGATCCCGCCCGCCAGACCGACCGCGCCGAGGACGCACGCCGCAAGGTGGCCCAGGTGATGGCCTTCGCCGAAGTGAAACCGGGCCAGAAGGTGCTGGAGCTGGTGCCGGGCAGCGGCTACTGGACGCGCGTGTTCAGCGCCGTCGTCGGCCCGCAGGGGCACGTCTACACGGTGTGGCCGGGCGAGATGGCGAAGTACGCCAGCAAGAGCCTTGCGCAATGGCAGAAGCTGGCCGCCACGCCGCACTACGCCAACGTCACCCTGTTGCAGCAGCCGGCGGCGCTGCTGAGCGCGCCGGAGCCGGTGGACCTGGTGTTCACCGCGCAGAACTACCACGACTACCACGACCCGTTCATGGGTCCGGTGGACATGGCCGGCTTCGACAAGCAGGTCTACGATGCGCTCAAGCCGGGCGGCCTGTTCGTGGTGATCGACCACGCGGCTCCGGCCGGCTCCGGCCTCGCCGACACCGACACCCTGCACCGCATCGACCCGGCCGTGGTGAAGCAGGAAGTGGAAGCCGCCGGCTTCGTCTTCGACGGCGAAAGCGACGCGCTGCGCAACCCGGCCGATCCGCTCGACATCAAGGTGTTCGACAAGTCGATACGCGGCCATACCGACCAGTTCATCTACCGCTTCCGCAAGCCGGCGAAGTGATCCGCCGCGCCGCCGCCGCTTGAGTCGCGGCGGCGATCGGCGGCACCATCGTGCTCCAGGCGGGGTTGCCGCCCGGAACACGATGGTGCCCGGAGTGCCGTGAATCCCGTACCGCCCGCCCCGCCAAGCCCCGATCCAGCCGATCCGCCGCCGCAGCCGCCAAGCGAGCCGGACGCCGCCGATTGCTGCGGCGAGGGCTGCGTACGCTGTGTTTACGACGCCTACGAAGAGGCGCTCGAGCGTTACCAGACAGCCCTGGCAGCGTGGCGCGCCGGCCATCCCTGAAGCGTGTCTCCCCGCCACGCCACGGCCATCCACTACCGCCTCGCCAGCCCGGACGATGCGCTCGCGATCGGCCGGCTGGCGCGCCGGGTGACGCGACGCTGGATCCTGCCGGAGCAGCCGGCCAGCGCGGCGGCGGCCCTGCTTTACGGCATGAGCGCACGGGTGATCCGCAAGAAGATCCTGGCCGGTCAGCGTTTCCACCTGGCGTGGCAGGAGGACGGACGCCTGGCCGGCGTGGCGGCGATGCGCGACGACTGCCATCTGTTCCAGTTCTTCGTCAGCACCCGCATGCACGGGCGCGGCATCGCGCGCCAGCTGTGGCGGCGGGCGATGCGTGATGCGGTGCGGCGTGCCGGCACGCGGCGCTTCACCCTGAATGCCTCAGCCATGGCCGTGCCGGTGTACCGGTGCTTCGGCTTCGTGGACAGCGGGCTGCCGACGGTAAGCCAGAGCGGCCTGGTCACCCAGCCGATGCAGTTGGAGCGGCACTGACCGGCAGTCCCGCGCCGGCGCCCGCGCCCGCGCGGCGGCTTCTAAGAACTTTGGTCATACCGTTGCCATTACCGGTCGCCTAGCGAGAGCGGCAGCAGCGGCAGCATCACGCTCGCTGCCACGGCCAGCGACGACATCGGCGTGACCCGCGTGGAGTTCTACGTCGATGGCGCGCTCAAGGGCAGCGACGCCAGCGCGCCGTACAGCCTCGCGCTGGATTCGACCACGCTGGCCGACGGCAGCCACAGCCTGGTCGCCAAGGCCTACGACGCGGCCGGCAACGTCGGCAGCAGCAGCGCGGTCGCATTCAGCGTCTCCAACGCCAGCGCGCCGGTGCAGCTGATCCTCAACGGCGGCTTCGAGAGCGGCACGGCCAACTGGACGCAGACCAGCGGCGTGATCACCAGCGACAGCAGCGAGCCTGCCCACGCCGGCAGCTGGAAGGCATGGCTGGACGGCTACGGCAGCGCGCATAGCGACTACGTGCGCCAGTCGATCAGCATCCCGGCCGGCGCGTCCCATGCCACGCTGGGCTTCCAACTGCACGTCGACACCGCCGAGTCCGGCAGCACGGCCTACGACAAGCTGCAAGTGCAGGTGATCGACTCCAGCGGCAAGTACGTCACCCTGGCCAGCTTCTCCAATACGGACGCCGCCAGCGGCTAGCAGGGCCACACGATCAGCCTGGACGCGTACAAGGGGCAGGCCGTGCAGGTCAATTTCTACGGCGTGGAAGACGCCAGCCTGCAGACCTCGTTCGTGCTCGACGACGTCAGCGTCACGGCACAGTGAAACCGGCGGCGGGAGGCGCGTCATCGCCTCCCGCCGCGACGGCCTCGCGGTCTACACTGCAGCGGCCATGTGCCGATGCGTGCAAGGAGCGAGGCATGAACGATATCGATGCGAGGGCATCCGCCGGCGGGATGCCCCGCTTCACCCGCTTGCGCTGGCTGGTGCGGATCATCCGGCACCCTTCGGCGATCCTGCTGCTGGTACAGCTGAGCGGCCTGCTGCTGTACCCGTTCATCGAGCACACCCGTCCGGCGCGGGCGTTGTTCGGCGCGTTCGGCGTGCTGGTGCTGGGGCTGGCGATCTCGATGGTGCGGCGCACGCGCGGGCGCGCCTGGATCAGCGCCGGCATCGCGCTGCCGGCGGTGCTGCTCAACGTGCTCGACCTGACCCTGGACATGCCGCCGCTGCGGCCGTGGTGGGCAGCGCTGGAAGCCGTGTTCTATTTCTATGCGGCCGGCTGCCTGATCGCCTACATGCTGGGCGATCGCCGCGCCACCACCGACGAGCTGTTTGCCGCCGGTGCCACCTTCACCCTGCTGGTGTGGGCGTTCACCTATGTGTTCGTGCTGTGCCAGACGCTGCAGCCAGGCTGCTTCGCCGCCGCGGTAAACCCGCAGGCACCGCGCAGTTGGACCGAGCTGCTGTTCCTCAGCTTCGCGCTGCTTTCCAGCACCGGCATCGGCGACGTCATCCCGATCACCGTGCACGCCCGCGCGGCGGCCAGCCTGGAGATGTTCGCCGGAGTGATGTACATCGCGCTGGTGGTGTCGCGGCTGATCGGGTTGACCCTGCTGCGTCGCGGCGAGTGACCGTGGCGGCGGGCCGCGGATCGCTCAGGCGTCCGGGAAATGGCGCTGCAGGTCCTGCCGGCAGCGTGCCACCAGGTTCGGCGCAAAGACCTCGGGCCAGCCCTGGCTGAGGTCCGGGTCGTCGGCGAGTAGCTCGTGTTCGGCCAGTAGCTGGGCCATCGCCAGCAGGTCGGCCACCGCCAGTGCGTTGCCCAGCGGCGAAGCCGCCGACCTCGGCGCCGCCTGCCGTTCCGCCAGCGCGTCGACCACGCGCAGCGGCAGCTCCCAGTGCTGCGCGACCTCCAGCGAGAGCCGCGCGGCGAGGGCGTCGCAACCGGCGAGGAAGCCGGGCGATGGTGGCTCGGCGTCGGCGGCCGGACCGATCCGGTCCAGCAGGCGTATCACGGCGCCGTCGCCGGCGTGGCAGACGATGCCTGCCAGGTAGGCCTCGAACGCATCGCAGCGGTTGTTGCGGCCGAGCCAGGCACAGGCGTGGGCGCAACGTTCGGCGTGATGCCACAGACGTTCGCCGGCGGCATGGCCGAACGCGCCGGCGTGGGCTTGCAGGATGGGTTTCATCACGTGCTGGGTGAGTACCCGCCGCAGCCCGTCCTGGCCCAGCAGCACCACCGCCTGCTGCAGGCTGGTGATCGGCTGCGCCGCACGGTAATGCACGCTGCCGGTGACACGCATGACCTCGCCGACCATCAGCGGATCGCGGCCGATCAGCCGGGCCAATTCGCCGCCGCCGGCGTTGTCGTTCTTCAGCGCGCGCAACAGCTGCGGCAACACCGTCGGCAGGCGCGGCAAGCTATGCATGTCGAAGCGGGAGCCGAGCAGTTCGAGCTGCTTGAGCGTGGCGAGTTCGGCCGCATCGGCTTCGCTGGCGTGGCTGTCAGCAAGGCCGAGCACGAAGCGGTGGAAGCGATCCCGGATGTCCGCCAGCGGCGCCACCGGGCGGGCCGCCGGCGTGGCCGGGGCTGCCCGCGCGAGTGGCGCAGTGGCTGGCTGCGGGCGGCTTGGCCGTGCCGCGGGCTGTCGGCTGCGAAAAATGCGCCGCCACATGTTCCCCATGTTCCTCGTCCCTCATCCCCGCGTGCCGACTCCCGGGCAACCCGTCCCGGGCTATCGGCGCCCGGCGAGGAAAGTTTAGCCGGGAGGGCGCGGCGACCGATCCGGGCCTACTTGTTCTTCTTCTTTTCCTGCTTGGCGGCCTTCTTTTCCTTCATGGTCTTGGCCGGCTTTTTCTTCTCGCTCTTCTTCGAATCCATGCCCTTGCTCATGCTGTTCTCCGCGCTGTGGTTGGCCGGTGTCGACACCGGTTACGCGGGCAAGTCTAAGCGGTTCCGACGATGATGGGGCAACCCGGCGGGACGTGCGTTCAGATGCGTTCGTGCGGTGCCAGATAGCGCCATTGCCCCGGCGGCAGTTTCGCCAGCGGGATGCGGCCCACACGCAGGCATTTCATCGCCAGCACCTGCAGGCCGACCGCGTGGCACATCGGTTCGATCTGGCTCGGCTGCAAGACCTTGAACGCGAAGCGCAGGCGTTGCTCGCTCTGCCAGCTGACCTTGATCGGCGGCATCGCGTAGTTGTTGAAGCGCAGGCCGTGGTTGAGCAGGGCCAGTCCGTTCGGGATCAATGCACCGCCGACCTCGACCACGAACTCCTGTTCGATCCGCTCGATGTCCTCGGTGAGCTTGCGGGCGACGCGCCAGTCCTGGGTGAAGATCAGCAGGCCGCTGGCCTTGGTCGGCAGCGTCAGCGGCGTGGCGAGCCGGTGCAGGTGGCGCTTCAGCGGGCGCACGCCTGACGCGTCTTCCGCCCAGCGGGTCTGCGGCGTGACCAGGGCGCGGGCCGGGTTCGGGCCGTTGCCGGCGTCGTAGCCGGCGGGCTTGTGCAGCACCAGGGTGGCCGGTTCGGCGGGTGCCAGTTCGGCCTGCGGGTCGAGTTCGACGTGCTGCGCGCCGACCATGAACTGCGGCTCTTCCACCACGACGCCGTCCACCCGCACCCAGCCGCCCTCGATGTATTGCTCGGCCTCGCGCCGCGAGCACCGGGTCAGCGCGACGACGCGTTTGGCGAGGCGGACGGGTTCGCTCATCGGGCTACCGTGGGAGGGAGGTGGGCCATTGTAGGCGCAGGCGCCGGTGGCAATCCGTTCGGCAGCCCCCACATCGTGGCCATTCATTTGGCGAGAGTCCGACATGATCCCGTTTTCCATCCTCGACCTGGCGCCGGTCACCGAAGGCAGTGATGCGAGCCAGGCGTTCCGCAATACGCTCGACCTGGCCCAGCTCGCCGAGCGGCTGGGCTACCGGCGCTACTGGCTGGCCGAGCATCACAACATGCCCGGCATCGCCAGCGCGGCGACCGCGGTGCTGATCGGCCACGTGGCCGGCGGCACCTCGAGCATCCGCGTCGGCGCCGGCGGCATCATGCTGCCGAACCACACGCCGCTGTAGGTGGCCGAGGCGTTCGGCACGCTGGCCGCGCTGTATCCGGGGCGGATCGACCTCGGCTTGGGCCGCGCGCCCGGCACCGACCAGCCGACCGCGAAGGCGTTGCGCCGCTACTTCGACAGCGCCGACGCGTTCCCGCACGACGTGCTGGAACTGCTCGGCTACTTCGAGCCGGCCCAGCCCGGCCAGCCGGTGCGCGCCGTGCCCGGCGCCGGCATCGAGGTGCCGGTGTGGCTGCTTGGCTCCAGCCTGTTCGGCGCGCAGCTGGCCGCGCGGCTCGGCCTGCCGTACGCGTTCGCCTCGCACTTCGCACCGGACGCGATGGACGAGGCGCTGGCGCTGTACCGGCGCGATTTCCGCCCGTCGGCACGGTTGCAGCAACCGTACGCGATGCTCGGCCTGAACGTGGTCGCCGCCGCCAGCGATGCCGAGGCGCGGCGCCTGTTCACCACCCAGCAGCAGAGTTTCATCAATCTGCGCCGCGGCCGGCCCGGACTGATTCCGCCGCCGATCGACGACATCGAGTCGTACTGGACGCCGCCGGAGAAGCTGATGGTGGAGCGGGCGCTGGCCTGCGCCGTGGTCGGCGCTGCCGATACGGTGAAGGATGGCATCGAAGCGTTCGTCGCGCGGCACCGGCCGGACGAATTGCTGCTCACCGCCAACGTGTTCGAGCACGCGGCGCGGCGGCAATCATTCGAGATCGCCGCGGCGGTGCGCGACCGGCTGTCGGCCGCGAACTGAGCGTGGTTGCCGCGAAAGCCCGGGCGAGGCCGCCGATCGGCCATAATGGGCGTTATTCCACGAAACCTTGAAGCTCCCCACGCATGAAAACCCCCAAGGGCCTGCAGGACCTGATCGACGAAGGCGTGATCGATCAGGTCCTGCGGCCGCTGAAGAGCGGCAAGGAAGCGTCCGTCTACATCGTGCGTTCGGGCGAGGACGTCCGCTGCGCCAAGGTCTACAAGGACATGGCGCAACGCAGCTTCCAGGCGCGCGTGCAGTACCAGGAAGGCCGCAAGGTGCGCGGCAGCCGGCAGGCGCGCGCGATGGGCAAGGCCACCAAATTCGGCCGCAAGGAGGCCGAGGCTGCCTGGAAGAATGCCGAGGTCGACGCGCTGTACCAGCTCACCGCCGCCGGCGTGCGGGTGCCGAAACCCTACGGCTACTTCAACGGCGTGCTGGTGATGGAGCTGGTCACCGATATGGACGGCCATTCGGCGCCGCGACTGGGCGAGGTGGAGCTGTCGGCCGACACCGCCCGCGACTATCACCGTTTCCTGATGCAGCAGGTGGCGCGCATGCTGTGCGTGGGGCTGATCCACGGCGACCTGTCCGAATACAACGTACTGGTGGGGCCGCACGGCCCGGTGATCATCGACCTGCCGCAGGCGGTCAGCGCCTCGGGCAACAACAATGCGCGCATGATGCTGCGCCGTGACGTGGGCAACATCACGATCAGCCTGTCGCGCTTCGCGCCGGAGCTGCTGGACACCCACTACGGCGAGGAGATGTGGGCGCTGTACGAGCTGGGCGAACTGCACCCGGACAGCGAGCTCACCGGCCATTTCGAGTTCGACGAAAGCATCGCCGACGTGGACAGCGTGATGCAGTCGATCATCGATGCGCGCGAAGAAGCGATCATCCGCCAGCAGGGGCGCGAGGCGGCGGCGCGGGGCGACTGAGCGCCGACAGCCTCGGCTCTTCGTAGGGCGGGCGCGGCCCGCCGCTCCGGGGCGAGGCACAAGGCAGAAGCGGGTGGGCAGTGCCCGCCCTCCCTGCAGAAAATCAGGGCGTGCTGACGTCGACCAGTTCCACGTCGAATACCAGTGAGGCGTTCGGCGGAATGTCGGCGCCGGCGCCGCGGGCGCCGTAGCCGAGCGCGGCGGGGATCAGCAAGGTGCGCTTGCCGCCGACTTTCATGCCGGCCACGCCCTGATCCCAGCCGTCGATCACGCGGCCGGCGCCCAGCGTGAAGTTGAACGGCGCACCGTGGTCGTACGAGCTGTCGAACTTGGCGCCGTGCTTGTCCTTCGCGTTCTCGTCATAGAGCCAGCCGGTGTAGTGCACCAGCACGTCCATGCCGGCCTTCGCCTCGGCACCGCTGCCGACCTTCTGGTCGATCACGGTGAGCTTGTCTACCTGTCCGCTGGCGTGCGCCGGTGGCGGCGTGCTGCAGGCGGCGAGGGCGAAGACGGCGAACAAGGGCAGCAACCAGCGCATGAGACGACTCCGTGGGGTGATGTGGCCGAATCGGCGATTATCGGGCAAACCGGGCGCGGCGTCGTGCGCCATGAACCGGCAAGGTTCACGCGCGCGGGCCGGTCGCCGCGCGATGCTCGCTGCGTGCGGCCTGCCAGACCTCGCGCGCCGCGTCGGCGTTCATCAGCATGATGCCTGCGCCGACGACCATGTCGGGCCACGCGGCATGCGTCATCGCGGTGGCTGCCCCGGCGATGATGATGGCGATGTTCGCGAGTACGTCGTTGCGCGCCGACAGGAAGGCGGCGCGGGTCAGGCTGCCGCTATGGTGGCGGAACCGCACGAGCAGCATCGCGCAGCTGAAGTTGACCAGCATCGCGCCAAGGCCGGTGGCCGTCAGCGGCAGCGGCGCCGGCGGGGCAGGCAGTTGGAACTTGCTCCACAACGCCCATAGCGTGGCGAGCGCGGGCACCAGCAGGATGGCGGCCAGCCCCATGCCCACACGCGCCCGCGCTTTCAGGCTCCAGCCGAGCGCGATCAGGATGAGCAGGTTGACCGAGGCGTCTTCCAGGAAATCGACGCTGTCCGCGAACAGTGAGACCGAGCCGATCGCCAGCGCCACCGCGAACTCGACGCCGAAGTAGCCCAGATTGAGCAGTGCCACGATGCCCACGACGCGGCGCAGCGATCTGTCCGCGGCGTTCGCCGGCATGATCATTCAGTTCACTGTTTCGGTGGGCGCCATGCGCCGCAGCGGATCGATGGCGACCGCGTCGGCCTCGTTCATCAGTTGCAGCTGGCCGTCCTGGATCAGCGCCTGCAGGCGCATGCCACGCTGCAGCAGGGCGACCAGTTCGGCCACGGTGGCGGTGGGGATGTCGAGCACGGTGAGGTTCTTGTTGCGGGCCAGTGCGCTGGCGTTCTTGTTCCACCAGATCTCCGCGGCGTTGCCGCCGTAGCTGATCACCACCACCTGGCGCGAGCGGCCGCAGGCCTTGCGGATGCGCGTCTCGTCGGGCTGGCCGACTTCGATCCACAGCTCGATCTCGTCGGTGTACGCCTTGCGCCATAGCGCCGGTTCGTCCTCGTCGCTGATGCCCTTGCCGAACTCGAGCCGCTCGTCGGCATGCAGCGCGAACGCGAGCAGGCGCACCATCAGGCGTTCCTCGGTCTCGGACGGGTGCCGCGCCAGGGTCAGCGCGTGGGTGGCGTAGTAATGCCGGTCCATGTCGCTGACCTGCAGTTCGACCTTGTAGATGGTGGAGTTGAGTGCCATGGGGGTGCCTTGAGACAACAGCCGACCATTCTACGCGCACGTGCCGCGCCGCTGCTCCGACCGAAGGAGGGCTCACCGGACGCCTTACACTGGCGATCAGCATGGACCCCTCGACGCCATCCTTCAGCCGCGATCCCCGTGCCAGCACCGTGCACCTGCCGCCGGGTGCCTGGGCCACCGTGCTCGACGGGCTGTGCGCGCTATTCGGCGCGATCGATCGCGCGCAATGGCTGGACCGCATCGCGCGCGGGCGCGTGCTGGACGGGCAGGGCATCGCGATCGCGCCGCAGACGCCGTATCGCCCGGGCATGCGCATCCATTATTACCGCGAGGTGGCGGACGAGCGGCCGATTCCGTTCGTCGAAGCCGTGCTGCATGCGGACGCGCATCTGGTGGTGGCGGACAAGCCGCATTTCCTGCCGGTGACCCCGGCCGGCGGCTTCGTCGAGCAGACCCTGCTGCGCCGGCTGATGCACCGGCTGGGCAATCCCGAGCTGGTGCCGCTGCACCGGATCGACCGCGCCACCGCCGGGCTGGTGCTGTTCTCGGCGAACCCGGCCAGCCGCGCGGCGTACCAGGCGCTGTTCCGCGAGCGGCGGATCGACAAGCGCTACGAGGCGCTGGCGCCGCCGTTGCCGTCCCAAGTGTTCCCGCTGTCGAGGAGTTCGCGCATCGTGGCCGGGGAACCGTTCTTCCGCATGCGCGAGGTCGACGGCGAGCCGAACAGCGAGACGCGGATCGACGTGATCGAGCGTGGCGCGGAATTGTGGCGCTACGCGCTTCGGCCGGTCAGCGGAAAGAAGCACCAGTTGCGCGTACACATGGCCGCGCTGGGCGCGCCGATCGTGGGCGACCCGTTGTATCCGGCGCTGGCCGAAAAATCCGTCGACGATTACCGATACCCCTTGAAGCTGCTGGCGCGCAGCCTGACCTTCGTCGATCCGCTGTCCGGCGAGCGGCGGCATTTCGAGAGCCGGCTGGCGCTGTGACATGACGGCGCCGTTCGACCGGAGGGATAACCCTCCGCGGCCATTCCACGCTATCTTCCACCGCAGCATCCATCCGGGGGAGAGCCATTCGTGAGTGCAAAACCTTTGTCCAGCGTCACGCCGCGCACCGAGTTGACCGTACGCGGCCTGATCATCGGCGTCGTGATCACCCTGGTGTTCACCGCGGCAAACGTGTTCTTCGGCCTCAAGGCCGGCCTGACCTTCGCCACCTCGATCCCGGCGGCGGTGATCTCGATGGCGATCCTGCGCGGGTTCAAGGACTCCACGATGCAGGAGAACAACATCGTGCAGACGGTCGCCTCGTCGGCCGGCACGCTGTCGGCGATCATCTTCGTGTTGCCCGGCCTGGTGATGATCGGCTGGTGGACCGGTTTCCCGTTCTGGGTGACGTTCGGCATCTGCGCCACCGGCGGCATCCTCGGCGTGATGTACACGATCCCGTTGCGCCGCGCGCTGGTGACCGATTCCGACCTGCCGTACCCGGAAGGCGTGGCCTGTGCCGAGGTGTTGAAGGTGGGCGGTGGCGACGACGCGGTCGCGGCGTCGGCCGAGAGCGGCAAGTCGGGCCTGTTCGCCGTCGCCGCCGGCACCATCGTCTCGGCGGTGTTCGCGGTGGTGGTCGCCACCAAGGTATTCGCCGGCAGCGTGGCGCAGTACTTCCATGTCGGCGACCGCGGCGGGGCCAGCGGTTACGACTTCAGTCTGTCGTTCGCACTGCTGGCGGTGGGCCACCTGGTCGGCCTGTGGGTCGGCCTGGCGATGCTGCTCGGCGCGCTGATCGCCTGGGGCTGGGCGGTGCCGCACTACACGATGCTGGCGGCAGCCACCGGCGCCGCCGCGGACATGGCGCAGGCGGCCTGGGGCAGCAAGGTGCGCTTCATCGGCGCCGGCACGATCGGCGTGGCGGCGATCTGGACGCTGGCCAAGCTGGTCAAGCCGGTGATCAGCGGGCTTTCCTCGGCGATGGCGTCGTCGCGGGCGCGCAAGGCGGGGCAGGGCAGCACGCTGCCGCGCACCGAGCACGACATGCCGATCGGCATCGTCGGCCTGATCAGCCTGTTGTGCCTGCTGCCGATCGGCTGGCTGCTGGGTGATTTCAGCATCGTCACCGGGCTCGGTTCGCACCTGTGGCTGCTGGTGGGCGGCGGCCTGGTCTTCGTGGTGATCATGGGCTTCCTGGTTTCGGCGGTGTGCGGCTACATGGCCGGTCTGATCGGCTCATCGAACAGTCCGCTGTCGGGCGTGGGCATCCTGGTGGTGATCATCGCGGCGTTGCTGCTGCTGATGGCGGGCGTGAAGTCGGAGCTGTCCGGCGATGCCGGCAAGGGGCTGGTGGCGTTCGCGCTGTTCGCCACCTCGGTAGTGTTTGCAGTGGCGACCATCGCCAACAACAACCTGCAGGACCTGAAGACCGGCCAGCTGGTCGACGCCACGCCGTGGAAGCAGCAGGTGGCGCTGGTGGTCGGCGTGCTGGTCGGCGCCGCGGTGATCCCGCCGGTGCTGGACCTGTTGAACGAGGCGTACGGCTTCGCCGGCATGCCCGGGGTCGACCCGGCGCGTGCACTGGCCGCACCGCAGGCGGGGCTGATCTCGGCGCTGGCGCAGGGCGTGATCCAGGGCAATATCGACTGGAGCCTGATCATTCTGGGCGGTGCGATCGGTGTGGCGCTGATCGTGCTGGACGCCGTCCTTGGCCGCACCACCAGATCGGCCGCGCTGCCGCCGCTGGCGGTGGGTCTGGGCATCTACCTGCCGACCTCGACCACGTTGATGATCGTGGTCGGCGCGATCGTCGGCTGGTATTTCGACAAGCGCGCCGAGCGCGGCCCCAAACCCGAGTCGACCAAGCAGCTCGGCGTACTGCTGGCCTCCGGCATGATCGTGGGCGAAAGCATCATCGGCGTGATCATCGCGGCGATCGTGGTGTTCTCCGGCAAGGGCGCGCCGCTGGCGCTGGTCGGCGACGGTTTCGGCACGGCGGCGATCTGGATCGGCGGCATCGCCTTCGTCGCGGTCAATGTGGCGCTGTACCGCTGGGTGGCCAGGCTGGGACGGACATCGGCTGCGGCGTGACCGGGTGATGTTCCCGGGGCAGGTTGCGGAAGCTCCGCCGCTTTTCCTGCCGCCGGGAAACCGGCGGTGGATGCTTTCATGCTGGATTGGCTGCAATGCCGGTGCGGCGCTGATGTCTTCCGCCCGCGCGATGGACGCGGTGAGCCAGCACGGCGGCGGCTGAGTTCGCCCGGCACGGATTCCGCCGGCGGCCACGTACAATGCCGCCACTGTTTCAAGGTGGAAGGGATGACGTGACTGCTGGTGGGTTTTTCGCGGCTGCGCCGGATGCGGCGCTGGCGGCCCTGTTCGTGCCGTTCGAGTCGGGTGAGTTGCGCCTGCCGGCGGACGGCCGCGTGCTGTTCCTGCGTGCGCGCGCCGGCGTAGGCCTGCGCGAGATGGCGCAGCCCGGCTGGCTGTGCGAGCAGGGTTTCCTGCCGTTCGCCGACGAACTGGGTCGCAACGGCCTGCGCGTGGGCGAAGCGGCGGCCGATGAAAAATTTCCGCTGGTGTTGCTGCTGCCGCCGCGCCAGCGCGACGAGGCACGCGCGCTGTTCGCCCGCGCGCTGACACACGTGGCGCCGGGCGGCACGCTGCTGGCCGCGATGCCGAATGCCGAAGGCGCGAAGTCGGGCGAGGCGGACCTGGCGAAACTGGCCGGCGCCGTGCAGCACCAGTCCAAGCACAAGTGCCGGGTGTTCTGGAGCTCGCCGGATACCAGTGTCCTTGATGATCGGTCGCTGCTGGCCGATTGGCTGGCGCTGGATGCGCCACGCGACATTGCCGATGGCTACGTCAGCCGCCCCGGCCTGTTCGCCTGGGATCGCGTCGACCGGGCCTCGGCGCTGCTGGCGGAACACTTGCCGGCAGACCTGCACGGCCGCGTGGCCGATCTGGGCGCCGGCTACGGTTACTTGTCCACGCAACTGATCGCACGTTGCCCGCGAGTCGAGGCGATCGACCTGTACGAAGCCGAGGCGCGAGCGCTGGAACCGGCACGGATCAACTTGGCGCGGGCGCGGCGCGAATGCGGGCGCGAGGTGGCCGTGGCGGTGCACTGGCACGACGTGACCCGCGGCCTGACGCAACGCTACGACGCCATCGTCAGCAACCCGCCGTTCCACCAGGGGCGCGCCGACCTGCCCGAACTGGGCCGCGCGTTCATCCTCAGCGCGGCCGAGGCGCTGCTGCCGGATGGCCGGCTGCTGATCGTGGCGAACCGGCACCTGCCGTACGAGGCCGTGCTGGCCTCGCGTTTCCACGACGTGCGCACGCTGGTCGTGCAGGAAGGATTCAAGGTGATCGAAGCGACAGGAGTGCGCGGATGAAACTGGTCAAGCTGATTGCAAGCCTGGGCTACGGCAGCCGCAAGGACGTGGCCCAGCTGTTCCGCTCCGGGCGCATCACGGATGCGGACGGCGAGGTGCTGTACGCGGACGACGTGGTGCCGTACGAGACCATCCGCGTCGACGACGAGCCGCTCGATCCGCCGCCGGGGCTCACGCTGATGATGCACAAGCCGCTCGGCGTCACCTGCTCACGCAAGGACCCGGGCCGGGTGGTCTACGACCTGCTGCCGCCGCGCTACAACGTGCGCTCGCCGGCGCTGTCCACGGTGGGCCGGCTCGACCGCGACACCTCGGGCCTGCTGCTGTTCACCGACGACGGCGCGTTGCTGCACCGGATCATCTCGCCGAAGGCGCAGGTGACCAAGGTCTACGAGGCCACCCTGGCGCAGGACCTGCGCGGCGACGAAGGCGAGCTGTTCGCCAGCGGCACGCTGCTGCTGGAAGGGGAAACCACGCCGCTGGCACCGGCCGCGCTGGAACTGCTGGGTTCGCGGCATGTCCGGCTCGGCGTCAACGAAGGCCGCTACCACCAGGTGCGTCGCATGTTTGCCGCCGCCGGCAATCACGTGGAGACGCTGCAGCGGGTGTCGATCGGCGCCCTCACGCTGGACGGCTTGCCGCCAGGCGAATGGCGCGCGCTCGATGCCGCCGAGGTTGCGCTGATCTTCGCGCCGTAGCGCGCTCCTACATCACATGCACCGCGGTGGGAATGGTGTTGCCGAACCACTTGTGCCGCTCGTCGCGGCAGCTGGGGCTACCCATCGCGAACTTGCGGCAGATGGTGGGGCGGTTCTCGTAGATGGTGCAGCGGAAGGTGTTCGGATCCAGCGCGGCGCACCAGCCGTCCTCGCCCTTGGCCAGGGTCGCCATGCCGTGTTCGTCGTGATCGACCAGCCAGGCGGGTACGCGGTCTTCCGGCATCAACACCACGGTGAGGCGGCAGCACACGGCTTCGCAAGTCGTGCATTGCACGCTGGGGTCGACGCTTTCGGCGTAGGGGTCGGGGATATTTTTCACCCGTCAGTGTGACAGCTTCGCCCGGCGCGAATGTGAACTCCGGGTGGGTTGCCGTGTTCAATCCGTGTCGTCGCGCCACAGTGCCTGCCAGCCGTCGGCGCCCAGCCGTTGCAGTGTCTCGATGTTGCGCCGGTAGATACTGTCGGTGTCGCTCATCGTCTCTATCGCGCTTTCGACGCTGGATTCGCGCAGCAGATGCAGCGTGGGATACGGCGAGCGGTTGCTGAGGTTCTCGACGTCGTCCGGCGCGCTGTCGGCGAACTGGTAGTCGGGGTGGAAGCTCGCCACCTGCCATTCCCCATCCAGCCCCAGCGCCTGCACGGCGGCGTCGGCCACGTCGAGGAAGTCGTTGTAGTCGAGGAAGTCGCCGAGCACGAACGGGTGGATCAATAGGCCGGTCTCGCACTCGTCCGGCGTCAGCGCGTTGAGCGACTGCAGTTCGCCGCAGAGGTCGTCGAGCAGCGCGTCGGTGTCGCGCGCGTGGCTCACCCGCAGGCGCAGCTTGCCCTGCACGTGCGGGGCGCGGGCGAACGGGCACAGGTTCAGCCCGATCACCGCGCGCTCCAGCCAGCGCGTGGTGGCGGCGAGGTAGGGCGCGTCCTCGGGTCGCGCGTCGGCGTTGAGGTCGTTGGCAGGCGTCGGGTTCATGCGGTTTTCGCGGGTGGCGGCAGCCGACTATAGCGGCTGGCTGGCGCACCGGTCCGGGTATGCCGTGCTGATGGCCGCACGCAAACGTGCTGTGGCCGGATACGGGAACTGGTTCCGCAAACCTGATTTAATGGCGACCCCGGCACCGGCAAACTGGCCGCGACCGCGCCCTTGAACAGGATTCCCACGTGGATGGTTCCACCCCGACGACCGCAGATACCTCGCACGGCGAAAGCCGCAGGTACGCGGGGGTCGATGGCAGGCATCCGGCCGCGAACCCCATGACGGTGCGCAGCATCCCGCGGAAACCGGGTCGCGTGTATCTGATGGCGCCGGTGCGCTGGAAATCCGGGGCTTCGTCGGCACGCCGTCCCGTCGCCCCGCCGGTCGTGATGCCGGCGCCGGCGCAATGGGTCCGCTCGCGGTGCGTGCCCAGCCGGTTGCCCGCGCGGCGTCCGGCGGCGGAACGCTGGTTGCTGCCGCCCACATGGCCGCTGGATGGATGGCATGTGAGCGCAGTCGCCGGTTTGCGCCGGCTCGTCGGCGCGCGCATCGTGCCGTGGGCGCGGGCATGCATGCTGTGGTGCTCGGGATGGGCGAGGGCGCATCGGCACAGGCTTGCGGCAGGCATTGCCATGGGCGCCATCGCGGGTGCTGCCCTAGTGTTGCTTCGCCTCGGCGCGCCTCATCCCGACGCGGGATCGACACCGGCCAGGGCGATGGCTCCGGCACCGGCATCTGCCACGCATGCCTCGTCCGTGCCGCTTACGCCGGTGCTGTCGCTTGCCGCCGCGGCGCCGGCTAGCGCATCGACCGTTTCGTCGGCAGTCCGCTCCGGGCCGGCCGAAACCGGCAGCAAGCTGCTGTCCGACGTCAGCACGATGGACCTGATGATGCCGATCGAGGAGCCCGACCTGGACATCGCGTCGCGGGACAGCCTGTGGTCGCAGGTCGGCAGGGCCTCCGGTGTCGATCCGCTGCTGCTGTACAGCGTCGCCCTGGTGGAATCGAAGGCGCTGTACCCGGACGGCAAGGTCGCGCCCACGCCGTGGCTGTTCCGCGTCGACGACCATCTGGTGCGCGGCGAGCGCCATGACGTGCAGCTGGCGATGGCGGCGGCGAGCCAGTTCGGTTCGGCCGTGCAGGACGTCGGCATCATGCAGGTCTACTACCCGATGCATCGCGACGCGGTGCGCGATCCGCTGACCCTGCTCAATCCGCGCACCAACATCACCGTGGCCGCGAAGATCCTGCGCGACGGCATGCGCCAGACCCGCGACCGGGTGCTCGGCGTGGGCTACTACCACAGCCACACGCCGGCTCTGGCCAGGAATTACGGCACGGCGGTGCTGACCGTCTACCAGCGGCTGCGGGCGATCCATCGCCCGGCCCACCGCGGGCAGGCCGTGGCGCGCTAGCCGCGGCGCGGCCTTGCATCGAACCGTTGGCGCCCGGATATAGGCTGTGGCTATAGCCCCTGAGGTGGCCGGATGTTCGATCTTCGTTTCGACAATGCGTTCGTGCGCGAGCTGGCCAGCGACGCGGAGCAGGGCGCGCGGCGGCGCCAGGTCGAGGGTGCGCTGTACTCGCGGGTCGAGCCCACGCCGGTGGCGGCGCCGCGCCTGCTGGCGCATTCGGCGGAGATGGCGGCTGCGCTGGGCTTCAGCGCGGTGGACGTCGCCACGCCGCAGTTCGCGCAGGTGTTCGGCGGCAATGCGCTGATCGAGGGCATGCAGCCGTACGCGGCGAACTACGGCGGTCACCAGTTCGGCCACTGGGCCGGGCAGCTTGGCGACGGCCGCGCGATCTCGCTGGGCGAAGTCGTCAACGAAGCCGGCGAGCGTTGGGAACTGCAGCTGAAGGGCGCCGGCTTGACGCCGTATTCGCGTGGCGCGGACGGCCGCGCAGTGCTGCGTTCCTCGGTGCGCGAGTTCCTGTGCAGCGAAGCGATGCACCACCTGGGCGTGCCCACCACGCGCGCGCTGAGCCTGGTCGGCACCGGCGAGGCGGTGCTGCGCGACATGTTCTACGACGGCCACGCCGCACCGGAACCCGGCGCGATCGTCTGCCGCGCGGCGCCCTCGTTCATCCGCTTCGGCAACTTCGAGCTGCCCACCTCGCGCGGTGACGTCGCGTTGCTGCGGCAACTGGTCGAGTTCACCCTCCGCCGTGACTTCCCGGAACTGGAGGGCGAGGGCGAGGCGCGCTACGCGGCATGGTTCCGGCAGGTGTGCGAGCGCACCGCCACGATGGTGGCGCACTGGATGCGGGTGGGCTTCGTGCACGGGGTGATGAACACCGACAACATGTCGATCCTCGGCCTCACCCTCGACTACGGCCCGTACGGCTGGGTCGACGACTACGACCCGGACTGGACCCCGAACACCACCGACGCGCAGCGCCGCTGCTACCGCTACGGCCAGCAGCCGAACGTGGCGTGGTGGAACCTGAGCTGTCTGGCCGGCGCGCTGGCGCCGCTGTTCGACGGCGTCGGACCGCTGGAAGCCGGGCTGCAGCATTACGCCGCCGCCTATGCCGCCGCCGACCGCGCGAACGTCGCCGCCAAGCTGGGCCTGGCCGAGTGCCGCGACGACGACGTGGCGCTGATGCAGTCGCTGCAGGCGTTGCTGCAGCAGGCCGAGATCGACATGACGCTGTGGTTCCGCGCGCTGGGCGACGTCGACGTGCAGGCGCCCACGCTGGCGCCGTTCGAAGGGGCGTTCTACGACGAGGCGAAGCGGCGCGCGGCCGAACCGGAGCTTGTCGACTGGCTGGCCCGCTATGCGGCACGGCTGGCCGACGATCCGCTGGCGCCGGAGCAGCGCCGCGAACGCATGCGCCTGGCCAACCCGCGCTACGTGCTGCGCAACTACCTGGCGCAGCAGGCGATCGACCGCGCCGGGCAGGGCGATGTCGCCGGCATCCACGAGCTGCTCGACGTGCTGCGCCGTCCCTATGACGACCAGCCCGGCCGCGAGGCATTTGCACAGAAGCGCCCGGACTGGGCACGGCACAAGGCCGGTTGCTCGATGCTGTCGTGCAGTTCCTGAACCGGATAGCACGAAGGCCGGCATGACCGGCCCTCGCTTGCGGTAACTGGTGCCCTCGAGACGATTCGAACGTCCGACCTGCCCCTTAGGAGGGGGCCGCTCTATCCAACTGAGCTACGAGGGCAGCGGCGGGATTTTCGCATGGATCGCATGGCGGTGCGATCAGGTCGGCCACTTGGCGCAGGTGGGGCGGGAGCGGGGCGGCCGGCCTGTTAGAATGAGCAATTGCCGCTTTCCCTTCACGGCGCCCGCGGGCGCCGCACGTCCAGGAGACACCCATGTCCCATGCAATCCTCAGCGCGCTCGGCCTTTCCGGCGAGCAGTCCGGCAGCTACCTCGGCCAGGGCGAGTGGTCGAAGACCGCCGACGCCGGCGCGCTGCAGCCGGTGAACCCGGCCACCGGCGAGGTGATCGGCACCGTGCACGCGTCCAGCGCGGCCGACTACGAGGTGATCGTCAAGCGCGCGCAGGAAGCGTTCAAAGTGTGGCGCACCACGCCGGCGCCGCGCCGCGGCGAGGCGGTGCGGCTGTGCGGCGAGGCGCTGCGCAGGCACAAGGACGCACTGGGTTCGCTGGTCGCCCTGGAGATGGGCAAGATCAAGCCCGAGGGCGACGGCGAGGTGCAGGAGATGATCGACATTGCCGACTTCGCCGTGGGCCAGAGCCGCATGATGTACGGCGCCACCATGCACTCGGAGCGCCCGGGCCATCGCATGTACGACCAGTACCACCCGCTCGGCCTGGTCGGCATCATCAGCGCGTTCAACTTCCCGGTCGCGGTGTGGGCGTGGAACGCCATGCTGGCTACCATCGCCGGCGACATCTGCATCTGGAAGCCGTCGCCGAAGACCCCGCTGTCGGCGATCGCCACCATCCGCATTTGCAACGAGGCGATGAAGGCCGGCGGCTTCCCCGACCTGTTCTTCCTGTTCAACGACGCCGGCAGCGACCTGGCGCAAGCCTTCGTCGACGACAAGCGCGTCGCCCTGATCAGCTTCACCGGCTCGACCAGGGTCGGCCGCATGGTCGGCGAGCGCGTGGCGCAGCGCATGGGCCGCTCGCTGCTGGAGCTGGGCGGCAACAACGCGATCATCCTGGACGAGACGGCCGACCTGAAGCTGGCGATTCCCGGCATCGTGTTCGGCGCCGTCGGTACCGCCGGCCAGCGCTGCACCACCACGCGCCGGTTGTTCGTGCACGAGTCGATCTTCGACGGCGTGCTCGACACCTTGGTCAAGGCGTACCGGCAGGTCGAGGGCAAGATCGGTGATCCCACCCTGGCCACCACGCTGATGGGGCCGCTGAACAGCGCCGAGGCGGTGCAGGGTTACCTGGCCGCGATCGAGAAGGCCAAGGCCGCGGGCGGTACGGTGCGCACCGGCGGCAAGGCGCTGACCGAGCGCAAGGGCAACTTCGTGCTGCCGACCATCATCACCGGGCTGAAGAACTCGGACGAGGTGGTGCAGGCCGAAACGTTCGCGCCGATCCTCTACGTGATGCCGTTCAAGACCATCGACGAGGCGATCGAGATGCAGAACGACGTGCCGCAGGGCTTGTCCTCGTCGATCTTCACCAACAACCTGCGCGCGGCCGAACAGTTCCTGTCGGCGGCCGGTTCCGACTGCGGCATCGCCAACGTCAACATCGGCACCTCCGGCGCGGAAATCGGTGGCGCGTTCGGCGGTGAGAAGGAAACCGGCGGCGGCCGCGAATCCGGTTCCGATGCATGGAAGGTCTACATGCGCCGGCAGACCAACACCATCAATTACTCGAACGCATTGCCGCTGGCGCAGGGCATCAAGTTCGACCTCTGACGGAATGCGCCGGTCGCGGGCGGCTTGCCGCCCGCGACCGGCGGCAGTGCACGACGGCGCCTCCACCTCCTGCCTGAGCGAGCGATCCGATGAGCTACCAACCGTCCTACCGTCCGGGCACCACGACCAGCTCGCTGGCCGTGGTGAGCCTGGTTTTCGGCATTCTGGCCTGGTGCGTGCTGCCGTTCATCGGCGCCATCGTGGCGATCATCTGCGGCCACCTGGCGCGCGGCGAGATCCGCCGCAGCCCGCTCGACAATCGCACCGAGGGCGACGGCATGGCCGTGGCCGGGTTGGTGCTCGGCTACGTGCAGCTGGCCCTGTGCGTGCTGGGCGTGTTCCTGTTGATTGCGGTGCTGGTGTTCGGCTTCGCGTTTGCGGGCTGGCACTGACGCCCGCATGACGGCGGCCTTCGACTTCTCCGGGTATCGCGTCGTCGTCGCCGGCGGCAGCCGCGGCATCGGCCGCAGCATCGCGCTGGGCTTCGCCGAGGCCGGTGCAGCCGTCTCGATCTGCGCCCGCGGCGCCGCGGCGCTGGAGGAAACCCGCCAGGCGCTGGCGGCGCATGGCGCGCCGACGCATGCGCAGCGCTGTGACCTGGCCGACACCAGCGCCATCGACGCCTACATGGCGGACGCGGCGGCGGCGCTCGGCGGCATCGACGTGCTGGTCAACAACGCCAGCGGCTACGGCTTCGACGACAGCGACGAAGGCTGGCTGGCCGGCTTCAACGTGGACCTGATGGCGGCGGTACGCGCCTCGCGCGCGGCGCTGCCGCATCTGGCGTCGTCGCCGCACGGCTGCATCCTGCACACCAGCTCGATCGCCGCGTTCCGCCCGCGCGCCAGCGGCGCGGCGTATGCGGCGGTGAAGGCGGCGCTGAGCCAGTACACCACCTCGCAGGCGCTGGCGCTGGCGCCGCAGCGCATCCGCGTCAATGCGATCGCGCCCGGTTCGATCGCGTTCGCCGATGGCCTGTGGGATCGCCGTCGGGTGGGACAGCCGGAACTCTACCGCGCCACCCTGGCAAAGATCCCGTTCGGCCGCTTCGGCAAGCCGGAGGAAATCGCGCATGCCGCGTTGTTCCTGGCCTCGCCGTGGGCGGGCTGGATCACCGGCCACACCCTGGTCGTCGATGGCGGACAGATGCTCAATGGCTGACGAGAAGGCTTCCTTGCAGTCCACCGCGCGCTTCGGCGACCGCGTCGACGACTACGTGCGCTACCGGCCGGATTATCCGCCGGCGTTGCTGGACTGGCTGCAGCGCGAGCAGGGTGTGGACAACAGCTGGCGGGTGGCGGACATGGGCGCCGGCACCGGCATCTCCTCGAAGCTGTTGCTCGACGCCGGTCATCGGGTGACCGCGGTGGAACCGAATGCGCCGATGCGCGCCGCCGCCGAACACTGGCTGCAGGCGTACCCGGGCTTCGATGCGCTCGACGGCAGCGCCGACGCCAGCGGCCTGCCCGACGCCAGTGTGGACCTGATCGCCGTGGCGCAGGCCTTCCACTGGTTCGACGAGGAGGCGGTGCGGCGCGAGTTCGCCCGCATCCTGCGCCCGCGCGGGCTGGTGGCGATCTGGTGGAATTCGCGCCGGCTCGCCGGCACGCCGTTCCTGGAGGGCTACGAGGCGCTGCTCAACACCTACGGCACGGATTACGCCAAGGTGGTCGAGCGCTATGCCGACGATGCGCACATGCGCGCCTGGTTCGGCACCGGCTTTCGCGGCGCAGCCCGTTTCGAGCATGCGCAGCGGCTGGATTTCGAGGCCTTGCGCGGACGCCTGATGTCGTCCTCGTACGCGCCGAAGCCGGGCCACCCCCGGCATGAACCGATGCTGCGCGCACTGCGCGAACTGTTCCACGACTGCGCCGAGGACGGCGCGGTAAGCTTCGATTACCACACCCGCATCTTCGCGGGCCAACCGGCCTGACCCATGTACGACCTGCTGCGCCCGCTGCTGTTCAAGCTCGATGCCGAGACCGCGCATCGCGCCACCCTGTACGCACTGGGCGTGGCCCAGCGCAGCGGCTTTTCCCGCTGGATCGCCCGGCCGCCGGCGGACCTGCCGACGAAGGTGTTCGGCATCACCTTCCCGAACCCGGTCGGGCTGGCTGCGGGTCTGGACAAGAACGCCGAGCACCTGGACGCGCTCGATGCGCTGGGTTTCGGCTTCATCGAAGTGGGCACGGTGACGCCGAAGCCGCAGCCGGGCAACGACCGTCCGCGCCTGTTCCGTCTGCCGCGGCACGAGGCGATCATCAACCGCATGGGCTTCAACAACGCCGGCGTCGACGCGCTGGTGCGCAACGTGCAGCGCTCCGCCTACCACGGCGTGCTCGGCATCAACATCGGCAAGAACAAGGACACCCCGAACGAGAAGGCGGTCAGCGACTACCTGCTGTGCCTCACCCGCGTGTACGAGCTGGCCAGCTACGTCACGGTGAACATCTCCTCGCCGAACACCCAGGGCCTGCGCGACCTGCAGCAGGAGGCCACGCTGCGCCGTTTCATCTCGGTGCTGCGCGAGGCGCAGGAACGGCTCGGTTCGCAGCAGGGCCGGCGCAAGCCGATGCTGCTGAAGATCGCACCGGACCTTTCCGAGGCGGAGCTGGATTCGATCGCCGAGGTGCTGCTGCGCACCGGCATCGACGGCGTGATCTGCACCAACACCACGATCGACCATGCGGCGGTGGCCGATGACCTGCGCGGCAACGAAGCCGGCGGGCTGTCCGGCAAGCCGCTGTTCGACCGCTCCACCGCGGTGCTGGCCGGCATGCACAAGCGGCTGCAGGGGCGCATTCCGCTGATCGGCGTGGGCGGCATCCTGGACGGCAGCGATGCCGCCGAGAAGATGGAACTGGGCGCCTCGCTGGTGCAGTTGTATTCCGGCCTGATCTACCGCGGGCCGCCGCTGGTCGCCGAATGCGTCGACGAGATCCGCCGCCAGCGCGAGGCCGCCAATGTCGTCTGAACGTGTCGACATGGGCGGCTACGCGCTCATCGAAAACGCCTCGCTGGCCGCGCGCAACACGCTGCGCGTGGACGCGCGTGCGCGGCTGCTGGCGGAGATCCGCGACGCCGTGAAACTGCCCGAGCTGCTGGACTTCCCCGCCGTGCGCAGCGGTCGCCTGCTGGTGCTGGGCGAGGGCAGCAACGTGCTGTTCACCGGCGACTTCGACGGCACCGTGCTGGCGATGGCCACCCGCGGCGTGCAGGTGGAAAGCGATGGCGACGGCGCGCGTATCGCGGTGGCCGCCGGCGAGCGCTGGGACGATTTCGTGCGCTGGACCCTGGGCCAGGGCTATGCCGGCCTGGAGAACCTGATCCTGATCCCCGGCACGGTCGGTGCCGCGCCGATCCAGAACATCGGCGCCTACGGCTGCGAGGTGGCCGAGTTCATCGACAGCGTCGAGGCCTGGGATACCCACGAGCGGCAAGTGGCCACGCTGGACCGTGCTGCCTGCGCGTTCGCCTACCGCGATTCGCTGTTCAAGCACGAGCCCGGCCGCTACGTGGTTACCGCGGTGCGCTTTGTGCTGCCGCGCAGCCGCCCACTGCGCACCGACTACGCCGGCATCGACGAGGAACTGGCGAGGATGGGCGTGGACCGGCCCGCGCCGTTCCACGTTGCCGAGGCGGTGATGCGCCTGCGCTTGCGCAAGCTGCCCGATCCGGCGGTGATCGGCAACGCCGGCAGCTTCTTCAAGAACCCGATCGTCGATGCCGCGCTGGCCAACGCGCTGCAGCGCGAACACCCCGGCCTCGCTGCCTGGCCGCAACCCGACGGCCGCAGCAAGCTGTCCGCCGCGTGGCTGATCGAGAAAGCCGGCTTCAAGGGCCTGCGCGAAGGCGATGCCGGCATCTCCAACCGGCATGCGCTGGTGCTGGTCAACCACGGCCACGCCACCGGCCCGCAGTTGTGGGCGCTGGCGCAGCAGGTGATGCACGGCGTGCGCGAGAGGTTTGGCGTGCAGCTGGAGCCGGAGCCGGTGGTGATCGGCGCACGCTGAATTTTTGCGGGAGCACGCTCTGTGGGCGATGCTCTTGCTCTCGCTGCCTTCAGAGCGAAAAGCATCAGAGGCAAGAGCTTTCGTCTGCCATAGGCGCACGAAAGCTCCTGCCCTTGGAACAACAAAAACTGCAGCAAAGCTACGCCGCGGGCGCTCGCTTCTCGATATCCGGCAAAAACACCGTGATCAGCCCCATCAGCGGCAGGTACGCGCACAGCCGGTAGACGTAGTCGATGCCGTGGGTGTCGGCCAGCCCGCCAAGCACGGCGGCGCCGATGCCGCCCATGCCGAAGGCCAGGCCGAAGAACAGGCCCGAGATCATGCCGACACGGCCGGGAATCAGCTCCTGCGCGTAGACCAGGATCGCCGAGAACGCCGACGCCAGCACCAGGCCGATGAGCACCGTCAGCACGCCGGTCCACATCAGGCCCACGTGCGGCAACAGCAGGGTGAACGGCGCCACGCCGAGGATCGACACCCAGATCACCCACTTGCGCCCGATCCGGTCGCCGACCGGACCGCCGACGAGCGAGCCGGCGGCCACCGCGAACAGGAACACGAACAGGTGCACCTGCGCGCTCTGCACCGACACGCCGAACTTGTGGATCAGGTAGAAGGTGTAATAGCTGCTGAGGCTGGCCAGGTAGAAATACTTGGAGAAGATCAGCAGGCCGAGGATCGCCAGCGCGCCGATGATCTGCCGGGGCGACAGCGCGAGTATCGCAAAATGCCCCGCCGCCGCCTTGCGACGGACCGCGTGGTGATGGCTGTACCAGCGGCCGACCTGCAGCAGCACCACGATCGCCAGCAGCGCGGCCAGCGAGAACCACGCCACGCTGCCGCGCCCGTGCGGCACGATGATCCACGCCGCCAGCAGCGGCCCCAGCGACGAGCCGGTGTTGCCGCCGACCTGGAACAGCGACTGCGCCAGGCCGTGACGACCGCCGGAGGCCATCCGCGCCACGCGCGAGGACTCGGGATGAAACACCGACGAGCCGGTGCCGACCAGCGCCGCGGCGAGCAGCAGCACCGGAAAGTTCGGCGCCGTCGCCAGCAGCAACAGGCCGCACAGGGTGAAACCCATGCCCACCGGCAGCGAATACGGCATCGGGCGCCGATCCGTCACCATGCCCACCAATGGCTGCAGCAGCGAGGCAGTGAGCTGGAAGGTCAGCGTGATCAGGCCGACCTGGGCGAAACTGAGCTGGAAGTCGTGCTTGAGGATCGGATAGATCGCCAGGATCAGCGACTGGATCATGTCGTTGAGCATGTGCGCGAAGCTGATCCCGCCGAGCACCGTGAACTGGGTGCGTTCCCCGGCCGGTGCGACATCGGTCGGCGGCGTGAGGGCGACATGGGACAGCGGAGCGGTCTCGACGCGAGTCTGCATGGGGCGTTCGTTCGGTGGGGTGGGCTCGGCCAGGAAGGCCGGTGGGGAGCGGCAACGATAGGGCAAACCGCCGCCGGCCAGCATGTGCCACCCGTTCGGTCGGCGGCCGATGTCATCCGGCAGTCAGGAAAATGCCGCAGGCTGAGCCCCGCCTGAGCCGCGAATGCCACGTTCGACCGGCCCCGTCCGCGGCGGGCTACCATGGGAGGCCGCCTCCCCCTTGCCGGACCCGGTGTACCGATGACCAGCCGCCTGATTCGCGAGACTTTGCCGACCGACGCCGCCGCGCCGGCCGCCAACGATGCCGCGTCGTCGATGCCCGGCCCGGACCTCGGTGACAGCCGTCTGTACATCCACCGCGAGCTGTCGCAGCTCAAGTTCAACATCCGCGTGCTGGACCAGGCGCTGGACGAGCGCACGCCGCTGCTGGAACGGCTGAAGTTCCTGCTGATCTTCTCCGCGAACATGGACGAGTTCTTCGAGATCCGCGTGGCCGGGCTGAAAGGGCAGATCGCGCTGGACCACGAGATGATCGGTCCGGACGGCATGGCGCCCAAACGCGCGCTGGCCGAGATTGCCGAGATCGCGCACCGGCAGATTGCGCGGCAATACACGATCCTCAACGAGCGCATCCTGCCGGAGCTGGCCACGCACGGCATCCGCATCGTGCGGCGCACGCAATGGACGCACAAGCAGAAGCTGTGGGTGCGGCGTTATTTCCGCGAGGAGGTGGCGCCGCTGGTCACCCCGATCGGGCTCGATCCGACCCATCCGTTCCCGCTGCTGGTCAACAAGAGCCTCAACTTCATCGTGCGGCTGGACGGCGTGGACGCGTTCGGCCGCGATTCGGGCCTGGCGATCGTGCCGGCGCCGCGCGTGCTGCCGCGGCTGATCCGCCTGCCGCTGGAGATCTGCGAGGACGGCGACAACTACGTGCTGCTGTCCTCGATCCTGCACGCGCATGCGGAGGAACTGTTCCCGGGCATGGACGTGCTCGGCTGCTACCAGTTCCGGTTGACCCGCAACGCCGACCTCACGCTCGACCCGGAAGACGTCGAGGACCTGGCGCTGGCGCTGCGCGGCGAGCTGTATTCGCGCCGCTTCGGCGATGCGGTGCGGCTGGAGGTAGCCGACAACTGTCCGAAGGAGCTGACCGACTACCTGCTCAAGCAGTTCGGCCTCACCGAGTCGGAACTGTACGAGGTGAACGGCCCGGTGAACCTGGCGCGGCTGTTTCGCATCGCCAACAACGTCAGCTACCCGAAGCTGCAGTACCCGCCGTTCACGCCGGCGCTGCCGAAGGCGTTGCAGCACGCCGAGGACCTGTTCGAGGTCGTCGGCAAGCAGGATGTGCTGTTGCTGCATCCGTACGAGTCGTTCGCGCCGGTGGTCGACCTGCTGCGCCAGGCGTCGACGGATCCGAAAGTGCTGGCGATCAAGCAGACGCTGTACCGCACCAACGCGAACTCCGAGATCGTCGACGCGCTGGTCGACGCCGCCCGTGCCGGCAAGGAAGTGACCGCGGTGGTCGAGTTGCGCGCGCGCTTCGACGAGGAATCCAACCTCAGCCTCGCCTCGCGCCTGCAGCAGGCCGGGGCGATGGTGATCTATGGCGTGGTCGGCATCAAGACGCACGCCAAGCTGATGTTGATCCAGCGCCGTGAAGGCAGCGAGCTGGTGCGTTATGCGCACCTGGGTACCGGCAACTACCACACCGGCAACGCCCGGCTGTACACCGATTACAGTCTGCTCACCTCCGACGAGGCGCTGTGCGAGGACGTGCACAAGCTGTTCAGCCAACTCACCGGCATGGGCAAGGTGCTGCACATGAAGAAGCTGCTGCATGCGCCGTTCACGCTGAAGAAGACCCTGCTCGAACTGATCGCGCAGGAAACGGCCCATGCCGAAGCGGGCAGGCCGGCGCAGATCATCCTCAAGATCAATGCGCTGACCGAGCCGAAGATCATCCGCGCGCTGTACAAGGCCAGCATCGCCGGGGTGCAGGTGGACCTGATCGTGCGCGGTATCTGCAGCCTGCGTCCGGGCGTGCCCGGCGTGTCGGACAACATCCGGGTGCGCTCGATCATCGGCCGTTTCCTTGAACACAGCCGCGCCTACTGGTTCGCCAACGCCGGCGAGCCGCAGCTGTACCTGGCCAGCGCCGACCTGATGGAACGCAATCTCGATCGCCGCGTCGAGACCGCCTTCCCGGTCGAGGGCAAGAAACTGCAGCACCGCGTGCGCAACGCGCTGGAGCTGTACCTCACCGACAACGCCAGCGCCTCGCTGCTGCAGTCCGATGGCGAGTACCTGCGCCCCTCGCCGGCCGCCGGCGAACCCGTCCGCGATGTGCAGGCCGAGCTGATGGAGAAGCTGTGCGGGGCGGGGGCCGGCGGCGCGCAGTGAAGACCGCGTGGCGCTGGACAGCGCCGCGCTGGACGTGGTGCAGATCATGCAATCGCGCCACCTGCGGCTGTACGACCGTGCCTTCGGCGACGACCGCGCCGGCTGGCTCGCGGCCTCGCCGCTGCAGCAGCTGCAGGCGCCGGCCGCGCCGTTCCTCGAGGTGTGCTCCAGCCGCCGCGCGGACGCCTGCCCGCAGGCGCAGGCTTTCGTGGACAAGGCAGTCGCACTGGGCACGCGCGCGCAGCTGCTGCCCGAGGACCTCTCGCACGAACAGATCAACGAGCAGCTGGGTGCTCCCGGCGACTACACCACCGAGGTCGAAGCGTTCCTGCGCAGTCTCGGCCACGACGTGGCGGGCACCTTCGACGGCCGGTAGCGCCGGCGCGGGAGCAACAAAAAGCCCTCGGAGACCGAGGGCTTTTTTGTAAATCCGTGGTGGAGCGGATGGGGATCGAACCCACGACCTCCACGATGCGAACGTGGCGCTCTCCCAGCTGAGCTACCGCCCCACGGAAGTCGCGAATGTTAGCAGTGTGCGAGGGGGTTCGCCAAGACCTGATGTACCGGGCTCAGCCGGGCAACAGGCCGGGCAAGCGGTCATGCAGCACCTCGCGGCGCCAGCCGTCGAGGAAGTCGGGCCATTCGGCGGTGACCACGTATTCCTCCAGCACCTTGCGCGGGCACAGCAGGCCGGGCGGCAGGTCGAGTTCGTCGGCGCGGTGGTCGATCAGCGTCTTCATCGCCGCCAGCGCCTTCTTCGCCTCGCCCTGCGGGTGACCGGGGATGCGCGCGGTGGCGGCGATTTCCTCGTCGCCGACGGCGGCGGCGAGCAGCTCGAACAGCTCGCCGCGCTGGGCCGAACGCAGCGCACGCTGGCCGCGGCCACGCTGCTCGAGGTCGCCGAGGCTGCGCGGTGGCTGCTGCGCCAGGTTGAGCGCCAGCGCATCGTCGAGCAACCACGGACGCGGCACGTCGAGGCGGCGCGCGCTGCGCTCGCGCCACAACAGCAGTCGGCGCAGCAGGGCCTGTTGCGCGACCGGCCAGTCGGCGGCGCCGCGCAGCGCACGCTGTGGCTGCGGGTCGCCGTCGCGGCGGCTGGCGCGTTGCTTCAGGCGTGCGCAGTCCTCGGCGTGCCAGGCGCTGCGGTCACGCCGCTGCAGGCGTTCGGCCAGGCGTTCGTGGAGGGTTTTCAGGTACACCACGTCCAGCGCGGCGTAGGCGCGCTGCGACTCGGTGAGCGGGCGTTGCAGCCAGTCCGAACGGGTCTCGCCCTTGTCCAGATCCACCCCGGTCAGTTCGGCGACCAGCGCGCGGTAGCTCAGCCCCAGGCCCATGCCGGCGAAAGCAGCGGCGATCTGCGTGTCGAACAGCCGGCCCGGCCCCTCGGGCAGCAGCGGCGCGAGCGTCTCCAGGTCTTCGCCCGCGCTGTGCATGATGGTCATCGCGCCGTCGGCGCCAAGCAGCGGCTGCAGCGCCGCGCCGATGTCGAACGCGAGCGGGTCGATCAGCGCGTGGCGGCCGTTCCAGCCCAGCTGCAGCAGCGCCAGTTGCGGATAGAACGTGTTGCGACGCATGAACTCGGTATCCAGGCCGACGGCAGCATCGGCGGGTATCGCGGCCAGCCATGCCTGCAGCGCATCGGGGCGGTTGATCCAGTCGGCGGCAGCGGTTTCGGGTGGTGACATCGGTACTCCTTGGAAGGGCGCGGGCGCGGATTGCCCTGTCGGCGGTTTCTGCCTATGGTGGACAGCGCACGATAACAGGCCGCATCAAGGACGCCCATCCATGCCGAACAACGCAATCCTGCGCCGTCAACGCGCTCTCGGCGGAGGGCTCGGGGTGCTCGTGCTGGGGTTCGCGCTGCTGTATCACTTCTTCCCGCGGGTGTTCCACGTCGATCCGGCGCAGGCACCGCGCCGTTCGATGTCGATGGGAACCGTGGCGCCGGCCAGCGGCCTGCAGCCGGAGCGGCTGTCGGCGATCGGCGAGCTGAATGCCGGGCCGCCACTGACGCTGGCGCCGGCGGCGGTGATTGCCGCGCGCGGCAGCCACAACGCGAACCTGCCCGAGCAGCTGAGTGCGGACCCGCCGGAGGTGCGGGCCTTGCTGGAGCAGGCCACCCGCGCGCTGCATGCCGGCCGGCTGGTCGGTGCCGAGGACAGCGCCGCCGCGTTGTTCCAGCAGGCGCTGAAGACCAAGCCGGACAGCCGCCGCGCGGTGCAGGGCCTGTTCGACGTGCGTGCGCGGCTGGTGGCGGAGATCGACCAGGACATCGCGGTGGGCGACGCCGACGCGGCGCAGGATCTGCTCGGTGCGCTGCGCACGCTGCCCAACGCCGAGACCGAAGTGACGCAACTGGAGGCGAGCCTGAAGGTCCTGGAGCAGGTGCGGCCGATGCTGGCCAAGGCCGCCGGCCTGCTGCAGCAGGGCAAGGCCGATCGGCCTGCCGGCGGCAGCGCGCTGGAGCTGTACCGCGAGGTGCAGAAGCTCGACCCGCAGAACGCGGTGGCCGAGCAGGGCATCTTCCAGGTGCAGCGGGCGGTGCTCGATCGCGCGCTGGCGGCGGTGGCGCAGAACGATTTTGCCGGAGCCGATCGCGAACTGGCCGCGGCGCAGGCGATCCGCCCCGGTTCGCAGCAGATGATCGACGTGCACAAACGCGTGGACGACATGCGCGAGCAGCGTGCGAACGGCATGCTGGCGCAGGCGCACTCGGCACTGGACGCCGGCAACGTCGAACTGGCGACCAGGCTGGCCGCGCAGGTGCGCGCGATCGCCCCGGGCTTGGCGGCGCTGGCGGCGTTCGACGAGCAGCTGACCAACGCGCGCCTGTACGCCAGCTTCAAGCCCGGCCAGGTGTTCACTGATCGCTACGTCGACCTGCCGGGCAAGACGCCGGCGATGGTGGTGATCCCCACCGGCAGTTTCCGCATGGGCGCCTCCGCCGACGACGACCGCAGCGCTACCGCGCAGCCGCAGCATACGGTCACCATCGGCAAGGGCTTCGCGATGGCGCGCAGCGCGGTGACCGTGGCGCAGTTCCGCGAATTCGTGCGCGCCAGCAACTACGTGCCCGATTCGATCCGGCTGGGCGGCGCCAGCGTGTACGACGAGCGCAGCGGCGCGCTGCGCGAGGACAGCGCGGCCAGCTGGCAGGACGACTACGCCGGCCGCAAGGCCGACGACGACCTGCCGGTGGTGAACGTCTCCTGGAACGATGCCAAGGCGTATGCCGACTGGCTCAGCCAGCGTACCGGCAAGACTTATCGGCTGCCCAGCGAGGCGGAGTTCGAATACGCGCTGCGCGGCGGTACCCGCAGCCGCTACTGGTGGGGCGACGATGCGCCGAAGCACACGGTGGAGAACCTGACCGGCTCCGGCGACCGCTCGCGCAGCGGTCGCCGCTGGAGCCACGCCTTCCGCAACTACCGCGACGGCTACTGGGGGCCGGCGCCGGTGATGAGCTTCGCCGCCAACCCGTTCGGCCTGTACGACATCAACGGCAACGTCTCCGAGTGGGCGCTGGACTGCTGGCACGACAACTACATCCGCGCACCGGACGACGGCAGCGCCTGGATCAACCCGGGTTGCCGCTCCCACGTGCTGCGCGGCGGCTCGTGGGGCAGCTCCCCGGAGCAGGTGGATTCGACCTACCGCCAGGGCGCCGACGGCGAGCTGCGCAGCGGCCGCGTGGGTTTTCGCGTGGTGCGCGAACTGTAGGTACGAAAAACCGGACTGATTCGTGATGGAGCGGGTAGGGATGATCGAGACCACGGATGTCACCAGCGGCGGGAGATCTTCGACGTCGAAGACGCGATCGAGGCCAAGCGGGATGCCCTGATCGCCGCACCGGAGCGCCGGCTCAACCAGCACAGCCGCAGCGTCTCCCCCCTTCCGGGTGCGCTGGAGCCTGGTTTGAAGCTGGACAGGCCATTCCATCGACATATAGGCAAAATGTGTCGATAAATGGTTTTTTTTTCGACGTTTTATGGGCTAATGTCGACGCCTTCGACATGTCGTCAGAACGTGTCGATGACGCGAACGTCAGTCTGCGCGGCTTCATCGTGTCAGTGACGAGTGCGTCGGAAATGGCGCTGCATTGGGGCGCCACCCGCGAGCAGATGGTGGCACGCAATATCCTGTTCGACGAGGATGAGCATTACGTGGCTCAGCTGGTGGCGGAGACAACGCCGGCGTGATCGCGCGGGTGTGCGACGCGCAGCCCCGGCCGGGTCGCGGCTGAACCCGGGCCGGTTCAGCGCCGGAGAACAGGATTCGCGAAACAAAACAAAGGCCCCGAAAGGGGCCTTGGTCATTGGTACCGGTGAGAGGACTCGAACCTCCACTGTGTCACCACAAGCGGATTTTGAGATTGATTCCCGAGAATAGGATGGGACTACGCTGGAACCCGCAGAGTCTTGCTGTGCTTGGTTTTCCAAGAGGCTAGTCCCGTCTAGCCTTACGTCCTGACCAGACCGATTGCGGCAGACTTTCCGATGCCGTGGCTCCTGGTTGGTTCCTGCGTTCGATCCCGAACTAGGAGGCGTCATGGCTAAGATCAAGCTCACCAAATCCGCTGTCGATGCGGCTGAAATCACCGGCAAAGACTACGAGCTGCGGGACACCATTGTCCCCGGCTTCCTCTGCAAAGTCACCGGCCACGGCCGCAAGGTCTTCATGCTCCAGTACCGCACGAACTGGGGCGAGCGCCGCAAACCGAAGATCGGCCAGTTCGGCGAATTGACCGTCGAGCAGGCCCGTTCGATCGCGCAGAACTGGCTGGCCGACGTGCGCAGGGGCAACGACCCCAGTGCCGCCAAGCTGGCCGCCCGCATGGCTCCCACGGTCAAGGAACTGTGCGAGCAGTTCATCGACGAATACTCCAAGCCACGTAACAAGCCCCGGACGGTCGATACCTACCAAGGCTACATCGACCGCCACATCGTGCCCGCGTTGGGCAGGATGAAGGTGCCCGACGTGACGCGCGCCGACATCACGATGCTGATGCGAAACAAGGCGCATATCGCCGTCACAGCCAATCGGGTTCTAGCCTGCCTGCGCAAGATGTTCAACATGGCCGAGGTGTGGGGCTACCGACCGGATGGTTCCAACCCGTGCCGCCATGTCCCCAAGTACCGGGAGGATGGCGAAACGCGGTACATCACCGATGAGGAACTGGGGCGCCTTTACGCCTATCTCGACCGTGCGGATGCCGAGGGTCTGGAGCATCCGACCTTGACGCTGGCGGTCCGCTTACAATTCGAGTTTTCCGCGCGCATGTCGGAAATCCGCACGCTTGAATGGGTCTGGGTCGATTTCAAGAACCGCCGCGTCGTCTGGCCGGACAGCAAGACCGGGGACATTTCCAAGCCGATGACCGAAGTGGTGTATCAACTGCTGTCGAACGCTCCTCATATCAGCGATTCGCCCTACGTGTGCCCGGCCATCTTCGACAGCAAGAAGCCACTGCCCGAAGGTACCTACTACAACGCCTGGAAGCGCATCCTGGGACGCGCGAAAGTGCCGCACGTCGGAACGCATGGCATCCGCCATCGTGCGGCCACCGATATCGCCAATTCTGGCGTTCCCATCAAGGTCGGCATGACACTGACCGCGCACAAGACCGTCACCATGTTTATGACGTATGTGCATACGGAGGACGACCCGGTTCGGGCGGCTGCGGAGAAGGTAGCCAACTTGCGGCGGGAGACCATCGAGAGCTGTGCGCCGGCTGCGCCGCCGCTGGCGGCCCCCGCCGTCGAGGATGGCGACAAGACCTTTACCAGCCAAGGCAACTATCGCCCGTATCGGCACCGCAAGCACCAGGCGCGCGCCGTGCCGCCCGGTACGAAGCGGGCCAAGGCCAAGCCCGCGCCAGAAGCGCTGGAAACGGCCATCCCCTAAATCACGCCCCCGAATTGTCGTATCGCTGTCACGACAATCCGGGGGCTTGTCTTCTATATCCGAACAGGTATAATCATGACCGAGAAACGCAAGCTCCTGTATTGGGAGGGCTCGTCGAAAAAGGACTTCAAGGAGTTCCCCATCGACGTGCAGAAGGACATGGGTGTGGCGCTGTTCGTCGTCCAGTTGGGCGGCACGCCGGATTCGGCCAAGCCCTGGAAGGGGTTGGGTTCGGGCGTGTACGAACTGATGGAAGATCACCGGGGCGACACCTTCCGCTCGGTCTATACCGTGCGGGTCGGCGACGCGGTGCATGTGCTCCATGCGTTCCAGAAGAAATCCAAATCCGGCATCGCCACGCCGCAGCCGGACGTGGCGTTGATCGAGAAGCGGCTGAAAGCAGTGCTCGCCCGCTACGGGGCGAGCGGGAGAACGTGATGACCCGTATCGACCATCCCCAAGGCACCGACAACGTGCTGCTCGACCTCGGTTTCGATGACGCCAAGGAGCTGTCGGCGAAGGCTGCGCTCGCGTTCAAGCTCAACGAACTGATCGACCAGCGCGGTTTGAGCCAGATGGCGGCTGCGACGATTACCGGCATGACCCAACCGAAGGTGTCGCAGGTGCGCCGCTACAAGCTCCAGAACATTTCGCTGGAGCGGCTGATGCAGGCTCTGGTGTCAATGGATCAGCAGGTCGAAATCGTGGTGCAGCCGGCGCGACGTGCCCATGCGCCGGGCATCACCGTTGCGGCCTGAATCGTCGCGGAGCGTCGGCATGGAAGGCGACGCTATAGCACTGCGCTGTAGGGCCATCGCCCGGGCTCTGCACTTCATGTGGGGATCCCATCAAGCAGGAACCGCCAGTGAGAACTTGGCGGCGGAGGCCTCGAAGACCACTAATGCGCCGGATGGTTTAGGCACCTGATAGAAGACGGCCGTGACGTTCTTAAGCACATTGGCCGATTTGTTCTCGATCGCTTCACGATCGCCCATATGAAAGACCATCTCCGAAATGTCATCGGGAAGCCCGTCCGTGAGTGGTCCTATGCTGATCGAAAAATAGACCCATTTGCGTCTACCCATGTAATGAGACCCGTAGATACCCGTTTCATTACCCAGCTCAACCTCGCGGTCAGAGTGTGTGAAAAACACATCCAAGTAAATGCTGGCCGGAGCGGTCAGGTCTTCGAACAAAAATCCGACCTTTTTACTCAACTCAAAATCGCCGCGCTGGGCTCTGAGATCGTAAACGACTCTCATGATGTGGGTCGGCTCACCGACACCCGAGGGCGCATAACGCCACACGTGATCTTTGATGCCGAGGTCGACTCCGTTCGCATATCGTTTGATGTGGCACGCGCCAGACTGATGAAAGCTGACCTTCATGGTTTTCTGCATCGACGTGCGTGTGGCATAGAGGCATCCGTCATTCCTGTTGCAGAAGAAGGACCAGACCTCAGAGCAGCGGCTTTCCGTCGTTTGGATGGCAAAGCGAAATATCGTTGTCATGGCGTCTCGTTGTCGTCAATCAGCCCAAACGTTCACCAAACCCGGCCGGGCAGGCGCTTGATGTCGTCATCGCTGATAAGGGGCGCAGGCCGTCCTCTGACCATCAGGGCCAACTGCCCCAGCCCTCACGCCGGTGCCGCAGCGCCTGCTTCCTGAAACCCCCGGGCGAGCAGTGCGGGTCGCAATTCCTCCAGTGCGTTGGCCGGTACGCCGAGCCATAGGAGGTTGCGGGCGCGGGTTACTGCGACATAGCCGATGCGCCCGACCTCGGTATCTACGCCGGCCAACAGCGCGTTGGCATGTTCCCGGTTCGCCAGGTACAGCACCGCATCGAGGCTTTCGCCCTTCGCCTGATGAACCGTGTCCACGCGGATTCGCGGCACGTCGTCGTTGGCCACCAGATCGACTGCGGCGATCAGTGGAGTGTTGGGTAAGCCTCTGCGTGCAAGCTTGTTGCCCAAGTTGTTCGCACTCGCCAGTCCGTGCTCCTGCTCGATCGTCGCCAACAGTGCCCTTGTCCTTTCCAGCAACTGCGGGTGCCACTGCGTGTCCCCGGTCAATGTAGCGGCAGGCAGTCCCAAATCCAGGTCGCGGGTGAACGTCCATACGAGCCGACGCAGTAACCGATCATCCGGGTAGCGCGCAGGCTGCGTGATCTGCGCGACGAGTCCCTGCGGCGGGTTGGCCAGCAGGCCGACGATGCAGGCGGCCACCAGCTTGAACGCGCCGAGATAGTCATGATGCCGATCCCGCAGGATTGCGGCCTGTGCTAGAGCCTTGACGGTCCCCTGACCCGGCGCGCCTTCATTGCCGGCGAGCCGGTTGGCCATGTCGCGACCCCGACAGAGCACCGCCGAGCATTTGAGATTCAGGCCGGCGGCCAACACCGCAGCCTGGAACGCGGCGATAAGGTTTTCGCGTTCGGCATTGCGGTAGGGCACGAAGTACGTGCCGTGCGTCGTCTCGGGCGCATCCCGGTCAGCGGTGTCGGCGCGCGTCGAGAGCCTGTTGGCAAGGTCCAGTATCGCCGGCACGGAGCGGTAATTCTTGGTCAGGCCGAGAGTGCTGACGCCTTGTCGTTTCCCGTACTGCGTCAGGAAAGCCCCGTTCGCGCCGGCGAACTCGTAGATGCCCTGATTCGGGTCGCCGATCAGCGAGATCTGGCAGCCCGCGCTGATGAACTGCTCGATGATGGCCTGATGCACCGTACCGATATCCTGCGCCTCGTCGATCAGGATATGGGGGTAGCGGCGGACCAGGGCGCGCAGGATGCTGGGCTGGTCGTCCAGCGTGCGGTGACACCAGTAACGCCCGAGGTTGTGAGTGTAGGCACCCACCTGCCCGAGGCGGCGGACGAGACCTGTCGCATACGCGGTGTCCAGTCTTTGCGTCCTGTCGTTGTCCGAATAGCAGAAGTAGACAGTGCCGCCGTCGATACCGACCTGCATCTTCGTGATTTCGCGCGGATACGTGCCAGTCTGGAACTTGAAGCCGTTGAGGAACGCTTCTCCGCCTGTCACCAGAAATGCGGCCTGCTGCGCGCCCATCGTTCGATAGGCGTGCGGATGCAGGACGTTGCTAGTGATGAATCCGTCCAACGTATCGATCTCGACGCGATCATGGGTAAATCCGCCGGACGCCACTTGCGCCAGATTCCGGTACTCCTGCCTGAACGTGTCCACCGCGACATTGGAGAACGAGAGGAGGGCAACTCGGCCCCGGTGCTCGCCGAGCTGCCGGCGCATCTGCGCGAGCCGGCGTACGGCGGTGAACGTCTTGCCGCTGCCGGCGCAGGCGATCACGGACATCTGCGCAAGTGGCGCGCCGATGATCTGCGCCTGCTCGTCGGATACCTGGGTCATGGATCGGCCTGCTGAACCTGGCAGGCATGGGCGATCGCCTTGCTTATGTAGTCCGGTACCACGCAGGCGGCGCCATCGACAAACACCTGTGCCAGGGTTTGGCCGAAGCGGCCTTTCTGCACGTTGTTCTGTGGGCGCTCGAACATGCCGCTGAACAGGGCGCGTGCCTTGGCCGCGTCGCCTTCGGCGGCTTCGACCGCCGCCGAGACCGCCTTGCTGATCTTCGGGTGTAGCTCCGTGAGAGCGGCCAGCATGGCAGTTCGGTTGTCGGCATGTAGCGCCAAGTCGTATTCCAGCGTTTTGAGTCCGTGGAAAACCTTGACGAAGGCGTCCTCACGCTCCTTCATCTTGGCGGTGTTGTCCGATACGTTCACCGCATCGCCAGGCGCTGGGTAGAGTGCTTGCGCTTCCCCGCCGCCTTCCGGTTCAGCTATCGGATCCGCGTCGGTGATGACTGCCACTGGGATCTTCAATGCCTTTTCGCCGAACAACGGCAGGAATGAATCGAAGTTCAGTCCTTCGACGCTGATCAGGCTGACGCCATGCGCGCGCAGCTTGTGGCCGCACTTCTCCGCCAGCACGCTCACCAACATTAACTCGGCGGCACCTTCGACGAAGATGACGCGCCGGGCGAAGAACAGTTCGGCACGGGTCACGTCGAGATAGCGTTCCAGCTTCTCGCGCTTTCCCTTGTCGAAGGTGATCGTACGTGGAAAGAATGTCTCCACGGAATTCCCCGTGTCGACCAGGCAGGCCAGACTGTCGAGGTCGGCGATGCTGGCGAAGTTGGGGGAATGGCTAGTGACGAACAACTGGACAGGCTTCTCGCCCTCGACCGCCTTGATCATCTCTAGATAGCTGAGCAGCACGGCTTGGAGCTGCGGGTGCAGGTGGGCTTCCGGTTCCTCGACGATCAGGCTGCGGTAGCTCGCATCAGGGTTCTTGGCCAACTCGCTAAGCACCACGGCCATGAAGATCAGATTGTTGAAGCCGAGTCCGTTCTGCTCGATCTCGAACGTATCCACCAGCAGCGATAGGCGCGAAGCAAGCCGTTGGAAGTCGCTGCCGCTCAGGCCGAGGTCGAGCACTTGGGCAAGCTGCGGACCGAGCATACTGTCGTGGCGGCCCTTGATTGCCGTGTGGGTGTTGATGACCGGCTCGTGCTTTTTTAGTTCCTCGTCGAGCTTCTTCAGCGCGTCGTTGATACCTTCTCGTCCCGCGTCGTCGGCGAGGAGCTGGAACAGGCGCGACAACTGACTGCTGCGGCTGGGCTTGAGTCCATGCGAGGCATCCCGCAATGGTGGTAGATAGACGCCGCGCAGGTTCTCCATTATGTCGGTAGTCAGGCTCAGATCCTCGTGATCGCCACACCAACGCTTGGCGCGCAGTCGGCCGGTCTTGTCGGCTTCCGAGTAGCGGATGGTGATGTGGGCTTCGAGCTTGCCAGCGTCGCCGGGTTTCAGTGCTGCGAGGAAATCGGCTTCATCATCCGCATCCAAGTCACGAAAGATGTACCGGAATTCGATGTCACCCGTTGGCACTCCACCTTTGGGTCGATACATGTCCTCGCCATCCAGTCGAGGGTAGGGTTCGTCGTATCCTGCTAGCAGCGCGCGCAGCGCATCGATGACGGCGGTCTTGCCGACGTTGTTGGATCCGACCAGAACGTTCAATCCAGGCTGGAAGCTCAAATCGACTTTCTGCAACTTTCTGAAGTTCGATATTTTCAATTGCGCCAGATACACCGCCGGTCTCCTTTGCAGCTACGTCCCTGAATGAGCGGGTGCCGTCTCTACGGCCAATCTTCGGGAACCAGCGCGGGTGGCTTGGTCCACGGCTGCTCCACCAACGCATCCTGGAACCACTGCTCGCGCAGGTTCGCATGCTCGGTGACGATCAGCTGGAAGCCGGGGACATCCTCCTGGGTGAACTTCAGTAGCAGCTCGAACAACCGACGCACCGCATCGAGGTCGGCGTCGGCTTCAGTGTTCTGCACCGAGCCATCGGCGTCCTTATAGAGCTGCTCGGACGGGAAGTAGACCTGGGTCGGCTGATCTATCAGCAAGAAACGCGGAATCGGGCGATTGTTCTGCGCCGCGAACTGGTGCAGGGCGAGCAGTGCCGACAGGTGGTAGGCCAAGTGATTTTCACCGCCACCGGTCCGGCCCATCGGGACTGGGCGTTCGGGTCGGTCGAAGATGATCGTCAACTGCGGCAAGTTGAGCCGTGCAGGGTAGGGGGCGAATTCGGCGTTGAACTTCTGGATGTATCGCGACACCTGTGAGGATATGTTGTTGAGGATCGAAGTCAGGCGTTCGTTACTGTCGTCGGCGCCGATCTGGTCCTCCAACTGCTTCACCTTGTTGCTGAGGCGGCGATTTTCCGCTTCCAGCTTGGCAAGATCCTCGTTCGGGAGGAGGGTTTCCAGGAACAGGCTGATGCGGCCGACCACGCGCGCGGCCGCGTTGTTGCGGGTGCCCATCTGGGCGATGACCTCGTTGGCCGAGATCGCCGCAGACAGCTCTACTTCCTTCTGCTTGATGTTGCCCGCGATCTTGTCCGCTTTGCCGGTCAGTTCGGTCAGATAGGCTTCGAGTTTCGGGCGCTGGCCGGTGGCGATGCGCAATTCCTTGTCGAGCGATGCCAGCTCGTTGAGCAGAACGACGGCGACCGGGGACTCCAGCGCCAGGTTCCGTTCGCTGAATGGCCACTGCCATTCGCCGCTGTCAGGATTTTTCGGCAGCGCCTTGATCGAGGCCAGTCGGTCTATCTGTTCGGCGGCCTCGCTTTCGTAGCCACCCGCCCGCTTGGCGAACTGTCGCGCCGCGTCGATCCTGGTCTGGGTGTCGCGGCGATCCTGTCGCAGCCGGCTCAGTTCTTCTTCCAGAAGCGAAATCCGGCTACCGTCGTCGTCGGGCACCGTTTCGGGCTTCCACGACAGCGTTGACCTCAACGCGTCGATGACTCCGTCGGCACCCGGGTTCCCGTCGGTGTTGCCGATGACACCGACCGTCCGAGCTTCCGAGTAGAGGCTGATAGTCTGCTCTTGCGACGTATCGATGGTATCGCGTGCCTGTTCCAGCTTCTTGTTGCTGACCCTCAGGTCCCGTTGCGTCGTGCGTAGCCTGGATTCCAGTTCGTAGCGGTCGTGGGAGGACACGCCGAGCAGAATCGGCAGCGTGTCGCGGATCGCCTGCGGCTGGAACTGCTCGTTCTGGCGGTAGAAAAGCTGGTCCTTGTTGGCGACCAGCCCCTGCTTCTGGAACAGGTAATAGAACGTGTGCTTGACGTTCGCATCATAGCTGCCGCGACTGTGTTCGAGCGCGACATCGGTACGATTCTCGGGAATGCCAAGCAAGCGCGACAGCAGTTCGCCGATGCTGTCGTCGTCGGTGTTGACCGCCAAGTCTTTGAGCTCGGGAGCCTGCAATTGGGCACCCCTCCGCAGCATTGCCGTGCTGCAACTGGTGCCGCCGCCGTGCGGCGTCGGCTTGGCGACCAGCACCTGCTCTTTCTCGAACTGGTAGATCACAGCGAACCAGGCCACCTTGTCGCGGATGACGCCTTCGGGGACGTTGAACGTGGAGCGCCCCATGCAGTATTCGATGATGTCGGAGAGCGCGGACTTGCCGGTGGATGAGCGACCGGTGATGACGTTGAGCCCGTCCACCTTGAACCGGAGGTCCCGGCGCTGGCCGTCGTGGCTGTAGATGTGGATGGATCTGATCTTCATGGACGAATTCCGAAAGTCGTATAAACGGTCGCCCGGTCGGCGATGCGTGCGAATTCTTTTCCGACGATGCGCGCCACTTTCTGGCAGGCGACGGTCTCTTCGGTTCCGTCGATGGACTTGCGTACCTTCTTGGGCAAGGTCTGGATGCGGCCATCGTCCGCGACGGCGATGCAGCCTCTTTCCATCAGCAGACCGAACCCCTCGAAGGCATAGGGCAGCATCTGCGTGACCCGGTCGGCGAAGCCCACCATGACCTGCTGGTTTTTCTCCGTGGTCTTGAGCAGGTAACTGCGTGGACTGCCGGCGATCACCTCACGCGAATCCTTGTGCAGGCACAGGGGCAGCACCAGCAGCGACAGCGAGAAGGGCATGCCGCGGGCGTCTTCTTCTTCGTAGCCATGCAGGGCGCGGAACAGGATCAAGCCGCAGAAGGCAGGGTTGAACAGGTTCCGAATCTCGATGGGACGCTGATCCCATCGTTTCATGGAGCCACTCCCAGCACTTTGCCGAGATGGCCGAGGAATCTGGGGTGCCAGTAGACCCTGGGTTCGGGCGCGGCATCGGCCAAGATGTGGAAGCTGCCGCGAAGGACGTAGGGCTCTGTAACCCGTGCGCGGATGCGCAGGGATTCGATCTTCCCGGTCTCGAACTCTGCCCAGTTGTAGAGGGTCGCACCAGCTTCGCGAAGCGCGTCCTCGGCGCTGTCTTCCCTCACTTTCTCGAACGCGACATCCTTGTAGCGGTTCCACTCGTCGGCTAGGCGGTCTTCGTATTCCTCAACCTCTCCCGACACCAGCAGGCTTTCTCGTGCCCAGGCCGACCTTTGCTCGAACGCCCGGTAGTAGTCCAGGATCGCGCTCCTGATCCGGCTGGAGGAAATGCCGATCTCCCGCAATTGCGCCACGAACAGGCGCGTGTCGGCTTCGGTGTCGATCTCGCCGGCGGGCACCTTTCCGCGGAAGGTAATGGGGAGGTTGTCCGCCTTGTATTCCTCGGCGAAGTTGGACAGCTTGTCCGAGACTTCGTAACCGAAGATTCCTTCCGCCCTGGTACCGGTCAGCTGCTTGATCACAGCATCAGTCCACCAGCCTTCCAGCCGTTCGAAGACGAACTCGCGGTGCTCGCGCCGGATGCTTCGCATGTGTTTGTCCCTGATACTTGCAGGGATGTCGCTGATACGCGGACTGCCGCCGAGGATCAGGATGCGTTCGAGAAAATCCTGCTTCTCGGAATCGCTCAGCTCGTTGAACTCCGTGGCGATCGGGCTGATGAGCTGTGATTTCGACTTGGCGAGCGCAGCATCGGCCAACATGGTCAGTGTGGCCGCATCGCCGGAGGCGACGGGTTGGTCGGGAAGGAGACGAGCAAGGAACGAGTCGGCCGATACCGTACCGGTGGTGAACAAGAAAAACCGCAGATTCGATGCGGCACGACCGTCTCGTTTATACCGCGCCAGCCATATGTTGACGGACTTCCAAAAGTCGGTCGATAAGTCGGTCAGCCTGTCGCCGACCGCCTTGTGCTTAAGCGAGGCCAGGGACTTGCCGCCGACACTGTCGACGAAATCGAGGTCGTCGTCCTTTTCCAGGAAGACGGCGGTGTCCTCAGGCAGCTGCAGCAGATGCAGCAGTGCGAGACGCGCCTGATAGATGTATCCCAGACCCTGCTCGCCGGCTGAAAACTTATCGGTGGATGCCTTGGCCATGCCCAAGTCCTTATGTCCGCTTCTTGTGGGCGGGTCCGGCGGCATAGCAGGGGAGGGCGCAGCCTTCGTTGCGCCATGGCGTACTTTAGCTTCGATTCCCCTGTGACTACGGCCGCAAACCAAGTCCCAACGCCTGTCAGTCGCCAGCAATGGTAGCAAACTAGCCAAGTTGGCTTTGGATATGCATTTTCGGCAACGTTGGCTCCATCGTTTTCGACTGTGACCGAAGTATGGAGAGTGAGAGGCAGGAACGACGCGACAGGAACCCGACAGCATCCCGACAGGGGTTTGACTGAGGTACGGTCGGCCTTCAACCGCTGCACCCTGTTCGACCTTCTTGCAGATAGGATCGATAGGCGTACTCGATCAGGTCGCGTACCAGTTCGAGCAAGCCGCTCCACGGCAGGCCGTCGAATGGATCACCGTGCGCGAGCGAGTTACGAAGCTCGGCGAGAGTCAGTCGCGAGGCGTTCCCGCTGTCCGATTCGCCACGTGTCGCCCGGTCACGGCACAACGCAGGGATGATGGACCCGCCGTAGCGTTGCGTGAAGGGAAGCTGGGTATCCGTGAGGCCATCGCCGTCTACCAGGTATTCAAGCAGGTCGTACAACATGGGGGGCCGCCTGCGCTTGTTACTTGCCTGCGCCGGTCGTTGGTGGAAGAACCCGCCATATCGGTCTGTCAACGCCAGTTCGAGCGCGGTCAGCGCGACCAGTTCGCCAGCTTTCACTAGGTCCGCGTCCAGCCACGCCAACACATAGAGTCGCTGGGCACGCCGGAACTTGTCGCCGACGATGCGCGGTATGGCAGGGTGCAGTCCACGGTCTGCGATGAACGTCCGCCATTCCTGGAAGTGGTGGAAGGCGAGCAGGGCGGCCGGATTCCCCGGTTGAGGCCACGGCATGACGAAAGGCATGTCGCCGCGGTCGATGTTGAAGGATGCGATGTCGGGGAGGGCCGTTGTGTCCATAACCGCTTTGTCCATCTGCAAAGGTCATCAATGCGATAGCGTCCCGGCGTTCCGCCGTCGGGATCGCGAGCTGCGCCCCGCGCCTCGTGCCGAGTCGCGGCCATCCGGCTTTGATCCCCCTGACGCCTCCGGCCCTTGGCGGGCCTGCGTGCTCCGCTTGCCGGCGTTGTGGCGTAGTGGTGGACGGTCTTGTTATTTCCCTTCACGGTATCACGGCGTGCTCGCCGTCAAGGGCTGCGCGCCGATGGCACTTGCGGCTGCCCACCTTCGACCCCAGACAGCTTGTGTTGCGCCGTGAGGGCCCCGGTTTCGGGCAATGCTGCCCGAGCAACAGGGGCACGATTGTGTCGCATGCTTCCTCTCTTTCCGATGCCTCGCTGTTGGTGCGTGGTGCACGTGGCCGTTATCTGCCGGTGACGGCCGAACAGAGTCTTTTGGCGGCACGCCAGCTCGTTGGCCGGAAGATGCAATGCGGTGCGAACTTTAGTTCGCCAGTCGACGTGAAGGTGTACCTGACGGCAAAGTCGGCAGCCTCAACCACGGGGTATTTGCAGTCCTGTTTTTCGACAGCCGCATCAGTCTAAGCAAGGTTTCACCAACCCGAACCACTCACTTTCACGGCAACGCAGGCATCAGCAGCCCCACGACACCGTTTGCTCATCGAGACGGATGCGTGCCCCAAACCGACTGGTCGCTCACGTCACCCTCGACGACTCGGTTGCGCTGGATGTGGGCAAGGTTTGCTTCGCGGTCGGCTGGCGCAAGGGATGAACCCTCGTCCACTGCGTTCCCGCCTTCCAGCGTCCGCACGGCGGCCGCTTCCAGGTGCTGCCAGCCTTTTCCCGCTTCGCGTCCCGAAGCCCACGGCGCAATCCGGCGTCGAGGGAGAACAAGACATGAGCATCATGCGCGACGTCCTGGGGCACTACACGATCACCGGCCCGCAAACGGAGAACGACATCCTTAAGGCTGCAGAGGACATCCTGCGCCGCAAGCTCGAACGCCTCGGCAGCGTGGGCAACCCGAAAGATAGCTCAGACTTCTTGCGGATGAGGCTGGGTGCCCTGAAAGCCGAGCAATTCCACGTCATGTGGCTCGACAACAGGCATCGCATCCTGGACGTCCAGAAGCTCTTTGACGGCACCGTGGATGGCGCAAGCGTCCACCCGCGGGAAGTCGTACGGGCAGCGCTCAACGTCAACGCCAGCGCAGCCATCCTGGCCCACAATCATCCGAGCGGAGTTCCCGAGCCCAGCGCCGCCGATCGCGCCATCACCCACGAGTTGCGGGACGTTCTCCAACTGATCGGCGTGCGGATCCTCGACCACATCGTGGTCGGCGCCACCGAGACAGTGAGCATGGCAAGCCGGGGCCTCATCTGAGGCCCCGCTACTCAGATCACTTGGCCGCCTTCCGGGCGGCCTTTTTTGCTGGCGACTTCTTCGCCGCCGCCTTTGCCGTCGACTTTTTGGCCGACGTCTTCGAGATCAAGAGCGATTCAGCAGTGACACCCGATTTCTTGAGGGCTGCCTGGAACCATGCGGGAGACTTTCCGTGGCCCGTCCACGTCTGCGATGCATCGGCAGGATTGCGATATTTCGGGACGCCGGCTCCAGCTCGCTTGCCGCGTTTGCCACCGCGAGCGGAATAGACGTCTGAAAGTTGGAGTCCCGCGGCTTTCAGGATGCCGTCGATTTTCGCTTTGACGTTCTGAATGTGTTCCGCGCGGGCGGTTTTCATTCGTGATTGAGCTTGAGTGATCAGCGTCTGAAGTTCTTTCGGCGAGAGTCCGTCGAGTTTGACAGCCATCAAATATCCTCATTCATAGTGATCTGCACCTGAGAGATTAGCGCGAAACCGGGTAGGGCTCGCGCGTCCCCTGTGGGCCAGGTGCCGGGTGCTCCGCACGCGCACTGCGTTGCGCCCGTTCCGGCCTGACCCCCTGACGCCTCCGTCGACCTGGAGTCGTCTGCGCGCGCTGCTTGCCGAAAGCCCGTTCACCTGATTCACGAAACGGGACTCGTGGGCCGGGCACGATAGCGGTTACTCCTCGATCGGCTCGGCGCCAGTCGAAAACATCACCCATCGAGCATGCGCAGCACGAAGCGGCCTAGCCGCCGGGGCCACAGACGCCGAATCCATCGTTGTACGCCAGTGTTTGGTGAGCGAAACGGTCTGGTCAGGAGCGATCGGCACGGAAGCAGGGGTGGCAAGAAGTGCTCAGAGGTTCCTGGCGTTGGGGCGGTTGCTCAATCGAGCGACGGTAGCAGTCCGCGACCCGCGCAACCCACAAGGGGTGCTCCACGGTGTTTCGCCCTGCGTTCCTCACTGGCGTTCGTTCCTTCGGTGCTGCAGGTCTTCTCCGGCCCGCTGTCCTGGGCTCGCGCAACCGCGCTACCCAAACCAAGAGAAGCACCATGAGCAAGAACACCGCCCCCAAGACTGCCCTGAAGACCGCCGATCGTCTGGACGCCTTCACCGTCCGCGAGTTCACCGAAAAGGCCACTGGCGAAATCCGTCACGACTGGAACCGCATCGGTGTCGCGTTCCCCAACAGCGACGGCAAGGGTTTCCGCGTCGTGCTGACGAGCCTCCCGATCGATGGTGTGATCGTCCTGCGCAACTACGAGCCGAAAGAGGCCACGGAGTAACCCGCCTGCACCGAACCGGCCCTGCAGGGCCGGTTTCGTTTTGTTCGCGGGGAGGGGCGACCCCTTTTAAGGCCCGGCCTCATAATATCGAGGGATGACACAACCAAACACAGAATCAGTCGGTGCCAGCCCCCTTCCTCTTGATTTACAACTTGAGCGCTCCAGGCAACTGGTCACGTGGCTACGCACATCTGTAGGTCGCATAGGGATTCCAAAACAGACGCGGGCTATATTGGTCGCACCATCGATTCAGCTCGCGCTTGCGCACCATGCAGCGCTTGTGACTTTAGCTGAAGGTAACTACAGAGCATCCTTGCTGGCGCTTGTTCGTCCCGTATACGAAGCTTATGTGTGGTCAGCGTGGACGCTTCGCATCGCGACCGATGATCAGTTGCGGCTACTGGCGGAGGGCAGGCTGACCACTGGGCTGGAAGTACGAATTCGTGCGCTGGATCGTGCGGGGTTCTTTGATCAGTCCATGCTCATCGACATGAAGCCTTTGATCAGGCGAATGGATGGATTCGTGCATGGGGGATTTGAACACATGCGATATCGCATCCATCGCGATGCCGTGATTGCGCGCTACCCAGATGGCCTGATTGTTGATGCACTCCAGGTGGCCGACCTATTTGCCGTCATGGCTTTATTGGAAGGGCCGGCCATGGCGCCGGATGTAGAGCTCGGAGACCGACTGGACGATGAGTCGAGGATTTTGCTTGGGCTGAGCTCCAGCGAAGAGCGCATCGTGCAAATAGATGACAGGCAGGAATAGGCGGTGGACGTCACCCTCATTCCCTTCGCGCTGCGCGAATCTGACCAGCGGTTCGTTGGCGTAGGCGACGTGGCCGCCGGTCTCGCCTGCGGCTGCATCTGTCCCTCGTGCAAGTCGCGGTTGATTGCTCGGAAGGGTGCCATCAAGGTCTGGCACTTCGCCCACGCCAGCCGCGCGGATGGCCAGCAGACCGAGACTGATTGCGATTACTCGTGGGCGGTCGGTGCGGCTCATGGCCCGACAGCTGGTCAGTGATGGACTCCATCTCGAACTGCCGCCCGTCGCTGACAGCGTCGAAACGGCTGATCAGTGGGGGCAGGTGATCCACCACGCTTACCTGGTGGCACCAGCGCAAACGGTCGCCATTGATCAACCTCGCATCGACGCCCCATTTGTGGGCGCACTCGTCGACGTGCTCGCATTTGTCGATGGCTGCCCGTTCGTCATCTATTTCACGTATCCGGGCCGGTCTGTGCCCGAGGCTCTGAAAGCACCAGCGACGCCATGCGCCGGCGTCGTGGCGATCAGCCTTGGACAGCATGCCTTCTCACAGGACGGAGCCGCTGACCTGGATGATCGCCAACGGCTGACCGCCTTCCTCAGGGGGCACCTTGCATCCAAAGTGTGGGTCCACCATCCCGAGATGCCGGGCAAACGATCGGTAGAGCTCGAACAGCTGAAGGTGCGATTGAACGCTCAGCGCTCCATGGCTCCGCCGCGCAACACAAGCTCGCGAGGCGAGCCAGCCGTGATTGCGCCACGAACGTATGCACCGATTCAAGCACCACCGGGAGAAACTCCGCGGTATGTGTGCGTCAATTGTGAGTTTCGATGGGGTGATTCAATGGGGGGCGGAGTCCCTGCCCGCAATGTGGCTCGCTCTTCATGACGACCTTTATCCGGTAGTCGTCGCTGATCAGCAGGGTGCTTCACAGATTACCGTTCGCGGGAGAGTCGTCCTTCGCTCGCCATCGTACTAACAAACGGGCTCGTCAAGATGCGCCCATCTTGAGCGTCCCTGGCGTAGCCGGATTGCGCTGTCGTGCTTCGCATCGAGCCACCTGCGGCGTCTCGCCCCTTCGGGCTTCCATCGCTGACACCTACGGCCCGGATTCCTCGATCCGGGCCTGCGCGCTTCGCTTGCGTAGGGTTCGCGCCAACGCAGCAGCCGTTGCCTGTCGATCCGCCTTTCCTGACTTCATCCCCTTGTCCGCGACTGTAGCGCGCGGCCGTGCGCCATCAAGGCGCGCCGGGCCGTGTCCTCGGCTGCGCCTGCGGGCCGCACCCACCCGGCGCTTTCCTCCTTGACCGCACCCGTCCGCGCGCTCCTGACCGTCGCGGGCGATGAACTCAGGAAAGACGGTGGCAACGAGGCCGGCCCAGGTCTCCGCGCCGACCCCACCGGAAGTCCAAAGCGGGCTCCGAATCTAGGAATCCGGTGGGGTTTCAACAGCCAACCTTTGTCAGGAGAAAGACAATGCAACTCGCTTCCCGTTTCGCTTCTCGTTCGCCGGTACTGCGCTCGGAACGTCCCTTGTCGGATGACCAGATTCGTGCCGTGGCCCTGTCCATCTTCGCGGATGCTCCGCACGAAAGCCGCTCGCAGCGGTACAGCTACATTCCCACCGCGACCGTGCTGCAAGAACTGCGCGGCGAAGGCTTCGAGCCTTTCATGGTATGCCAGACCCGCGTGCGGCAGGACGACCGCCGCGACTACACCAAGCACATGATCCGGCTGCGCCACGCCAGCCAGATCAATGGCTGCGAGGCTAACGAAATCATCCTGCTGAACTCCCATGACGGCACGAGCAGCTATCAGATGCTCGCCGGCATGTTCCGCTTTGTGTGCCAGAACGGCCTTGTCTGTGGCGACACGGTGGAGGACGTGCGCGTACCCCACAAGGGCGACGTAGCCGGGCACGTCATCGAAGGCGCTTATGAAGTCCTGCACGGCTTCGACCGGGCGCAGAAGTCCCGCGATGCCATGCAAGCCATCACGCTGGACGCCAGGGAATCGGAAGTGTTCGCCCGCGCCGCGCTGGCGTTGAAGTACGACGAGGACAAGCCCGCGCCCATCACGGAATCGCAAATCCTGATGCCGTGCCGTCACGACGACAGCCGCTGCGACCTGTGGAGCGTGTTCAACCGCACGCAGGAAAACCTCATCAAAGGCGGCCTGTCCGCTCGCGCCGCGAACGGTCGCCGCCAGACCACGCGCCCGGTGCAGGGCATCGACAACGGCATCCGCCTGAATCGCGCCTTGTGGCTGCTGGCCGATGGCCTGCGCCAATTGAAAGCCTGAATCCCCATGCGGCAGGGGCGGGCAGCAGCCCCTGCCGCTTCTTTCGCCGCTGCATCCCAGCCGATAGGAGTCACCACCATGAACGCCGTCACTCAATCCGGCACGGAACTGGCACAATTCGCGCCGGAACACGTCAACCGGCTGGCGAAGCTCAAGAAGGCCGACATTGCCAGCGAAGCCGAACGGCTGGCCGAGGGCACTGGCTGGATGCCGGCCGTGTTCGAGACCGGACACGACACGGAGCCGCAGGAAGGCGCGCAGGGAACGGCGAACGAAGCGGATGCGCCGGAAGAGGCCACCGAGGAGGAGGCGGCACGCACATGCCTTGTGCGTGGTACGGTAATCGGTTGCCCGCTGAGGCGGCAAGGTTTTGATGACGCGCCCCGCCGCAATGGGCAGGGCACGTGGGGCTACGCCCCGACTTGCTGCGGCAGGTTGTGCGAAAGCGTGCCGTCTTCGACGCTGACGGTTCGTTGTCCGCACGTCACGAAGGACGGATCACCGACACGCCGCTCGGCCTTGCCATGGAGCTTCCAAACCACGCCTCAACCACGTTGCCGCAAGCTGTGGCAGGGGCGTTCTCGCTCGTCGTTGGGGTGTTGACCTTGTCCGCGTCAGGGAACGAGCCGGTGAAACCGTCCCGCGGCGATGCCGAGTCAGCCACGTCTCCTTTCGGGGGAGGTCGTCCCATGCGTCCTTTCGCTGTTGTGCATCCTGGCGGGGGCGCGGCTGCGCCTCGGGCTTCATGGCCGCAACCGTCCGGCACAAACAATTTCCCCTCCGCTATGCGGATTCCTCGCGCAACAAATTCTTTGCGCCTCCCGGTCCTCCACTGCGTTGCGGCCGCAAGCGGTGCAGCCCGCCCGACCCCCGCCGATCGGATCACAACAAGGACGCGATGGGCGCGACCTTGGTTAACCCGAAAGGAGAAAGCATCATGGCCAACATCGGCACCTTCACCGCTCAGAACGACGGCTTCACCGGCACGGTCCGCACCCTGACGCTCAACGTCAAGGTCAAGTTCGTCCCCAACGACAAGGGCAGCGAGAACGCCCCCGACTTCCGCATCCAGGCGGCCGGCGGCTACGACATCGGCGCGGCGTGGAAGAAAGTCAGCCAAGCCGAGCGACCGTACCTGTCCGTGACCCTCGACGACCCTTCGTTCCCGGCGACGATCTACGCCCGGCTGATCGAGGAAGACGACGGCACGCACAACCTGATCTGGTCGCGCAGCAAGCCTACGGCCTGACGGCCGCCCACAGCGTCCCGCCCCTCGCGGCGGGGCGCTGTCTCACGCTTCCACGTTCATCAAATAGCGCATCACGCCGCAGCAGGAGGCAAATCGTTCAATCGAGCACGTTCGACAATCATCCGCGCGGCTTCCAGCGGGGTGCATTCCAGATCCACATAGCCATCAATCGAGAACGTGCCACTTATATCGGCGTGATCGAAGCGCATGAACATGATCGCGTGATCGTTTTTATTCTTGATGATGTTGCGGATCGCACGCCATTCCAGCCCACACCATTCCTTGCTCTCGTACTCTGCGCAGAGAAAAACGACGACCAGGTCCGAGTTGTTGAGATAGATGCGCTGTAGCAAAGTATCCAGGTTGGGACGGGCAAGCTGGGCGGTGAAGTCCTTATCGTAAAAAACTGCATCGCGCCCCAGCCTCTTCTTTACTTCCGCAGCCACCGCAGCAACGTATTCTCGCTTTTCACCAGGGAAAGACAGGGCAACCCGGAATCGCATCTCTTCGACCCGACCGGGTGGACGTCCTTCACCCACGTAGCTCGAATCGACAAGACCAACTGAGGCAAGCAGTTCAAAGAGGTCCTCGTCTTTCACTGCCCAATGGGTGCGCGACATCTCCCACCCTTGAATATCCAGCTTGATCGCCAATGGCTTTAGCTGGGAGAACGAAAAAGCCGGGATGCTTTCATCGAACTCGTACTCGATGAGAATGCTGCGGCCGCGCTCCCTGATTGTCCGGATATATCCAACTCGCACAATCTCGTCATCGCCCTCGTAGGTGAAGAGGGTCGGCAGAGATTTCAACTCTTCAAGCGCATTCGCATCGAGCTTGGCAAACTTCGCCTTCAGGCTGTCTGTGGTGTATTCCAGGAATCGCGTTCGATCATATTCGTATGCAGATAAGTCCCATGCGCCTTCCGCAGCCGTAACAAGCAAGTTATACATGGCATCAACGTTTCGTAGTTACGGGGCGCAGCGATTGACGCGCCGACAGGTTCATTCGTTGTCTTCTTTGGTGATTCCCCGCAGCTCTTGCCTCACCTGAGCCCATAGTTGATCGGCCTTGCGTGTGCTGTCGCCGGCATAGGCCAGCGTCAGCAGTGTGAGCGGGTGAATCTCCATGACCTCGCACAGCTCGGCCAGCTTGTTCAGGGTCGGGCTTTTCAGGTCGCGCTCCAGCGTACTCAGATAGGTGCGGCTCGACACGTCGGAGAACGCTTCCTGACTCAAGCCGCGCGCTTTCCTGACCGTCTTCAATGCCGCCGCCAATGCGAGTTTCGCTGCCACCTATGGTTCCTCTTAAAAACCAAGATGACAACTGATTGCGCTCTATAGGGCTACAATCTATAGTGTTCATTTCATCATGACGCCTTCCGTATCCGTGTCTTTGCGGATTTGCGCATCTACGGATGACGCCAAAGCCGGAGAGCCGCATCCGTGTCTTTCCTACATTCCACGATGCCGTTTTTGCGCTTTCGTGCCTGTACGGATGAACGGGCTTGCACATCTGCGCTTTCGCACGAAAGCACGATGCCGGATCGGCGGATGCGTCCATCGGTGGGAAGTTGCCCCCGTGCATGCGCGGTTTGGTGCAGTTCCGAACTGGCATTGACACAAGCGGGGTCGATACGCCGATGGAGCGTATCCTTGCATGGGCCGTAGCCATGAATCCCCTCATCACTGACGGCGAGCGCACGCGACTGCTGGCCAACGGTCAGTCCCGCGCCGCCGCGGGAGACTTCGATCCTTTGCCGGTCGTCAAGCTGTTCACGCCGGACGCGCACGCGACCTGGCTGCTGGCCGCGCTCGATCCCGTTGATGGCGATACGGCCTGGGGCCTGTGCGATGTCGGCATTGGCATGCCCGAGCTGGGCACAGTGCGGCTATCAGACCTCGCGTCCATCATCGGCCCGTTGGATCGATCGATCCTGCGTGATCGGTATTTTCAGCCTACGCGCACGCTGTCGGCATACGCACGGCTGGCCCGCCTCAACGGGTCGATCCTTGACTGATCGACCCCGGTGCGCGTGATCCAGGCCCCGGCAAGCCGGGCGCATTGTGTCTATTTAGGTCTGGCTCCAGATCGAATCGAAATCAATCGCGATTGCTGCGCCGTTGCGGTGTAGACCAGATCGAAAGAGTCGCTATCGCACGCTCGATCTTGTGCACCGTGTCCGGTGCGGCGCGCGAAAAACAACACGCGCCGCTGTCGCACTCGGACGAGCCACGTAACACGCCGGAGCCAAACGGTCTTGATTTTCTCAGAGTCTCGCCTATCGACATGATGCTTTGGCGATAGCGCGCTGGTTTACGGATGCCCGTGGCGATGTCCTGCCGATCGACAGGAGCCGCACCATGACCGATTCGCATGAACCCTGGCATCCCAGCGCTGCCTACCTGTACGTGCTGCACCTGGACGGCCCGACACTCGCTTGGGAATACCTGCGGCGCCATCCCGACTACCGTCGCGACTGGCGGCGCCATCATCGCCGCGGCGATGCCGTAGCACAGCGCTGGGGCTTGCATGGGCTGGAGAACCCCGCCCTGGATGCGCGCGACGCGCATCCAGCCTGGTGTCCCAAGCCGGCCGGTGTCGTGCAGCTCCACCCTGACCTCGCGTCGACGTCAGACGCGACACCATTCGATCTCTGGCGCATGGTCGGCCACAAGCACCTGTTCCATGATGGTCAGCACTTGGCACTGACCGTCTGGGTGCCGGGCCGATGGCGGCGCTTTGCACTCGCGCCGGCTCTGGTGCATGGCATGCCCTATGTACGTGCCGTTCACTCCAATGATCCCGAAATATCATTTCCTGCGGACGAGCATGCGCCGTGGGCCTGGTGTGTGGCCCGACCTGGCCGCACCACACTGTTGGAGGCGCACACCTTGCAGGCGTTGGATGGCACGCTGACGGGTGCCAGGCTGCGCGAAGTGGCCGAGGCGCTGTACGGACTGGCGGCTGTCGCGGCCGATTGGCACGCCGACAGCGCGTTGCGCGCCCGCGTGCGTCGGCTGGCACAGCGCGGCACCGTACTGATGCGCGGAGGCTACCGTCGCCTACTCCAGCACGCCCCCGCTGCACAGGGACGTTTGCACGTCCCTGCAAAACGTCCCTGAGCAAGCTGCCGATCTTTCCCGAGACTGCCTCCCTCTGGCCGCGCCATGGCGGCCGGTGCTCTCAACCGATGGAGGCTCACCCCATGCGACTCGCTCCCGTGCCGCCCTATGCCGCCCGCACCGCGGCTCCACAACCCGCCGCGACCGCCCAATTAGCGCGCTATCTGACCAACGACGAAGCCGCCGACTACCTGCGGCTGTCGCCGCGCACGCTGGAAAAACAGCGCGTGATCGGTGGCGGGCCACGTTTCCGCAAGTTCGGCCGGCGCGTCATGTACGCCGTCGCCGATCTTGATGCCTGGGCCGATGCGCGCAGCTTCGAGGCCACGTCCGACCCCGAGTACGCCGAGCGGCACTCGGCCGACAGCCGTGCGCGCTGACCGGCGGTGCGTGGGCGCCCCTCGCCATGTCCAGGCCGGCACGCGAACAGCTGGCCCTGTTCCGCGCGTTGCCGGGCGACATGGCGCCGCGCGACAGCCAGGACCTGATGGCGTTTCCGTTCTTCTCGCTGGCCAAGTCGCGGCGCACGGCGCCGATCGACTTCCGCTCCGGTGGCGTGACCGTGCGGGTGGAGGGTACTCAGGAGCACGGCATCGCCACGATCTGGGACGCGGACATCCTGATCTGGGCAGCGAGCCAGATCGTCGAAGCACGCGACGCCGGCATCCCGACCTCGCGCCTGATGCAGGCCACGCCTTACGAGATCCTGCGCTTCATCGGGCGCGGTACGTCGCTGCGCGACTACCAGCGCCTCAAGGCCGCGCTGGATCGCCTGCAATCGACGACCGTGGCGACCTCGATCCGCGAGACCACCGGGCGGCGCCTGCATCGGTTCTCGTGGATCAACGAGTGGAAGGAGCGCGCGAGCGCCAAGGGCGTGGCGCTCGGCCTAGAACTGATCCTGCCGGACTGGTTCTACGCCGGCGTGCTCGACGCCGCCCTGGTGCTGACCATCGACCCGGCATATTTCCGGCTCACCGGCGGCATCGAACGCTGGCTGTATCGCCTCGTGCGCAAACACGGTGGACGCCAGGCCGGCGGCTGGCAGTTCGACTTCGCGTACCTGTATCGCAAGTCCGGCAGCATGGCGCGCTTCTACGACTTCGCTGCCGACCTGCGTGCGCTGGTGGCGAAACAATCCTTGCCCGGCTACGTGCTGGGCATCGAGTGGATGTCCGACCGCAAAGCGGAGCTGCTGACCTTTCGGCCCGTGCCGTACACAGCACGGGGATAACTCGGGAACAAGCGGTGCATGGCCTCGTGCTATCAGGCAACCAAAGACTCGTGCTATCAGGCAACACATCCTCGTGCTATCAGGCAACAAAATCGGCCGCAAGCCCAGTCACCACGCGGATTTGCGCGGTCTCTAACTTACCTAACCTAAAAACACTAACAGGTAGTAGCGCCACGCCGTTGCAGTGGACAACTGCTGACACCTCAAAACAACAGCAACACCCACAACCCAAATCACCGCATTTTCCAGGTCGATCAACGAGTCGTTTTCCATCATGGAGAACCGTCTCATGATCATCGCCTTGCTCAACCAGAAAGGCGGTGTCGGCAAGACCACGCTCGCCACGCACATCGCCGGCGAACTGGCGCTGCGCGGTCAGCAGGTCATCCTGCTCGATGCCGATCCGCAGGGCTCGGCGCTGGACTGGACCCAGCGACGCAGCCAGCAGGGTCTGCCACGGTTGTTCAGCGCCGTGGGCCTCGCACGCGAGACGCTGCACCAGGAAGCGCCCGAGCTGGCGCGCCGCAGCGATCACGTCGTGATCGACGGGCCGCCGCGTATCGCCGCGCTGGCGCGCTCGGCGCTGCTGGCAGCGGACCGTGTGTTGGTGCCGGTGCAACCAAGTCCCTACGATCTGTGGGCGAGCGCCGAGATGGTGGCGCTGGTCCGCGAGGCGCAGGTGTTCCGGCCGGCGCTGCATGCGGCCTTCGTCATCAATCGGCGCGTCAGCACCACCGACATCGGCCGCGAGGCGCGCAGTGCGCTTGCAGAACAGCCGCTGCCATCGCTGCAATCGGAAATCCGTCAGCGCATCGCCTTCGCCGACAGCGTGGCGGCTGGTCAGCTTGCGCGCGAACTGGCGCCCGACAGCGCTGCCGCACGCGAGATCACGGCGCTGACCGACGAACTACTGCGGTGGTCGTCATGAACCATGCACGTGGCAAGCGCATCGCCATTGGCGCACGTCCGCCAACGAACCCGCACGCCGAGGCGTGGATCCGTCAGGGCGACGGCGCCGACCTTCAGAAAGGCGACCTCTACACCGCACGCCTGACGCTCGACATCACGCCCGCGCTGCGCGCCCGCATCAAGGTCTCGGCCTTCACGCAGGGCGTGACGGTGGCCGAGCTGCTGCGCGCGCTGCTGGAGCGCGAGTTCTCGGAGCACACGCCATGAATGTGTCTTTTCAAGTGGCAGCGGTCGCGCCGCCGCCATTCGCAGCGCTCATCGATCACGAGCTATTGACTCGAGTCTCGCTCGCTTACGTCGCGCATCGTTTCAACCTCTATCTACGCTTCGGTGAACCGGCGTATCACGTGCAACGTGATCGTTGGCGGCGCGTGGCGGCGTTCTGGCCAGCATCGATCTTCTGCCGCATCCGCTGGGAGGCCAACGGCTACGGCACGGTGCGTTGGCAGCTCATGGTGATGCAGGCATGTACGTCGATGGATGCCGCGCAGCGCATCCCCGGTGTGTGGCCGGGCGCGTGTCTGCTATTGCACGCCGAAGGTGAACGCATGGTTCGCTTCGTGTTGCCGCTCATCGACGCCATCGAGGCATTGGGCATCGCGCCGGTCGACGTATCGCCCGCTTACTGGCGCATGCTGAGCAACCGGCTCGTTGCGCATGGGCCGTTGCCGGTTTACACCGCCGAGCGGCACGCCGCCTGGCTGGCGGGGAGGGCGTTGTCATGACGGCCATTCCCACCACCGACAGGGTTTCGCGTCCTCATTCGCGCCGGCGCACTCTCCTCATTGTGGCGACACTGGCCGCCGGCGGCCTCGCTTCGCTGGTCTGGGCGTCCTTCGTGTCGCCGGTGCCGCGTCTGGTGTACAACCCGTCCGACAGTGTGGCGGTCGGCTGGTATCGCGTCGATCCGCTCGTACGCCATGCCGGCTCGCTGTCACCTGCGATGCACGTCGGCAGCATCGTGCTGGTTCCGTTGCCGGCCACCGCCGCCGCACTGGCCGCGCGGCGCGGCTACCTGCCATCGCGCATCCCGCTGCTCAAGCCGGTCGCTGCCGTCGCGCCGCAGCAGGTGTGCATCGCCGAGGGCAGCGTGCGCATCGACGGCGTGCCGGTGGCCGCCGCGTTGCGTACCGATGGGATGGGCCGACTGCTGCACGCCTGGTCGGCCTGCCGGCGTCTTGGCCCTGGCGAACTGTTCCTGCTCAGTACGACCAATCCGGCGTCGTTCGACAGCCGGTATTTCGGGCCGGTGCGCGCCGATACTGTGCTCGGTGTAGCGCATCCGGTCTGGCTGGAGACACGCCGATGATGATCGCCGATTCACTGCGCATCATCGTGTCATCCGGCGTGTCGTTTCGGTGTTCCTCGCTGCGTCGTCGCGCCTGCCGTGCAGCCGCTTTCGCGCCGCACGTCGCGCAACCTCTGGCGCGATCTTCCCCCGTGCAGACAGCTTGCCCCGAGCGCGCCATGCCGATGGCATGGCAGGCGCTCGCCGGCGTGCAGGCCGCGCATCGCGCAGCGCCGCCGGGGCATCGCATCCCCGTGCTGTCAGGCCGGGGAGAGATGCAGGGCAAGATTGAAGGGTGCGGCACCACGGTGCGCACCAAGCGTGTCTGCACATGGGGGTGGCGCGGCACGCGTCGGTACGCGGCACCGTGCCGCGAGTTGGCGCAAGACCAGGCCGGCTCAGGAGATACCGCGTGCCTGATGCCCGCTGACGCGATGGCCTTGGATGGAGCTTGCCAATGAGCCGACGCGGCCGCTCGGACGGCGACGACCGTTTTCGCCTCCGTCCCGGCGCGCCGAAGCAGCGCGGCGATACCTTCGTCGCCCAGGTCTTGCGCCAGACAAGCAAGGCCGCCAACACCACCGGCGGCCGGCGCGGCAAGACTCCCGGCTCCCGACTGGGGCGCGGCCATGTGGCGGCGCGCTTCACCGGGCGGTCGCTGTCCGCAAACTCACGGCGTGCCACCGTCAAGGTGCGGCTGGTGTACCTGAAGCAGGCCGGCGCGCGCTCGACCGTCACGCACCTGCGCTACATCGAACGCGAGGGCGTGGGCCGGGACGGTGAGCCGGGCAGGGCATACGGCACGGCGACGGACGAAGCCGACCTGACCGCATTCGAGGAACGCGGACGCGGCGACCGGCACCAGTTCCGTTTCATCGTGTCGCCCGAAGATGGCGCCGAGTTGGGCGACCTGCACACCTATACGCGCCACCTGATGACCCGCATGGAAGCCGACTTGGGTACGCGGCTGGACTGGGTGGCGGTCGATCACTGGAACACCGATAACCCGCATACCCACATCGTCCTGCGCGGCAAGGACGGCACCGGCCGCGACCTCATCATTTCTCAGGCGTACCTGACGCGCGGCCTGCGCGAGCGCGCGGCCGAACTCGCCACCCAATGGCTGGGGCCGCGTACCGAACAGGAGATCCAGCGCACGCTCGCGCGGGAAGTCGAACAGGAACGCTGGACCAACCTGGACCGCACCTTGCAGCGCGAAGCCGTGAATGGCCAGGTGCATGTCGAACGCCTCAGCGAGCCCTGGCTGCACCGTCAGCGCGAGATGTTGATCGGCCGCTTGCAACACTTGCAGCGCATGGGCCTGGCGAGCCAACCGCAAACCGGCGCATGGGTGATCCACATTGAGGCCGAACCGACCCTGCGGGCGATGGGCGAACGCGGCGACATCATCCGCACCATGCAGCGGGCGATGAGTGGCATGCAACGTGAGCTGGCCGTATTCGAGCCGAGGGAGGACGGCCGCGTCATCGTTGGACGGGTCGCCGCCAAAGGGTTGGCTGACGAGCTGTACGACAAGGGTTATCTGGTGGTGGATGGCACGGACGGTAAAGCGCACTACGTGACGCTGCCGCCGCGGTCGGAGCTGGAGCGGTACCCGACCGGCAGCATTGTCCAGATCAAGGGGAGCGCCGATACGCGCGCCTCGGATAAGACCGTCGCCGCACTGGCCGTCGATGGTCTTTACCGCACCGACCAGCATCTGGCCGTCGCCCAAGGTCAGGCCACGCCCGACCGCGATCCCCACGAAGTGGTGGCCGCGCACGTGCGCCGGCTCGAAGCCCTGCGCCGCGCCGGCATCGTGGAGCGTGTGGCCGAGGGGTTATGGAAGGTGCCAAACGATCTGCCCGAACGGAGCCGCCAATACGACAGCCGGCGCCTGGGCGGTGGCGTCGCGGTCGAACTGAAGTCACACCTGCCCATTGAGCGACAGACCCGCGTGATCGGTGCCACCTGGTTGGACCAGCAGTTGATTGGTGGTGGCAAGGGGTTGGGCGACATGGGCTTTGGTGGAGAGGTGAAGGACACGCTGCGCCAACGTACCGACTTCCTGGTGGAGCAGGGGCTAGCTGAACGGCGCGGGCAGCGAGTGATTCTGGCGCGCAACCTACTGGCGACGCTGCGCAGCCGCGAGTTGGTGAGGACCGCGCGTGACATTGCGGCCGAAACCGGCCTGGAGCACCGGCCGGTGACCGACGGACAGCGCGTGGCCGGTGTCTACCGACGCAGCGTGCTGCTGGCCAGCGGGCGCTACGCGATGCTGGACGACGGCATGGGATTCAGCCTGGTTCCGTGGAAGCCGGTCATCGAACAGCGGATGGGGCAGCAGATTGCAGTAATGGTGCGCGGCTCGAACGTGAGTTGGGAGATTGGTCGAATGCGAGGCCCTACGGTTGGATAGCCTCATCATTGGCGACTTGGGACATCAGCCAGTGGCCAATGGGCGGCATGTGACCGGCACCCATCCAACACATCCAGCAAAACCTGCGTCACAGCTCCATTGGCACGACGTCGATCTACATTCATGCGGAAGAAGATGCGCGCCATGCCAGCACCACGAAAACTCGCATCGAGTCATTGGTGCCCCATGGAGACATGCCATGACTTACCCAGATGATCGTTTTGGCATGAGACATGCGTTCAAGGCCGTCAAATTGCCGCATCAGGGTGGACAATCGGCAGGAATTTCAACTCCCGTACACACGAATTGGCACACACTCCCACCGTTGCGTCTGGCAACTCGTTGTTGGGACAACTATATGGCTATTTCACGCAAATCAATAGCTTCGGCGTTGGGCTCTCTGGCGCTCGCTTTAGTCCTCAATGGTGTCGCCGTGGCCCAGAACAGCACGCCCACAAGCGGCGTGGACAAGATGGGTGCCATGCACTCGGACATGAAGGGTATGCACAACAAGATGATGGGCATGCACATGATGCCGGCGACCGTGACGGCGGCAGATGCAAAGACGGGCATGGTCGACGTTACTTCCGAAGGCATGGCTTTGAAGGTGCATTTCCCGCCGTCCGCCATGGCCAGTCTGAAAGCCGGTGACAAGATCACGCTGCATATGGGCTTCAGCAAGCCGTGAATTGTCTTGACCCATCTCCAGGGTTGAAAGTGCCGGATCACACGGTTAAGGTGCGGGGATGACGCTCTCACTACGTCAGCTCGCCCGTTCACGTCGCCTTTGCGCGATGGCCGTGCTGGCGTGGTTGATGCTGGTCGTCAATGCTGCCGCTGCCGCGCCGATGGGTATGCACGCTACGGCCGGTGCCGATGCAATGGGGGCTACGTCGGCTGTCATCGACATGCACTGCCATGATGCGTCGATGCCAACGGCGACGGGAAACGACGCCGGTTGTGCTGACCGGACCGATTGCTGTGGCGGCATGGCCGGCAATCAATGCACCTGCGCGGCGATGTGTGCCGCCGCGCTGGCGCCGATCATGGCGGTGGCGATTGGCCCAATGGCGTTCGCTGCGATTTACGCCACACCGCGTTTGCTTGATGCACCTGCGCTGGCGGCCGCGCCGCCGTTGCGTCCACCTGCCGTCTAATTCCCCTCGCTGTTGTCCGGATGTGTTTGCGCGGTCGTTGCCGATCGCGCAATGCGCCGGCTGTGATCGGTAGCGGATGCTCGAACACCCACGCTTTTTGCCCTGATGCAAATTGTTTTCGCTGTGGGTGGTTGCGAGCCGGCTTGTTGAGGTTGCCTTCGGGCAGGTGGGAGAGACCCATGAATCCATTTTCTTCGCCGCCGACTGATCTGTCGCGGCGCCGTTTTGTGCAAGGCGTGGCCCTCGGTGGTGCAGTGGCCGGCCTGGGCCTGCTGCGCCCTTCGAACGTCTGGGCGCTGACCAGCCCCGGCCACCCCACCGTGCTGAGTGGCACCGACTTCGCACTCGACATCGCCGAGACGCCAGTCAACTACACTGGCGCCACGCGCTTGGCCACCACCGTCAACGGTGGTGTTCCCGGACCAATCCTGCGCTGGAAGGAAGGCACCACAGTCAATCTGCGTGTGACCAACCGCTTGCGTGTGCCCACTTCGATCCACTGGCACGGCATCATTCTGCCGTTTCAGGAAGACGGCGTGCCGGGCATCAGCTTTGATGGCATCGCTCCCGGCGAAACCTTCCTCTACCAATTCAAGGTGCGCCAGTCGGGCACCTATTGGTACCACTCGCACTCGGGTTTCCAAGAGCAGACTGGCCTGTACGGCCCGCTGGTGATCGAACCCGCCGGCCCGGATCGCTATCCGACCGATCGCGACTACGTGGTGATGCTCAGCGACTGGACCGACGAGGATCCGGATCGCATCTACGCCAAGCTCAAGAAGCAGAGCGACTACTACAACTTCGCCCAGCCCACGGTGCCGGACTTCTTCCGCGATGTCCGCGAGAAGGGTCTGGGCCAGGCGCTGGCGATGCGCAAGATGTGGAATGAGATGCGCATGAATCCGACCGATCTGGGCGACGTCTCCGGCTACACCTATACCTACCTGATGAACGGCACTGCGCCGGCCGGCAACTGGACAGGGCTGTTCCGTCCCGGCGAAAAGATCCGCCTGCGCATCATCAACGGCTCGGCATCGACCATCTTCGATGTACGCATTCCGGGCCTGAAGATGACGGTCATTTCGGCCGACGGCCAGGACGTCGAACCGGTGGCGGTCGACGAGTTCCGCATTTAGGTGGCGGAGACCTATGACGTCATCGTCGAGCCGCAGGACGAACGCGCATACACGTTGTTTGCCCAATCCATCGACCGCACCGGCTACGCTCGCGGCACGCTGGCGCCACGTGCAGGCATGCACGCCGAAGTACCGGCCATGGACAAGCGCGTGTGGCTCGACATGCAGGACATGATGGGCGCGATGTCGATGGGCAACATGGATCACGGTGCTGGCGGAAGTGCACACGCCGCGATGCCGGGCATGGATCATGGCGGCATGGCCGGCATGGACAAAGGTGCGGCCCCGGTCGTGCGCCACGCGCGTACCGAATATAGCCCCGGCGTGGATATGCACGTGGACATGCCGCGCACCAACCTCGACGATCCGGGCACCGGCCTGCGCGACAACGGTCGGCGCGTGTTGACCTATGCCGACCTGCACACCATCGGCGGCCCGATCGATGCGCGCGAACCCGGCCGCGAGATCGAGCTGCACCTCACCGGCAACATGGAACGCTTCATCTGGTCGTTCGATGGCGTGAAGTTCTCCGACGCCAAGCCGGTGCACTTCAACAGTGGCGAGCGCCTGCGCATCGTGCTGGTCAACGACACCATGATGAACCACCCGATCCACCTGCATGGCATGTGGAGCGAGCTGGAAAGTCCGGACGGCCAATTCCAGGTGCGCAAGCACACCATCAACGTACAGCCGGCGCAGCGCGTCACCTACGCAGTGTCAGCCGACAACCTTGGTCGCTGGGCCTACCACTGCCATCTGCTGTATCACATGGAGGCGGGCATGTTCCGCGAGGTGGTGGTGTCATGAACATGCATCGCCGCAATACCTCAACCGTTCCGTGTCGTTCGGTGTTGCTGGCCGCACTGCTGCTGGCGTTGCCACTGGCGGTCACGGCACAGAGCGCGCCCGCGTCCAGCAGCACGACGCCAATGGACATGAGTTCCATGCCAGGGATGGATCACGGCAGCATGCCCGGCATGACGATGCCGGCTGCCGCGAGCAGCAATACGAAACCGGCGACGAAAGCGCCCGCCAAGAAAGCCAAGAAGAAACCCGTACCGACCTCATCGACGCCTGCTCCCCACGACATGGGAGGCATGCCGGGCATGGACCATAGCAGCATGCCCGGCATGGACCACGGTGCGATGCCTGCCACGCCGATGTCCGCCCATCCTCCCGCATCGGCGGCACCCACCGGCGACATGTCGGAGATGGATCACTCGTCGATGCCCGGCATGAACCCAGAAGCAATGCAAGGGATGGACCACAGTGGGATGGCCGGGATGGACCACGGCACGATGCCCCAAAAGGGACAGGGCAACATGGCCGGCATGGGCGCGATGCCGGGCATGACGATGGGACCAATGCAAGGTGGCAGCGCGCCAGCGGACGCACGCAGTGACGACTATTCCGACGGCGTCGCGGGCAGCCCCGTACAGGGGTTGCACATGCACGGCAGCGCGCCGTTCGGCATGCTGCTGATTGACCAACTCGAAGCGTTCCACGGTCGCGATGCCAACGGCCAGAGCTGGGAAGCCCAAGGCTGGTACGGCAACGACGAGGACAAGTTGTGGATTCGCACCGAAGGCGAGCGCAGCCGCGGCAAGCTGGAAGATGGTGATCTCGAAGCGTTCTGGAACCACAACATCGCCACGTTCTGGAGCACTCAGCTCGGTGGCCGCCAAGACTTGGGCGTAGGCCCTAAGCGGACGTGGGCCGCGTTCGGCGTGCAAGGCCTGGCACCGTACTGGTTTGAACTGGAAGCCACCGGCTATGTCGGCGCATCAGGCCGCACGGCTGCGCGCCTGCGGGCCGAGTACGAGTTGTTGTTCACCCAGCGGTTGATCCTGCAGCCAGAAGCCGAGATCAACCTGTACGGCAGGAATGATCCGCAGCGCCGGATCGGCAGCGGTGTCTCCGACGTGCAATTCGGTCTGCGCCTGCGCTACGAGATCCGCCGCCAGTTCGCGCCGTACATCGGCGTGAACTGGGTGCGCCGCCTCGGCACCAGCGCCGACTACGCGCGGCAGGATCATCAACCCGTTCTCGACCGGCAGATCGTGGCCGGCGTCCGCATCTGGTTTTGAGGAGAAACATCATGAAGCAGCACATCAAGCATCACAGCATCACGGTTGTCGTCGTTCTGGGCGTGCTGGCCATCGGCGCAGGTGCGTTCGTGTACTCCGGCATCTACAACATCGGAGCCGACGACCACCACACCAAGCCGGTCTTTGCAGTACTTCAAACCCTGCGTGAAAACTCCATTCATGCGCGCTCCAAGGACATCGTTGTGCCTGACCTCAACGACCCGCAGTTGATACTCAAGGGGGCCGGCCAGTACGCGGCCATGTGCACTCAGTGCCATCTCAGGCCCGGTATGAAAGACTCGGAAATCCGCCCCGGGCTGTACCCGCAGCCGCCGAATCTGTCGCAGGTACGGGTGGAACCGAAGGAAGCGTTCTGGATCATCAAGCACGGCATCAAGATGAGCGCGATGCCGGCATGGGGTGGCAGCCATGACGACCCGACGATGTGGAGCATGGTCGCGTTTCTGCAGAAGCTGCCCGACATGACGCCAGCGCAATACAAAGACATAGTGGCCAGGGCTCCCGCAGATCACGACATGGACATGGACGGGGAGGGTGGCCACAGCCATGGCGGGGCGGCCGATGAGGACGCTCACGGTGCTGCCGACATGCAGGACATGCAGATGCCTGCCAAGCCCGAATCCGGGCACAGTCACGCTGCGGCCGCTGCGGACGGGCATGATCACGAACATGTCGAGGCGGCTTCTGCGGTTGCAGCGCCATTGTCGATGGAAGGCATGAAAGCGCAGGCAGTACCGGCGGCCGAGGCGGTGGCACAAGCGTTCCACACCGCGCTGCACAGCGGTGATCGCGCCGCCGTGCTGGCGTTGCTGGCGCCCGATGTCAGCATCAGCGAGGGTGGCCAAGTGCAGTCGCGCGAAGCGTATGCCAGCGGCCATCTGGGTGAGGACATCGCCTTCCTGAAAGCCGCGCAGATCACTCCAGTCTCGCTCGGTTCGATGTCGATGGGCGACACCGCCATGGTCGGTAGCGAGAGCGACATCCAGGCCACGGTCAAGGGCAAATTGACCAAGTTGCGCAGCCGCGAGCTGCTTACCCTCAGGAAGGACGGCAAGGACTGGAAGATCGTGTCCATCCGATGGGAATCCGCACCGCTACCGGGAGAGTGACCGTGAAGCGAGTGAGCATCTCACCCGTGAATGCAAGAAACGTTTTGTTCGCGGCAATCGCCGTTGTTTCCCTCAGCGTGCTTGGTGCCTGCACCCGCCCCGTCGATGCGCAGTCCAGCCAGCGAATCCCCGCGACAATGGGGGACGCAACGCCAAGCCCACCGGACGCAACGCTCCCGGTCATGCTGGTACACAAAAGCGCTACGTGTGGTTGTTGCAGCGCATGGGTCGATCATATGCGGGCCGCCGGCTTCAGGGTCGATGTGCGCGATGTCGACGACCTCGATGCGGTAAAGGCCCGCGTCGGCGTTCCGGCCGGCAAGGGCTCGTGCCACACCGCCGAAGTGGGCGGCTATTTCATCGAAGGTCATGTGCCGGCACTGGACATCAAGCGGCTCCTGGCCGAGAAGCCCAAAGCCAGGGGGCTCGTCGTTCCGGGCATGCCGGCCGGATCACCGGGCATGGAGCTGCCTGACGGCCGCGTTCAGCCCTATGTCGTTGAGCTTGTTGCCCCCGACGGCACCACTTCCGTCTTCGCTCACCATGCGTATTGATACGTCGATCGACGCCAAGCCATTGCCATCGTCATGGGAGGATGCATGAACACCCACCATCACCACACGGACGCCGACAACCACGGACATCACGGCCACCCCGGCGCGGGGACAACCGCGATCGATCCGGTTTGTGGCATGCAGGTCGATCCAGATCAGACCGCCCATCACGCCGGACATGAAGGGGTCACGCACCATTTCTGCTCGGCACGCTGCCTGGAACGCTTCGTGGCGGATCCGGCCAAATATCTGACCCGGCGACCCGATGACGCCCCCGCGCAGCCACCGGTGGGAACGATGTATATCTGCCCGATGCATCCGCAGGTGCGCCAGGAGGGCCCCGGCATCTGCCCGATTTGCGGCATGGCGCTGGAGCCGGAAATGCCGGGGCTGGACGACGAGGAAAATCCCGAGCTGCGTGATTTCAGCCGCCGCTTCTGGTGGACCTTGCCGGCGACGCTGGTGGTGCTCGTGCTGGCGATGTTTGGCCACTACTTTCCTTGGCTACCGGTAGACACCCGAACCTGGATCGAACTGGTACTGACCATCCCGGTGGTGTTGTGGGCAGGCTGGCCGTTTTTCGTTCGCTGCGTGCAGTCGGTCCGCAACCTCAGTCCCAACATGTGGACCCTGATCGGCATCGGCGTGGGCGCGGCGTTCGGCTACAGCATCGTTGCCACCATCGCACCGGATCTGTTTCCCGAGTCGTTCCACGAGCACGGCCGCGTTGGTGTCTATTTCGAAGCCGCTGCGGTGATCGTCTCGCTGACCCTGCTTGGCCAGCTGCTCGAACTGCGTGCCCGCTCGAAGACATCGACTGCCCTGAAAGCCCTGCTGGGGCTGGCGCCAAAGACCGCACGCCGCCTGCGCGACGATGGCGACGAGGAGGATGTCGAACTCAGCCACGTTCACGTCGGTGATCGCCTGCGCGTACGCCCTGGTGAAAAGGTGCCGGTGGACGGCAAAGTGATCGAAGGGCGCTCTCATGTCGACGAGTCGATGCTGACCGGGGAACCCGTCCCGGTCGAAAAAGCCATCGGCTCCAGCGTGATTGGCGCGACCCTCAACGGCACTGGCAGCCTGGTGATCCGGGCGGAGAAAGTCGGCTCGGCGACGGTGCTGTCGCAGATCGTGCAACTGGTCGCGCAGGCGCAACGCTCGCGCGCACCGATGCAGCGCATGGCCGACAAGGTGGCTTTCTGGTTCGTGCTGGCGGTCCTGGCGATTGCCGTTGCAACCTTCTTCGTATGGGGGCTGTTCGGTCCGGAACCGTCGTGGACGTTCGCTGTTCTCAACGCAATCTCGGTCCTGATCATCGCCTGCCCCTGCGCGCTGGGACTGGCTACGCCGATGTCGATCATGGTGGCGACCGGCCGTGCCGCCGGGGAGGGCGTATTGTTCCGCGATGCCGAGGCGATCGAGAACCTGCGCAAGATCGACACCCTGATCGTGGACAAGACCGGAACCTTGACCGAGGGACGTCCGGCCTTCCACGCCGCGCTCCCGGCCGAAGGGTTCACCGAACAGGAGGTGCTGCGCTTGGCGGCCAGCCTCGATCAGGGCAGCGAGCACCCACTGGCCGACGCGATCGTCGCGGAAGCCCGCCGCCGTGACCTGGCGCTGGAAACACCAGAGAGCTTCGAGTCGTCCACCGGCATCGGGGTACGCGGCCAGGTGGGCGGCGCCATCCTGGCGATCGGCAATACCGCGCTGATGCACGAGGTCGGGGTCGATGCCTCGGTTCTTTCCATCCCGGCCGAAGAGCTGCGCCGGGCCGGCGCCAGCGTGATGTATCTGGCGGTCGATGGCGCCCTGGCCGGCCTGCTCGCGGTGGCCGACCCGATCAAGGCCACCACCGCAGGAGCCATCACATCGCTGCACGATGCGGGTCTGAAAATTGTGATGGCCACCGGCGACGGCGTCACCACGGCCCATGCGGTCGCACGCACCTTGGGCATCGACGAAGTCCATGGCGAGGTCCGCCCGAAGGACAAGATCGACCTCGTGCGACAGCTGCAAGCCAAGGGCCACCGGGTGGCGATGGCCGGCGACGGAATCAACGACGCCCCCGCGCTTGCCGGCGCCGATGTCGGCATCGCGATGGGTACCGGCACCGACGTGGCGATGTCGAGCGCGCAGGTGACACTGGTGAAAGGCGACTTGCGCGGCATCGTGCGGGCGCGGTCGATCTCCAACGACACCGTCGCGAACATGAAGCAGAACCTGGGCTTTGCGTTCCTTTACAACGCACTGGGTGTGCCGATCGCGGCCGGGGTACTGTACCCCCTGACGGGCCTGCTGCTCAGCCCGATGATCGCCGCCCTGGCGATGAGCCTGAGCTCTGTGTCGGTGGTTGCCAACGCGTTGCGGCTGGGCCGAAAACGGCATGACTAAGGGATCCGACGCCAGCGAGTGGAGCAAAAGCGACCCCAACTCGTTGTCTTCGCCGGCAAGCGTGGAAGTACGCCATCATGTGTTTCCTTTCTCACGCCCGGCGTAGCTTGGTACCTGATCTGGCAGCCGCCCCAAGTACGGCAAGCGAGCGCTCGGCTGTGGCGCATGGTCATATTGGAGGTCGGCGTTACCTGCCACTGTTCACCAGCAACCGGCAGGTGCTGGCCGTCGATCTCAGAAGTGGTCGTCTACATGGCTCACCGTGACGGTGATCTTAAGGAGGGATTCCGGGTTGACCGGCGAGAACAGCAAGGGAGACCCGGCTGACAACTTATAGTTGATTCAAGTCAATACAATTCTTGATATTTCTGGGTAAATTGCCATCTATGGGCCGTCCTTTCCGCATGCGTCGCACCACACGTCGCCGCCTTATCTGGCTGGTGACGCTGCTGATGCTTTGGCAGCAGACGGCACTGGCTGCCTACGTTTGTACGACGGTCCCCGAAGCGACACCGGCGGCTGCGCTGATGACTTCCATGCCGGGCATGGACGGCGTCTGTGCGCAGAATCAGGATGCCCCCGTCAGCCCACTGTGCCAGAAGCATTGCGCGCCCGATTACGCGACGCAGGTTGAAGCGCATACGGCGGCGGTGCCATTAAGCATGTTGCCGGCAATGCCACCGGTGCTGATGACGCCCGCCGTTGTTGCGCTGCCATCGAATCGCGCGCTCCAACGGGTCGGGCATCTGCGCGCGCCGCCACCTCCGCCCATGTTGTTGTTCTGCTCACTCCTGATCTGATCTGACACGTCGAGGCATTGACGTACGTGGTGTCGCGCCTGCGTGGCGCGCCGCAAACTGCAGATCAACGGAGTGTTCACCCATGTTGTCCTTTCACTTTGCTCGGCGCCTGATGGCGTCGGGTCTGGTCGCGCTCCTGTTGGGAGCCTTGGCTACGACGGCCTGTGCCATCGAGCCACCGCTGACGCTTGAAGTGGCCGTTCGGCAAGGCCTCGCGCGGGCGCCGCAACTAGAAGCGCGTACCGCCGATACGGCGGCAGCCCGCGAGGAAGGCGCGCGCGCCGGGCGATTGCCGGATCCCATCCTCACACTCGGGCTTTCCAATTTACCCGTCACCAGTCCGGGGGCTTTCAGCCTGCGCTCGGACGGCATGACCATGCGCACCGTGGGCGTGATGCAGACGATTCCATCGCGAGCGGCGCGCGACGCCGAGCGCGGTTTGGCCGCGGCGCAGATTGATGCGGCCGAAGCCGATTACGTTGGCGTGGCCCAAACGGTGCGCGAACGCATTGCCGATGCGTGGATCGAGGTATGGGCCACACAACAGAAGCGTGCGCTGCTGGGCGATTTGCGCGACGAAAGCGCATTAGCCGTGCAGATCGCGCAGGCGCGGCTGCGTGGCGGGGACGGCAGCGCCACCGACGCGCTGGCGGCGCGCACGGATGCGGCCACACTGGACAACCGACTGGAGGCCGTTGACGCCGACCTCGCCGCAGCACGTGCGGGGTTGCGGCGTTGGCTTGGTGAGGACGCGGCCACCGTGGCCGACACACCTGATTTCCAGGTGCTGCCGGTAGCGCCTGCCCGGCTCGAGCAAGCCATCGATCAGCAGGCGCCCATGCAGGCGTGGCAAGCACGCGAACAGGTAGCTGAGGCCGCACTCGCCCAGGCACGGGCTGCCAAACACCCGGATTGGAACGTGTCGGTGGACTATGGCCGACGCGCGCCGTATCTCTCGGACATGGTGAGCTTGCAGGTGGGCGTGAGCCTGCCGTTGTTCACCCGCAACCGGCAGGATCGCGGAATCAGCGCCAAGCAGGCGCAACGGGATGCGGTGCAGGCCGATCACGAAGATGCGCGTCGCGCCCAGCGCGAAGCGGTGGCGCGTGCGATGGTGAATTGGCAGGGTTGGGGACGACAAGTCCAGCGCTATCAGGACACGTTGCTGCCACTGGCACGCGATCGCGCGAAAACAGCGCTGGCTGGGTACCGCGGTGGCGGACCATTCCAGCCATGGTTGGACGCACGCCGCGACGAGATCGAACTGCGTCTGAGTTATGCCGATGCGCTCGCCACCCGTGCGCGGCTATGGGCCTCGCTGGCCTATCTGTTACCCACTTCGGAGACGACGCCATGAAGCGCATCTTGGTAACGCTCATCGCCGGGTTGCTGGCGGTCGTGCTGCTCCTGATCGGCTACTTCGCGGGCCGCCATCAGCCACCGGCGGCGACGTCACGGGCCAGCAGCTCCGCAGCTTCGTCGGCACCGGAAACTGACACCAGGAAAATCCTGTACTGGTATGACACGATGATGCCGCAACAGCATTTCGACAAGCCGGGCCTGTCGCCGATGGGCATGCAGATGGTGCCCAAATATGCCGACGAGAATTCGGCCGACGACAAGGGCATCGTGCGGATCAATCCGGAGACCGTGCAGAACCTGGGGGTGCGCACGGCCACGGTGGAGCGGCGGGTGCTGGCGTCGGCCGTGCAGGTGCCCGGCACGATCACCTGGAATCTGCGCCAGGCCACCACGATCAGTGCGCGCGTCGATGCGGTGGTGAGCAAACTGGACGTGCGCGCGCCCTACACCACGGTGACTGCTGGCCAGCCGCTGGCCGAACTGCTGGCGCCGCAGTGGAGCAGCGCCGTCGCCGAGTACAGCGCCTTGCAACACGCGCAATCGGACGATGCGCAAGCCTTGCAAGCCGCCGCGCGGCAACGTCTGCAGGTGCTGGGCATGACGAGTGCGGATATCCGCTCCGCCCTGCGCGGTGGGAGTAATGCAGCGATTACGCTGCATGCGCCCCAGGCTGGTGTGGTCACCACGCTGGATGTACGCGAAGGCCAGCGGATTACCGCCGGGCAGACGCTGATGACGCTGAACGGGCTGTCCACCGTGTGGGTCGAGGCGGCGCTGCCACAGGCGGTGGCGGGTGCCATGCGCGCGGGCACGCCGGTCAAGGTCACGGCCGATGGGCTGGCTGGCCGAAGTTTTCAAGGCACCGTGGAAACGCTGCTGCCGGATATCGACAACGCCACCCGCACGCAGCGCGCCCGCATCGTGATCGACAATCCCGACGGCGTGCTGAGCCCGGGCATGTTCGCCACCGTGCAGCTCAACCCGAGTCAGGGCAAGGCGGTGCCGGTGGTACCGAACGATGCGCTGATCGCGACGGGCTCCAATACGCGCGTCATTCTCGCCGAAGGCGACGGTCGCTTCCGCGCGGTGCCGGTGCATGCGGGGCGTGCGGCCGGCGGCTATACGGAAATCCTCGACGGCCTCGCAGGGGGCGAAAAGGTGGTGGTCTCCGGCCAGTTCCTGATCGATTCGGAGGCGAGCCTGTCCGGTGCGCTGGAACGGTTGAACGCTCCCGCGAAGTTGGCGCCGGCCAGCAGTGCAGCGAAGCCGGACACCAGCGCACATGGAGCGCATGGAGTACACCCATGATCGCCGCCCTGATACGCGCGGCCATCGCCCATCGGGTGTTCGTGCTGTTGGCTGCACTGGCCTTGGCCTTGATGGGCATGTTCTCGGTGACGCGCACGCCGGTCGATGCGCTGCCCGACCTGTCCGACACCCAGGTGATCATCCGCACCAGCTACCCGGGCCAATCGCCGCAGGTGGTCGAGGATCAGGTCACCTATCCGCTCGCCACCACCATGCTGTCGGTGCCCGGCGCGACGACGGTGCGGGCCTTTTCGTTCTTCGGCGACTCCTACGTCGATGTGTTGTTCGATGACAGCACCGACTTGTACTGGGCGCGGTCGCGGGTGCTGGAGTACCTGAGCCAGGCGCGGGATCGCCTGCCGGTCGGCGTCACGCCCGCGCTCGGCCCCGATGCCACGGGGCTCGGCTGGATCTACGAATACGCGCTGGTCGATCGCACCGGTCAGCACGATCTTGGCCAGCTGCGCGCGCTGCAGGACTGGTTCCTGCGCTATCAGCTCAAGACCGTACCGAATGTCGCCGAGGTGGCGACGTTGGGCGGAATGGAGCGCGCCTGGCAGATCGTGCCCGATCCGCAGGCGCTCGCTGCGCGCGGGATCACCGTGGCGCAGCTGGTCGATGCAGTGCGCAGCGCGAACGGCGCCAACGGCGGCTCGGTGATCGAACAGGGCGAAGCGGAGCTGATGGTGCGCAGCGAAGGCTACCTGAAGAGCCGCGCGGACTTCGAAAACGTGCCGATCACCGCCAACGCCGGCGGCGTGCCGGTGCTGCTGCACGATGTGGCGGTGGTGCGGCGCGGTCCGACGTTTCGCCGTGGCATTGCCGAGCTGGACGGGCAGGGTGAAGTGGTCGGCGGCGTCATCGTGATGCGCACGGGCAAGAACGCGAAAGCCACCATAGCTGCCGTGAAAGCCCGGCTGGCGGAACTGCAGCGCAGCCTGCCGGCCGGCGTCGAGATCGTGCCTACCTACGACCGCTCGCGGCTGATCGACGCCGCGGTGGGCAATCTGTGGACCAAGTTGTTCGAAGAATTCCTGGTGGTGACGCTGGTGTGCGTCCTGTTTCTGTGGCACCTGCGCTCGGCGCTGGTCGCCGTGATCACGTTGCCGCTGGGTGTGCTGGTCGCCTTCATTGCCCTGCATCTGCAAGGCGTGACGGCGAACCTGATGTCGCTCGGCGGTATCGCGATCGCGATCGGTGCGATGGTGGATGCGGCGATCGTGATGATCGAGAACACCCATAAGCATCTGGAACATTGGCGTGACACGAACGACGGACGTGAACCACAAGGTGCGCAGCGGTGGTCGCTGATCGCCGATGCTGCCGCCGAGGTGGGGCCGGCGCTGTTTGTCAGTCTGCTGATCATCGCGCTGTCATTCGTGCCGGTCTTTGCGTTGCAGGGGCAGGAAGGCAAGCTGTTCAAGCCGCTGGCCTTCACCAAGACCTACGCGATGGCGGCAGCGGCCGGGCTGGCGGTGACGCTGGTGCCGGTGCTGATGGGATATTTGATCCGCGGACGCATCCGTGCCGAGCGCGACAATCCGCTCAACCGGGGTTTGATCCATGGCTATCGGCCCCTCCTCGAAGCGGTCCTGCGCTATCCGAAAGCGACCTTGGTGCTGGCCGGTGTACTGCTGCTCACCGCGCTCGTTCCGCTGAGCAGGCTCGGCAGCGAGTTCATGCCGGCGATGGACGAAGGCACGTTGTTGTACATGCCTACCGCACTGCCGGGATTGTCCGCCGGCAAGGCCTCGCAGTTGCTGCAGTTGACCGACCGCATGATCAGGACCGTGCCCGAGGTCGACCACGTGTTCGGCAAGGCCGGTCGTGCCGACACGGCCACCGATCCGGCGCCGCTGGAAATGTTCGAGACTGCGATCACCTTCAAGCCGAAGGACCAGTGGCGGCCCGGCATGACGATGGGCAAGATCAAGGCCGAACTGGACAAGGCCGTCCACGTGCCCGGCCTGACCAACCTGTTCGTGCCGCCGATCCGCAATCGCATCGACATGCTCTCCACCGGCATCAAGAGCCCGATCGGCATCAAGGTCTTGGGCACGGATCTGGCGACGCTGCAAACCGTGGCCGACCGCATCGAGACGGTGGCGAAGACCGTGCCCGGCGTCAGCTCGGCGATTGCCGAACGCCCGACCAGCGGCCGTTATGTCGATGTGCATATCCGTCGCGATGAGGCAGCACGTTATGGGCTGTCCCAACAGCAGTTGCAGCAGTTGATCGCGACCGTGGTCGGCGGTGATCCGATCGACCAGACGGTCGAGGGACGCGAACGTTATCCCATCGTCGTACGCTACCCGCGCGCTGAGCGTGACTCGGTCGAAGCCTTGCGGCAGCTGCCGATTGTCGCTACCAACGGTGCCCAGCTCACGCTGAGTCAGGTGGCTGACATCGCCGTTGAAGCAGGACCGTCCATGCTGAAAAGCGAGGGCGGCCAGTTGGCCACGTATGTCTACGTCGATACGGCCGGCAGCGATTTGGGCACGGTGGTGGCCAGCCTGCAACGTGCGGTGGCGCAGCAAGTCAAATTGCCGCCGGGTACGACCGTGGCTTGGTCCGGTCAGTTCGAATACCTGGCCAGTGCCATGGAAAGACTCAAGGTGGTGGTGCCGATTGCGCTGGTGATCATTTTTCTATTGATCTATGCCGTTTTCCGACGCGTGAGCGAAGCCGCGCTGATCATGGCCAGCGTGCCGCTGGCACTGGTCGGTGGCCTGTGGTTGATCTGGCTGCTTGGGCATGCCGTGTCGGTGGCGACGATCATTGGCTTCATTTCGTTGGCTGGCGTTGCCGCCGAATTCGGCGTGGTGATGCTGCTTTACCTGCACCATGCCTGGGAGCACCAACTAGCGCTCGATCCCCACGCCGGCCCAGAAGCGCTGGACGAAGCGATCCGCGAAGGTGCCGTGCAGCGCGTGCGCCCGAAGGCGATGACCGTCGCGGTGATCCTCGCCGGCCTGTTTCCGATCCTGCTCGGTCATGGCGCCGGCTCGGAAGTGATGCAGCGCATCGCCGCCCCGATGATCGGCGGCATGGTCACGGCACCCTTGCTATCCATGCTCGTTATACCCGCGGCGTACCGCCTGCTGGTTCGTTATCGGCTGCGTAAAGCCAGCAAGACAAACACCGCACTTCACCCCAACCCGCAAGGAAACTGACCCATGAAAAAGCAATACATCACCCTCACGATCGTCGCTGCGCTGTTCACTGCTCCGGTGTTTGCCAACCCGCAGCAGATGGATCCCAACATGCCGGGCATGGCTGGGATGCACGAAGCCACACCCGCCGATGTGCAGGGCGTGGGCGTAGTCAAGGCGGTCGACACCGTCAAGGGCATCATCACGCTGCAGCACGAGGCAATTGCCGCCATCGGCTGGCCGGCGATGACGATGCCGTTCAAGGTGGCGGCGCCGGAGCTGCTGACACGCGTGAAGTTGGGCGACAAGGTGCAATTTACCTTCCGTCAGGCCGGTAATACGGTGACGTCGATCATTGTGGAGCAGTAACTGAGATGTGTGCACTTGCACAAGCAGGTGCTATCCACTCTGGGTTACGTATCGCTGGCCGCGACCTGGATCGGCGGGGCGGTGATGTTGTTGCTTGCAGCGTTGACCGTAGGCAGTGGACGCCGTTTACATCCGTCAACCTGATGACACCGGCCGCCATTTACCGTAGGTAGTGGTGGTCGCTTGCTGCCAAAAAGGGTTATCTCCGTCGCTGATGCTTGCATTGGACTGAAACGGCCATTCGGTACTATCAATTAGGAGATCGTCCGGTGGAACTTCGTCATATGCGCCGTTTTCTGGCTGTCGCTGAAGAACTCCACTTTGCTCGCGCGGCAGATCGACTTCATATTGAGCAATCACCACTATCGCGCGCGATCAAGGAACTCGAGTTCGACCTGGGCGTGCAATTGTTCGAGCGCACCACGCGCAGCACCCGCCTGACTTGGGCCGGTCAGGTTTTTCTCGAAGACGTGCGCCGCGTCTTCGCCGCTCTCGACCAGGCCAGGGTCAATGTGAAGGCGGCCGCGAATGGCTACCACGGCACGCTGCGCATCGCCGTGTCCGACGGCATCGTCCCATCGCGCCTAGCCGCACTCCTGGCCCAATGTCGGGTGGAGGAGCCGGAAGTGGAGACCCGTTTGTTTCAGACGCCGTTCGCACAGCAGGTAAAGGGATTGCGCAACGATCTTTACGATGCGGGCTTTGCTCAATCGGGCGAGGTAGGCGACGGCATCCTCGTCGAGCCGGTGTGGCGCGATCCGCTGGTGGCAGCCGTGCCAGCGCGTCATCCCTTGCTGGCGCACAGGCGGATTCCGCTAGAGGAGCTACTGCGCTATCCGCTGGTGCTCTGTCACCCTGAAGCCTGTGAAGGTTGTGCGCGGCAGATCGAGCGCGTGCTGCGCACCGTGGATATCGAGCCCATCGTGGTCGATCATGTCCGCACGCACGACATGCTGATCACACTGGTTGCTGCAGGCTATGGCATCGGTCTCACCAACGCGACCCACATTGAGGACTTTCGCCATTCCGAGGTCGTTGTGCGACCGTTGGCCGGCCGTGCCGTCATGTTGACGACGTATCTGTTGCACCCAGACGGTGAGCCATCCGAGCCATTACGCCATTTCATCGATCGGGTTAGGTCCGATCAAGCCCCTTTGCCAGGCGACAAACCGTAAAGCGCCTCGATGGCTTCGCCTCATGTCGCGGGAGAAAGCCCTATGAACAAGGTCAGCGTGGTGTTGATGACTGCCATGCTCGCGGCGTGCAGCAGGGCCGCGCCCACCGATACGGTGGACTCGTTGGTGGCGCATCCCGACCGACTGCGTGAAGTCGAACAACAGTGTGCGAACGACTACGCGAAGATGGGCGCCGCCGAATGCAATGCCGCTTCTGAAGCGCGGCATCGCTTGTTCATGGGCAACGGTCCGCAGTACACCCCACCCAAGGAAGCGCCGAAGTTCTGAATCGTTGGCAAAGCAGTACATGATGTCGATGGGTTGCTTGCTACGCCGTCATACGCGCGAAAACCCTACAACACGCCGCGCCTTTTCCCCGCTGTAAATTTTGCGTTTTTGGTCTTCGCTATCGCAATAACGGTCTTTGACCGGCACTGATTAAGGCACCGAAGCTCCGGGTCGCGGCACGTCCTGTCGCAATGACGATGGAGCAAGTCGGAGGCCGGCATGAACGGAACCAGTGTGCTGTTCGGCCAGGTGCTGGCAGTGTTTGGCATCGTGGTCGCGGGAACATGGGCTGCGACCCAATGGACCGCCGCACACCTGGGTTATCAGCTACGCCTCGGCGCGCCCTGGTTCGACCTGTTTGGCATTCCTTTCTATCACCCGTGGCGGCTATTCGAGTGGTGGTACTGGTACGACGCTTATGCGCCGCGCCTGTTCCTCAAGGGCGGCGCCATCGCGGCGGCGAGCGGCTTCACTGCCGCGTTCGTCGCCATCGGCATGTCGGTGTGGCGCGCGCGGCAGTCGCGGCGCGTCACCACCTACGGCTCGGCGCGCTGGGCCGACGCGAAGGAAATCCGCAAGGCCGGATTGACCGGCACCGCGGGCGTCTTTCTCGGCCTCCATCGGGATCGCTACCTGCGGCACGACGGCTCCGAGCACGTCCTGACCTTCGCGCCGACGCGCTCGGGCAAGGGCGTGGGTCTCGTCGTGCCGACGCTGCTCGCCTGGCCGGCCTCGGTCGTGGTCCACGACATCAAGGGCGAGAACTGGCAGCTCACCGCCGGCTGGCGTGCGCGCTTCTCGCACTGCCTGTTGTTCAACCCCACCGATGCGCGTTCCGCTGCCTACAACCCGCTGCTGGAAGTACGGCGCGGCGTGCATGAAGTGCGCGACGTGCAGAACATCGCCGACATCCTCGTTGATCCCGAAGGCGCGCTGGAGCGGCGCAACCATTGGGAGAAGACCAGTCACGCGCTGCTGGTTGGCGCGATCCTGCACGTGCTGTATGCGGGCACCGATAAGACGCTGCGCGGCGTTGCCAACTTTCTGTCCGATCCGGCGTGTCCGTTCGAACTGACGCTGCATCGGATGATGACGACGAAGCACCGGGGCGAGGCGCCGCATCCGGTCGTCGCCTCCGCCGCGCGTGAAGTGCTCAACAAGAGCGACAACGAACGCTCGGGCGTACTGTCCACTGCCATGTCGTTCCTGGGTCTCTACCGCGATCCCACGGTGGCCGAAGTCACCGCGCGTTGCGATTGGCGCATCGCCGACTTGATTTCGGCCGAACATCCGGTGTCGCTGTACCTGGTGGTGCCACCGTCTGATATCAGCCGCACCAAACCGCTGATCCGGCTGATCCTCAACCAGATTGGCCGGCGTCTGACCGAATCGCTCGATGGCTCTGACGGTATCGCGCGCAAACATCGTCTGCTGCTGATGCTCGACGAATTCCCGGCACTCGGCCGGCTCGACTTCTTCGAGTCCGCGTTGGCCTTCATGGCGGGCTACGGCATCCGCAGTTTCCTGATCGCGCAGAGCCTGAATCAGATCGACAAGGCGTATGGCGCCAATCACTCGATCCTGGACAACTGCCATGTGCGCGTGACGTTCGCTACCAACGACGAACGCACCGCCAAGCGCATTTCCGAGACGCTGGGCACCGCGACCGAACTGCGCGCGCAGCGCAACTATGCTGGCCATCGCTTGGCACCGTGGCTGGGCCACTTGATGGTGTCGCGCCAAGAGACGGCGCGTCCGCTGCTGACGCCCGGCGAAGTGATGCAACTCCCGCCCGACGATGCTGTGGTGATGGTCTCGGGCCATGCACCGATCCGTGCGAAAAAGCTGCGCTACTACGCCGATGCCAACTTCAATCGCCGCGTGCTCGCGCCGCCGGTGCTGGCGAACGGCCCTTACGTCGATACACCGGCACGGCGGCCCGACGACTGGAGCGCGCTGCCGATCCCCGTGATGCCGAGTGCGTCTGCCGCGACGATCACGCCGCCTGACGGCGTGACCGACGACGGCGGCCTGCGGCGCCAACCCGAGCTGGCCGACGAGGGGGCCTATGTCCCGGCGCCCGAGGGGGTGGCCGACGACCTGGCAATGCTCGATGACGATGACCTGCCATTGCCGGTTCCCGCCCGGCTCGATCCACGCCTGCAACGTACGGCGCGGCTGGCCACGCTCGATCCGGCGGACGGGATACCGCTATGAGCCAATACCGCCTCAATCTCTTCATCCCGCCCGAGCACGCCCGTCGGCTCGACGAACTGGCCACCAAGAAAGGCGTCTCCAAGTCCTCCATCGTCGCGGCGGCGCTGGCGTCCTGGCTGTCGCCCGATGCCGGCGATCAGCGCGAGGCGGCGATCGCCAAACGGCTCGACCGGCTCACGCGCCAGTTCGAGCGACTGGAGCGCGACCAGTCCATCCAGATTGAGACGCTGGCGCTGTTCATCCGCTACTTCCTGACCGTGAGCACCCCGGTGCCGGAGGCGCACCAGGACGCGGCGCGCGCCCAGGGCAAGGCGCGCTTCGCGCAGTTCATCGAACAGCTGGGTCGCCACCTGCTACGCGGACACAGCCTCGTACGTGAGCTGGTAGAGGAAATCCAGCCCGATACGGTACGGCGCGCCGGCGCCGCCGATGCGGACGCGCAGGCACTGGGAGAGGCGCCATGAGCGCGCAACCGCACGATCTGCGAACGTCGGGCGCCCGGTCGCTGGACCGGCGTGTGCGCATGCTGCGCACGGCGATGGGGCCGCTGATTGCCGCCGCGTTGGAAGATCCGGACGTGGTGGAGATCCTGCTCAACCCGGACGGTTCGTTGTGGATCGACCGGCAGTCCAGCGGGCGCACACCCACGGACGTGCAGCTGTCCGCTGCCGATGGTGAGCGCATCATCCGGCTGGTCGCTGCCCATGTGTGCGCCGAGGTGCATGCCGGCAAGCCGCTGCTGTCGGCGGAATTGCCCGAGACCGGCGAACGCTTCGAGGGCATTCTGCCGCCGGCGGCACCCGGGCCAGCCTTCGCGCTGCGCAAACGTGCGGTCGGCGTGATCCCGCTCGAACGCTACGTGAGCGACGGGATGATGACGGCCGCGCAAGCCGGTTTCCTTGTACGCGCCGTGCGCGAACGCCAGAACATCCTGATCGCCGGCGGCACCAGTAGCGGCAAGACCACGCTCGCCAATGCTTTGCTCGCGGAGATCGCCGCCACCGGCGACCGCGTGCTGGTCCTCGAAGACACCATCGAGCTGCAATGTGCGGCGCGCGACCACGTGCCGCTACGCACGCTGCCGGGCATCGTGTCGATGACGGAACTTGTGCGCGCCACGATGCGCCTGCGTCCCGACCGCGTGATCGTCGGCGAGGTGCGCGGCGGCGAAGCCCTTGATCTGGTCAAGGTGTGGGGCACCGGCCATCCGGGCGGCATAGCCACCGTGCATGCCGGCTCGGCGCACGGCGCGCTGCTGCGCCTGGAGCAACTGATTCTCGAAGTCGCCGTGACCCCGCCGCGCGCGCTGATCGCCGAGGCGGTCAACGTCGTCGTCTTCATCGCCGGGCGCGGCCGTGCGCGCCGCATTCAGGACATCGCTCGCGTCGTCGGTTTCGACGAGCGCGGTTACCGGCTCGACACCGTGCTGGGTGCGTCGCCTTCTTCTCCGCCTTTCTCTCCCGCCACACCAGGAGTCCCGTCATGACGCGAACCCGACTTTACGACGATCCGCTTTTCCGTAAAGCGTTGCCTTGGCTGCTGCTCCTGCTGATATGCCTGGCGGCAACGGCCGCGCGCGCGGCCGGCTCGAACATGCCGTGGGAAGCACCGCTGCAATCCATCCTCGATTCGATCCAGGGGCCGGTCGCCAAGATCATCGCGGTCATCATCATCATCGTGACGGGCCTGACGCTCGCGTTCGGCGACAGCAGCGGCGGCTTCCGGCGTCTGATCCAGATCGTGTTCGGATTATCGATCGCGTTCGCCGCGTCGAGCTTTTTCCTGTCGTTCTTCTCGTTCTCCGGTGGCGCGGTGGTGGCATGAACGAGTCCACCGCCACCGGCTTCGAGGTGCCGCTGCATCGGTCGCTGACCGAACCGATCCTGATGGGCGGCGCGCCGCGCACCGTGGCCATCGCCAACGGCACGCTGGCCGCCGCGGTGGGGCTGGGGCTGCAACTGTGGATTCCCGGCATCGCGCTGTGGCTGATCGGCCATTCGCTCGCGGTGTGGGGAGCGAAAGTCGATCCTCAGTTCATGCCCGTCTTCGCGCGGCACCTCAAGCACAAGCCGCTGCTGGACGTGTGAGGTCGATACGATGTTGCACCTTGCCGAATACCGCCAACGTCCCGCGCTGCTCGCGGACTGGCTGCCGTGGGCGGGGCTCGTCGCGCGGGGCGTGGTGCTCGACAAGGATGGCGCGTTCCAGCGCACCGCGCGCTTTCGCGGGCCGGACCTGGACAGCGCGACGTCGGGCGAACTGATCGCCACGACCGCGCGCTTGAACAATGCACTGCGCCGGCTGGGCTCGGGCTGGGCGCTGTTCATCGAGGCCGAACGCCGGCCGGCCGCGGACTATCCGCACTCGGACTTTCCCGAACCGCTGTCCTGGCTGGTGGACGAGGAACGCCGCGCCGCGTTCGAGGAAACCGGCAGCCATTTCGAGAGCGCCTATTACCTGACACTGCTGTACCTGCCGCCTGAGGAATCGCGGGCACGCGCGGGCAAGCTGCTCTACGAGAACACGCCGACCCGCGGCGTGGACTGGCACGAACGGCTGACCGCTTTTGTCGCCGAAACCGACCGCGTGTTCGATCTGCTCGACGGCATGATGCCGGAGATTGCGTGGCTGGACGACAGCGAGACGTTGACCTACCTGCACGGCTGCATTTCGACGCGCCGCTATGCCATCGGCGTGCCCGAGGTGCCGTTCCACCTGGACGCGCTGCTGGCCGACACCGCACTCGTGGGTGGCCTGGCGCCGATGCTGGGCGAGCAGCATGTGCGTGTGGTGACGGTGCGAGGCTTCCCGACGACGACCTGGCCGGGGATGCTCGATGACCTCAATCGCCTTGGTTTCGCGTACCGCTGGTCCGTGCGCTTCCTGTGCCTGGACAAGGCCGAGGCCGAGAGAGAGTTGGGCCGGTTGCGCCGGCAGTGGTTCGCCAAGCGCAAGAACGTTGTCGCGCTCTTGCGCGAAACGATCTTCCAGCAGGAATCGCCACTGGTCGATACCGACGCCAGCAACAAGGCGAGCGACGCCGACGCCGCCCTGCAGGAATTGGGCAGCGACCAGGTGGCCTTTGGTTACGTGACCACGACCGTCACCGTGATGGATGCCGACGCGGCAGCCGCCGACGAAAAGCTGCGCATGGTCGAGCGTGCCATCCAGGGCCGCGGCTTCGTGACGATTCCCGAAACGCTCAATGCGGTGGAAGCGTGGCTGTCCTCGATTCCGGGTCATGCCTATGCCAACGTGCGTCAGCCGATCATCTCGACGTTGAACCTCGCGCACCTGATGCCGGTGTCGGCGGTGTGGGCGGGACAAGAGAAGAACGCCCATCTCGATGGGCCGCCGCTGATCGTCACGCGCACCGATGGCGCCACGCCGTTTCGGTTGGTCACGCACATCGGTGATGTGGGTCATACGTTGGTGGTCGGCCCCACTGGCATGGGCAAGTCGGTGTTGCTGGCCGTGTTGGCGATGCAGTTCCGGCGCTATCGCGGCGCGCGCATCTTCGCGTTCGACATGGGCCGCTCGATGCGCGCCACCATCCTGGGTCTCGGCGGGGAGCACTACGACCTCGGCACGGATGGCGCGATCGCGTTCCAGCCGCTCGCGCGCATCGACCAGGAGGGTTATCGCACCTGGGCCAGCGAATGGGTCGAAGGTCGCCTGTCGCACGAAGGCGTGGCCATCGGTCCCGACGAGAAGGCGGCCATCTGGTCGGCGCTGGGGAGTCTCGCTGGCGCGCCGATGGAACAACGCACGATGACCGGCTTGTCGGTGCTGCTGCAATCGAACGCGCTGCGCCAGGCGCTCGCGCCCTACGTGCTCGGTGGCGCCCACGGCAAGTTGCTCGATGCCGATCACGACCGCTTGGGCCGCGCCGACGTGCAAGGTTTCGAGATGGAGGAGCTGATGCACAGCAAGGCCGCGGTGTTGGCCGTGCTGCATTACCTCTTTGCACGCTTCGAGGAGCGGTTCGACGGCGCGCCGACGCTGCTGATCCTCGACGAGTCCTGGCTGTTCCTGGATGACCCGGTGTTCGCGGCACGCATCCGCCAGTGGCTCAAGACGTTGCGCAAGAAGAACGTCAGCGTCGTCTTCGCCACGCAGTCGCTCGCCGACATCAAGGATTCGAGCATCGCACCCGCGATCATCGAGAGCTGCGCGAGCCGCATCTTCCTGCCGAACCCGCAGGCCACCGAGCCGCAGATACGGACGATTTACGAGGGCTTCGGCCTGAACAACCGGCAGATCGATATCGTCGCTACCGCGCAGCCCAAGCGCGACTACTACTACCAGTCGCGGCTGGGCAATCGCCTGTTCGATCTCGACCTCGGGCCTATCGCACTGGCCTTCGCCGGCACCTCGACGCCCCAGGACCAGCACGCTATCGACCGCGTGCTGCTCGACGCCAGTGCGCCGGAGTTCACTGGCGCTTGGCTACGCCACGCCGGCCTCGATTGGGCCGCTGATCTCATCCCTTCGTTTCCTTCGCTACCGGAGATGCAGCCATGAAGAAGATCGGGCTGGCCGCCGCCGCGGCCGTGTTGTTCACGTGTTCATCCGCGAGCTTCGCGCAGTGGGCGGTGTTCGACGTCGCGAACTATTCGCAGAACCTGATGACCGCCGCGCGCGAACTGCAACAGATCGACAACCAGATCCAGCAGTTGCAGAACGAGGCGACGATGCTGGTCAACCAGGGTCGCAATCTCACCAGCCTCAACTACAACTCGCTGTCGCAGTTGCTCACCACATTGGCGAACACCAACCAGTTGATCACGCGGGCGCAGGGATTGACCTTCAACGTCGCGCAGTCGCAGGCGACCTTTAACCGGCTGTATCCGTCGTCCTACGACGCCGGTACCAGCCATACCCAGATGGTGCGGGACGCGCAAGCGCGCTGGCAGACCTCGGTGCAGGCGTTGCAGACGGCCACACAGATGCAGTCGCAGGCGGCGCAAAACATGCTGTCGGACCAGAACGTTTTGAGCGGGCTGGTCACGCAAAGTCAGGGTGCGGTCGGTGGGTTGCAGGCCAGTCAGGCGACCAACCAATTGCTGGCACTGATCGCGCGCCAAGAAATTCAGGCCCAGCAGCTCACCGTTTCGCAGGATCGCGCGGCGGCGCTGGATCAGGCCCGCGCAGTGGCCGACGAGGCGCAGGCCGAGCAGGTGCGTTCGCGTTTCATCGGCAACGGCCCGCAGTACACACCGCAGCCTGTGAACTTTTATGACAACTGAAGCCATGACGCGCGCACTCGTCTTGTCCGTCGTCGTGGTGCTGGCCGCCTGCGGCCGGTACACCCCCGTGTTGACAGTGGAGGCGCTGGCCCACAATCCGCAGCGGCTCTACATCCTGCGTCATCGCTGTGCCGTGGCGCACGCACGCGTTGGCGATGCCACGTGTGACCTCGTGGATGAGGCCTATGCGCAGCGCTTCTTCTTCGGTCTCGGCGGCCCCGATGAATACCAGACGCTGGCCTCGCTGCCGCCGATTCCGGCGAGCTTCGACCAGTCCGACGACGGAACACGGCCATGAACGACATCTCCGTCATCGACCAGTTCCTGGCCGTCTTCTCGCAGTACATCGACTCGGGCTTCGGCCTGCTGCACGGCGAGGTGGCGTATCTGAGCGCCACGCTGATCGTCATCGACATGACGCTGGCGGGCCTGTTCTGGGCGATGGGTGGCGAGGAAGTGCTGGCCAAGCTCATCCGCAAGACGCTTTATATCGGCGCCTTCGCCTACATCATCGGCAACTTCAACACGCTGGCCGGCATCGTGTTCCGTTCGTTTGCGGGTCTCGGGCTGCTCGCCGCCGGCTCGACCGTCCGCATTGGCGACTTCCTGCAGCCCGGGCGCCTCGCCCAGATCGGCGTCCGGGCCGGCCAGCCGATCCTGCAACAGCTCGGCACGATGTCCCACGGGTTTACGGCCGTCTTCAGCAACCTCGACATGATCGTGGTGCTGCTCCTCGCGTGGATCGTCGTGGTCATCAGCTTCTTCATCCTGGCGGTGCAGCTTTTCGTGACGCTGATCGAGTTCAAGCTGACCACGCTGGCCGGCTTCGTGCTGGTGCCGTTCGCGCTCTGGAACAAGACCGCGTTCCTCGCCGAGAAGGTGCTCGGCAACGTGGTGTCCGCGGGCGTCAAGGTGTTGGTGCTGGCCGTGATCGTCGGCATCGGCTCGACGATCTTCGGGCAGTTCCAGACACCGACCGGCGCCGATCCGTCGCTGAACCACGTACTCGCCATCATGCTGGCTTCGCTCACGATGCTGGGCTTGGGTATCTTCGGGCCAGGTATTGCTACGGGGCTGGTGTCCGGTGCGCCGCAGCTCGGTGCCGGGGCGGCGGCTGGCACGGCACTCGGTGCCGCGGGCTTGGCCGTCGCCGGCGGCGCAGCCGTTGCGACGGGCGGTGCCGCCGTCGCCGCCGGCACACGCCTGGCCGCGCGCGGGGCAGTAGGCACTGTGCGCGCGGCCAGCGGCGCTGCCACGGCGTATCGCGCCGGCACGGCGGCGTCGGGCGCGACCGGGGCGCGAGCCTTCGGCGCTGGCATGGCCAACGTCGCGCGCAGCGGCGCACAAGCCGCTGGGCAGCGCATGGCAGCGGGCACTCGCGCCGTGCGGAACCGTGTTGCCTCGGCGGTCGGTGTCACGCCTGCTTCAAGCTCACCCGCCGGCGAAGCACCCGGCGCACCGGCGGCGGGCGCCGCCGCATCACCCACACCCAACGACAAAGCGCCTGACTGGGCGCAGCGGCTGCAACGCCGCCAGCGCGTGGCACACGGCGCCTCGACCGCCGCGCACGTGGTGCGCTCGGCCGATCACGGCGGCGGTGGCGCAGCCCCCGAGCTGCGCGATTCCTCGAACGAGTAAGGGAGGCGAACGATGCGTTTCAAACGATCTGGCGTGCGCTACAGCGAGTCACCCGCGCCTGCCACACCTTACCAGGCCGCCGCTCAGGTCTGGGATGAACGGCTCGGCAGCGCCCGCGTGCAGGCGAAGAACTGGCGGCTGATGGCCTGCGGCTGCTTGGGACTCGCCGTGCTGATGGCGGCTGGGCTGGTTTGGCAGTCTGGCCAGTCGCGCGTCACGCCCTACGTAGTCGAGGTCGATCATGCAGGACAGGTGCGTGCGGTCGGTGCGGCGGTGACACCGTACAAGCCGACCGACGCGCAGATCGCCTATCACCTGGCGCACTTCATCACCGACGTGCGCTCGCTGTCGATCGACCCGGTGGTGGTGCGGCAGAACTGGCTCGAAGCCTACGGCTACACCACCGACCGCGGTGCGACGCCTTTGAACGACTACGCGCGTGCCCACGATCCGTTCGCCCACGTTGGCCAGGATTCCGTATCCGTGGACGTGACCAGCGTGGTGAGGGTCAGCGATACCTCGTTCCAGTTGCGCTGGACCGAGCAGCACTACCACCAGGGCACACTCACGGGCATCGAGCACTGGACCGCGATGCTCACCCTCGTCATGCAGACGCCGCGCACCGAGCAGCAGGTGCGCCGCAACCCCCTCGGTATCTATATCAACGGCCTGTCCTGGAGCCGCGATCTGGACGTGCCGGAAGGAGCAAAGAAGCCATGAAACACGCCATCACCGTCATTGCCTACCTCGCCCTGCTGGGTGGACTTGCTGGTTGCGCCACCCAAGGCAAACCGCCGCCCACGATCTCGCTGGATGAATCCGTGAAGGCGCTGCCGCTGCCCGAACCACCCAAGCCGGTCGCCGTGGTGACGGTGCCCAAGCCCTTGCCGCTGCCGGACCAGATGAAGCCGCTGCCGACGGCCGCCGACGCCACGCCGGCACCCGAGCCGGCCGACGCGAAGGCCCGCGTCGAACAGGCCAACGCCGAGGCGAGTGTGGCACCCACGCGCGAGGGTTACATCAACGCGATCCAGGTCTGGCCGTTCTCCGACGGGGCGCTCTATCAGGTCTATACGAGTCCGGACCGGGTGACGGTCGTTTCGTTGCAGCCGGGTGAGGAGTTGGTCACAGTCGCCGCCGGCGATACGGTGCAATGGATCGTGGGCGATACGGCCAGCGGCAGCGGCGTGAGCCGGCGCGTGGCCGTAATGGTCAAGCCGGTGCGTGTGGGGATCAAGACCAACCTCGTCATCACGACAAGCCGACGCACTTATTTACTGGAACTCACCTCCACGCCGAAAGCGTGGATGGCCTCGGTGTCGTGGGAGTACCCGAAGGACCAGATGTTGGCGCTGCAGGCCCAGGCGCAAGCGACCGATGCGCAGGCGCCGGCCGCCTCGGGCCTGTCGCTGGATCAGTTGCACTTCCGCTACGCGATCACGGGGGACAATCCGCCGTGGAAGCCGGTACGTGCGTTCGACGATGGGCAGCACGTCTATATCCAATTCCCGGCCGGCATTGCGCAAGGTGAACTGCCCCCGCTGTTCGTCGTCGGGCCGGACGGCAAGGGCGAGCTGGTGAACTACCGCTTCCATGCACCCTACGACATCGTGGATCGCCTGTTCGGCGCGGCCGAGCTGCGGCTGGGCGGAGACAAAGCGACCGTGGTGCGCATCGAACGTACTGATGGCGTGGCCGTGGGAGCTGGGCATGGACACCACTGACCGCGAGTCGCAGTCCGCGCCGAAGGTGACGCCCGAGGGCGTCGCACTGCGGGCGGCACCGCGTCCGGTGACACGGTTGAACCGTCGCACGCTGGTGGTCGCCACCACGGTGTTGGCGGTCGCTGTCGCCGGAGCATCGATGTGGGCACTGCAATCGAAGGGCCGGCGCGGTTCCACCGATCGAACCGAGTTGTACAACGTCGATCGCGTGACGAAGACAGACGACCTGGACCGGTTGCCGGCAGACTACTCGAAGCTACCTGCCAAGCCCGCCCCAGTGCCGGCGGCCAGCGTGCCACAGCTCGGACCGCCGCTACCGGGTGATTGGGGCGCGGCGTCGGCCATGTCACCGCTGCCGAACGGCGGGGCCAATCCGGGATCATCGGCCAAGAGCATCGACCGGCAGCGCCAGGCCGAGGAAGTCGCCCGTTCGTCGGTGTTCTTCCGTACCAGCAACACCACGGGCAAAACGGATGCGGCGACGACGGTGGCCCAGGTGCCGGCCATGCCGAATGCGTCGGCCGGGCCGTTCAATCCGATGGGCACCGGGCCGGCATCCACCGCGGCGCAGCCCAACGACCCGACGGCGATCCAGAACCGGCAGGACCTGAAGGAGGCGTTCCTGACCAAAGGCGGCAACGCCGCCACCAGTAACACGGGCACCTTGCAGGCAGCGGCTTCGCCGTACACGGTGATGGCCGGCACCGTAATCCCGGCGGCGCTGGTGACGGGCATCAATTCCGACCTGCCAGGGCAGATCATCGCCGAGGTCACGCAGCCGGTGTACGACACGGCGACCGGTCGCTATCTGCTCATTCCGCAGGGCTCGCGCTTGCTCGGCCGCTATGACAGCCAGATAGCCTTCGGCCAGCGGCGCGTGCTGCTGGTCTGGTTGCGGCTGGTGCTGCCGGATACCTCGTCGATCGCGCTGGACAAACTGCCCGGCATCGACCCAGCCGGCTACGCCGGCCTGGAGGATGGTGTGGACTGGCATTGGGGCCGCATCCTGGCCGGCGCGGCGCTGTCCACGATGCTCGGCGTCAGCTCGGAGCTGGCCGTCTCGAACGAGGGCAACGTCAACGGCAACACGGTCGTCGCCTTGCGCGACAGCGCACAGGACACAGCCAATCAAGTCGGCCAGGAAATCACTCGACGCAACCTCAGCATTCAGCCGACGCTGACGGTGCGGCCGGGCTTCCCGCTGGACGTGATGGTCAACAAGGATCTGGTGCTACGGCCGTACCAACCGCTCTTTATTCAGAGAGGACCTATGCCATGAGCACGTCCACGAAGAAGCTACGGCTTGGGCCGCTACCGAATACAGAAACCCTCAAACTAACCTTCGTGTGTCCGGTTGGCCTCAAGGCTGACCTAGACCGCTACGCGGCCTTGCATGCGCAGACCTACGGCGAGGCGGTCGATGCGGTGACGTTGATCCCGTACATGCTGGAAACGTTCATGGCGGGGGATAGGTGGTTTCGGCGGGGCAGGGGAGAGGGCAGCCGGAGTTCCTCTCGCACGAACATCTCATAGGGGCGAGGAAGGAAGCAGATTTACGTATCGTAACTACGATGTTTGGAGTACGGCGCTGTTATTCTTGTGGATTGGCGGAACGTTGGCTGGTGAACGCCGCTAATCGACCTTGGAGATAACGCGCTTTCATGGCTCAGCCCATTGTCATCCAGCTCCAGGAGCTGGCGTCGAGTAGCGATCACGATGTCAGCGACTTGCTCCGCAAGGCGCTGATGGTTGCGACAAAACTAAATCTGTCCGAGTTCCGTAGGTGGATTCTCGCTGAACTGAATGGCTACGCAGGAGCCACCCATCAGTCACTGCCTGACTACCGCCTTGTTCACGGGGACTTGCGGGTTCAGAACCCTTTCCATGGGCTGCAACCTTTTCTGGTGCCTCAGGATCTGCACGAGACAATCACGCAAGTTCATGTGACGGAGTCAGTGGCGTCCATCCAGCAGTTGATTGAGGGCTCGCAAAAGGGTCATCTCGTTTTCTATTTTTCGCCTGAGCAAGAACGCGTACTGATGTCGATGCAGGATGGCTTTGCCCCACTGAGACCATTGCGTGTGATCGGTGCCAACAAGCTGATGGCCATCCTCCATACCGTTCGCACACGCATTTTGGAATGGTCGCTCTCGCTGGAAGCGGAGGGCATCTTGGGAGACGGGCTTTCATTTTCCGCGAGCGAGAAACAGGCAGCCATGCACAGTCAGAACATCCGTATCGAAAACTTTCAGGGCATCCTGGGTAATGTGGAAAGTGGTTCGGTAACTCAGACCAATACGCAACACGTCACAGCGTCAGACTTCTCTTCGCTCGCACGTTACCTGGCTGACCAAGGCGTTGAAGATGCTGAGATCCGGGAACTGGAGCAGGCCGTGCGCAACGACGCTGAGCCGCATCCTGGAAAAGGCTTTGGCCCACAAGTGAGTGCATGGGTCGGCAAGATGGTTGCTTTGGCTGCTTCCGGTGGATGGGAAATAAGCGTGGCGACGGCCGGTGGTGTGCTGGCTTCGGCATTGAGCAAGTTCTATGGGTTGGGTTAAGCAGCAGCTTCTGCGGTGAGGTATGCTTTGCCACGATTGACGATGGCGTTGCTGGAGTCGTTGCCGCGCAAGTCGCTCCATCTCTCGCGCCAGAAAAAGATGTGCGCCTCCGACGGTAAAAGTGACGGTAAAGCCGACGGTAAAGCCTCATGTTGATCACAGCCAATTCCTTTAACCACGCGGGTTTAGGCGATCTGTTGATGATCGAGTGGAGAGATAGCGCTGCGCTCCTTTATTTGGGGAGAAGCGAGCGCTGGTCTACGGTGAGATCCGTTGGAGGTCGCACCTCCATGAATGCACTACAAGTTTGACCATGAGTTATATCGGATCGAGGCCAAGCTCCGCAGCTCAGCCGCGCAAGCGCGAGATCAAGCGTTTCACACGTACCCGATCCTCCGGCAGCAGATGAAAGTAAGGTACCGTGAATAGCGTTCCGAACTCACGGCTGACACGACCGTCCGGAACCTCAGAAGCCACACGTTCGAACGCCGGATTGAATCGGCGCACTTCCCAGCCGGTTTGCTCAAGGATCGTCTCGGCGCTCACACTCTCCGGACCTGACAACGCCAACTCGCCGACCCGAGCCACATCTGCGAGCGGATCGCGATCGAACGCTGGCCCATCGAACGTCAAGTAGAGGTCAAGTGTTGGGTGGAAATGCGGCAAGCCGCCACCGAGCATGCGGCTTGTTTCTACGAAGCCGTCCATCTCAAGTTCGGCGATCGCTTCCTTGAGCTCTCCTTCGGTGTTTTCGCTGAAGGCGGATTGAAGCTTTTCGACATCGACGAAGTCGTGCTGACCGTCGGAACAGTTCTCAGCGACCCAGACGCCGATCTTGCGTGCGAGCAATGAGATCTGGAGATCGAGTGCCATGAGGTTCTTCGGATCATCCGGATTCATGGTCGGCTCCTTGATAGTGAGGAGCAACGGCGACTGATCGATCGTCGGCGATGGCGAGCCGCCCAGCCAGCTGTCGAGCCTGTCGGTGACTTTCTGGCTGATCGCGGCAAATTGCCTGATGTCCTCGCCAACGAGCTGCACGGTCTCACCGACCTTGGCGTCACTCGCGTGCATCGCGAACTTGTCGTCCACGACACCCAGGTTGTGACCGATGATATGGCGCTTCTGGATGTTGAGCTTCAATGCGGCGAGCTCGGGCTCCGTGAGATCTTTGAACGGGTCGATTCCGAGCTCCCAGAACCGCTTTAGTGTCTTGTCGACGTTCTGGAAATCGTTGCCGACTTTCGGGGCCGGACCGGTAGTATCGACCTTCGCCTTTCCATGGAGATAGACGGTTTTCAGCGTCGCCTCGAATGCGGTGAGGACGTCTTCATGGGCATTGCCCAAGAGGCGATAGGCGAGCTCCTCGTTTTCGGTGCCGATGCTTTCGGCGAGCGATACCTGACCGTCGACCAGTTCGACTTCGCGCAGGAAATGAAGTCTCAAATTCGGGGCGCCGCAGTCCGGGCAGAAAAGACCTATCGCGAAGACGCCATAGTCGCGGCCGCAATGGTCACAAACCAGTTCGCGCATGAGGTCCTGGCGAGTAAAGCGCGGCTTCGGCTGAGGGGTGCTCTGTTTGACGCTTGCGGTGATCCGGATCGGGCCTCTGCTTGATCTCCCGCCGAAGACGTCCTTGAGCATTTCGGCGAGAGCATCCTGGACGTCCTGGGCCGCTTCGTGCTTGACCAGTTCCACGGCGGCTTTGACGTCGTCGGGATGCCTGAAGGCGTCGTCGTCGGCAACGGTGCCGCTGTAAGGGCACACCGTCTGCTTCATTCGCGGCTCCAGCTTCATCCTTGCACGCAGCGCATCCGTCAAAGGTATGTCGGCAACGACTTGGCCGAGCACAAAATGGCGGGGATGTGCAGTTTCATTCGGTGAGAAGCGATAGATGCGACCATCGGGAGTACGTGGCACAGGCAGGCTGAGTCGCATATGACTGCTGGTGCCGCCGGTTCGATAGCGGTTGAGTCGTGAAAACTTCATGGCGCTCTTTCCTCCGTTCCGCATCCACTCCATAGATAAATAGTAAGCGTACGCTCGCTCCGTATTGGACGATATCGTCACGACGCTGCGCGACGTGCGCGGCGATCTTCCCGTCCTCACCGGCGCATGATTTCTTGCATTCGCGTTCTTTGGGAATCTGAAGAACAGCGTTGATTCGTTCATCTGCACGCCGAATCCCTGTAGCTTATGGCCCTGCAACGGGGCAGTGGGAGTGAACGTATCGTCGATCGCTACTCGATACGGAGGCGGGTTTGTACCATCTCCGGTAAGCGCGTGGGGATGATGTTGACGCCACGCCGGCGCGGCCAAGCTCTCGATATTACCCTTGGCGGCTTCCTTCGCGCACTGGATAGTGATTCCAATTACCTGACGGATCACGCGATCAAGATATGTACGGCTGGGGCGGGTATCTGGGGGAGTCATGAAGCGTAGTGACCTGTACCAGAAGGTGTGGTCGGTGCCGATGACCCGGCTGGCGGCCGAGCTCGGGATATCGGATGTCGGCTTGGCAAAGGCCTGTCGCCGGCACGCCATCCCGGTCCCTCCACGCGGCTACTGGGCCAAGCTCAAGGCAGGACAGCATCCACCGAGGCTTCCTCTGCCGGCCCCGGAACTGGATGTGGCGGTGCAGCTCGCGACCCACGATCCGGAAGAGATTGCGCGGCAGCAGGCAGCGGAAGAACGTCGCAGTGCGGCACTGCAGGAGCAGGCTCCGTTCGCTCGGGACCTGCCACCGCTTGCGTTTGCCACGGACCTCGAGCAGACACATCCGTTGGTGAAGGCCACGCAGCGATATTGCGACCGGCTTCCCGGGTTGATCGAGAAGTGGAAGCAGGGGCGGTCCGGCGCATGGCGGTCCGACGATCCTGGCGACTGGCTTCCAGGGGAGCAGCACGGACGATACAGCCTGGTTCGAAAGGGGTGCCTTGATATCACTGCGTCTCTGGAACCCATGGACTGGATCCTGCGGTTCCATGCCACAGTGCTGGGCGGGCTGGCTGCCGGAGCCATGAAGATCGTGCGGCGTGAGGGCGAGGCTGACGCACACGCTGGCCAACCCGCTACAACTCCTGTTGTCGAGATGCACTTCAAGGGAGAGGTGCTCACCATCAGGTTTTCCGAGGGCTATAGGCGCATCCGGCTTTCCCCGAAGGAGTTTGCTGCACGGAAGAAGGAGACGTCCTGGGCGAGCGAATACGAAATGCGGCCCTCGGGGAATTTCATCTTTAGTATCTCCGGTACAGAGTACCAGGCACGCAGGGAGTGGAAGGGATCCAGCGAAAAGCTGCAGGGCCAGGTCGACGAGATCGTACGTACGGCTTTCCAGCTGGCATGCCTGCAGCCGCAACTGCGCCGGGACCGGAAGGCGAGGGAAATCGAAGCAGAGAAGGCAGCGGCATTAGAGGCACGCAAACAATGCCAGAGGGAGGCCAAGGCCGAGCAGTTGAAGCAGGCTTTCCTGATGATGGATGCGGATGCCCGCGTCAGCCGGTTGCAGGCTTTCCTGGATCGACTGGAGAAGCGGGCGCCGGATCTTCGCGAGCCCTTGGGCGAGCGGGCGGCTGTTTGGGTGCGTGTCGTGCGCGAGGAATTGTCCCGCCGCAGTCCTGTAGATGAGATCTTGGAGCGCTGCCTCACGGTCCCGTCATGGAAGGCGTGGCCTCCTGCGTGGTGGCCAGATGATGGACAGCAGGGCAATGACGGGGGAGAGGACCTCGGAAGCTAAGGAGCGCGGTGGTCCATAGATGAAGTCGAGAGGTGCAAATGGAATCCCATTTCGAAGCGGTGCGACCAGTGCAGAAGCCATATCTTCACAGAAGAAAAAGCCGCCCCTGTCTAACAGGGACGGCTTTTGAATTGGTGCCCGAGGTCGGACTCGAACCGACAAGCCTTGCGGCGGAGGATTTTCTTCCCACTTCGGCTTTCGCCGCCGTCCTGCACGGGGCAGGGCGTTCGTGGTCTGGAGCACGCCTTCACCATAGCACTGCGTGTGACCGCTTTGCCGTAGGTGCCCGCCGTCTGCTCTCTACACCTTCCCACACCTTTCGGCCTGGGCTTGGCTCGGCATTAGCTCGGACTTGCGTCCAGGGCCTTCACCGAGTTTGACGGGCTTCACCTCAAGGATTTCTCCAAGAGGGCTCAAATTTGGTCTGAGTCCTCTGCGTCTACCAATTCCACCACTCGGGCGTGACGCAATCTTACAGCACTACCTTCTACTACTCGCTTGGAACCAGTCTGCATCGCCCTGGCTCCTGTTTGGTTCCTGATGCGAAAAGTGTACTTTTCGATCAAGAGCCGATACTTCGTTCAACCCCTTGCCTGATGCGGCTTGGCGGACGATGAACCCAAACTAACCATAGCTACAAGCGCCTATTTTTGAGTCCGCCGCGTCTACCATTCCGCCACACCGGCATGTGCGAGCAGGCGATTATGCCGGGTTCAGTGCACGCGGTCGAGACCCAGCTGGCGCACGTCGCGGCCGTACCAGCGGTCTTCCGGCAGCGGCTGGAACACCGAGCAGCGGGTCATCGGGCCGGAATAGACGTGCAGGCTGACGGTGACCCCGCTGTCGCTGGGGTTGCGGATGCTGTGGTATTCGTGCGGCGGGATCAGGCTGCCGGCCGAGCCGGCGCCGGCCTGGATCGAGCCGACCGGCTGGAAGCAGTAGCGCTGCGCGTCGTGCTCCAGCAGCTCGTATTGCACGATTTCCAGTGCGCCGTTCCACACGCCCTCGACGCACCACATGCCGTCGTGGTCGTGGATCGGCGTGCCCTGGCCTGGCCCCCAGGTCATCGCCACCACGCAGTAGCCGTGTTCCTCGCTGCGGTACAGCTCGCGGCGGGCGTAATGGTCGGGGTTGGCCTCGAACACGCACTCGGGCAGGGTGACGGCGTTGTCGCGGATCAGCTTGCACAGGCTGTGGCGCAGGCTGTCGGTGAGCTCGTGGGTGGTCGGCTTGACCACGGCGGCGTCGATCGCGTCGATCAGGGTGCGGCTGCCGGGGAAATCCAGGGTAAGCATGATGATCTCGGGATGGTGCGTGACGGGATGGATCTTAGCAGCGCTGGAATCAGGAAGCCGGCAGCCGGTTCAGGAAGCCGCCGATGGCGCGGCTGTAGTTGTCGATGTCGACCAGGAACGCGTCGTGACCTTGCGGCGAATCCAGCGCCACGAATTCCACCCGGGCGCCGGCCGCTTCGAGGCCTTCGGCGATCTGCTCCTGCTGCTGCAGCGGAAACAGGATGTCGGTGCTGACGCCGATCACCATCGCCTGCTCGATGTGGATGCGCTTGAGACCTTCCAGCACGCTGCCGTGGCCGTACTCGGCGATGTCAAACCAGTCGCTGGCGCGCGACAGGTACAGGTAGCTGTTCGGATCGAAGTGGCGCACGAAGCGGCGGGCGTGGCCTTCGAGGTAGGACTCCACCTGGAACTCGCGGCCGAACGGCTCGTCTTCGCGCTGCTCGGGGTCGAGCCGAATTCGCGCGAAGCGGCCGTTCCATTCCATGGCGGAACGGTAGGTGATCACGCCGAGCTTGCGCGCGATGCTCATGCCGATGTCGGGGTAGTTGTCGTCGTCGTAGACGCCCTCGTTCCAGTGCCGGTCGAGGCGGATCGCCTCGCGCTGCAGCGAGCGGATCGCGATGGCGAACGGCTGCGCCTGCGGTGCGGTATCCACGCTGATGTGCGTGCGCACGCTGCCGGGGTGCAGCAGCATGTAGGCCAGCGCGCTCATGCCGCCCATCGAGCAGCCGATCAGGCAGGCCAGACGGGTGATGCCCAGACTGCCGACCACGGCATGCGCCGCGCTGGCGACGTCTTCCAGCGCCAGCTCGGGGAAGCTCAGCCGGTACGCTTCGCCGGTGGCCGGATCGATCGAGGCGGGACAGGTCGAGCCCTTGTCGCTGCCCAGCGAGTTCACGCAGATCACGAACCAGCGCGTGGTGTCGATGGCCTTGCCGGGGCCGGCCATCTCCTGCCACCAACCCGGCGAGGGGTCCTCCTCGCAGGAGGTCATGTGTGCGCTGGGCGAGAGCCCGGTCAGCACCAGTACGGCATTGTCGCGCGCCGCGTTCAGCGTGCCCCAGGTCTCGTAGGCCACGTGCGCGCCGTGCAATTGGCCGCCGCGCTTCATCGGGAACGGCGAGGGCAGGGCGAAATAGCGGCGTGCGTCGCCCATCGTCAGTGCACCTTGTCGATGCTGATCCTGACCGGCGTCTTGCTGTCCACCGCAACCACGCCGGCGTCGCCTTCCAGGTCGCCGGGCTGGGCGACCGGCTGGCCGCTGTGGCTGATCCGCGCGCCGACGAAGACGCGCTGGACCGAGGACAGCCGGTAGGCCGGCGCCATCGCCATCGCGTCGGAGAGGGTGACGGTGGTGGGCAGCTGGGCAGGGTCGAGCCGGGCCACGGCAAGCGGCATCGGCGGGCCGTCCGGTGCGCGGGCGTAGACGAACAAGGCGTCGCCCGGTGCCAGCTTGTCCTTCAGCGCGGGCGCCAGCGTCACCTGGACCTGCAGTGCGGCACCCTGCGGCGCGGCAGCGGCGGCGGCGCTCGACGCGTCGGCGGGGGCGCCGCCGGCGCGGGCATCGGCCACGGCGATCTGCTCGGCGACCGCCTTGGCCACGTTCGAACCCGGTGCCAGTTGTGGCTGCAGCAGGCGCCAGGTGGCGGCGGCCTCGCGGTAGGCGCCGCGCTGGAAGTCGCTGATGCCGAGCAGCCACAGGCCGCGCTGGCTGTCCGGGTGCAGCTGCACGGCACGCTTCAGCAGTTCCAGCGCACGGCCTTCGATCAGGTGGTCGCTGCGCATCATCGAATCGTTCTCGGCCCAGCCGACCATCGCCTCGGCGTCGTTCGGGGCCAGCCGCAGCACCTGGTCGAACGCATCGCGCGCCTCGGCTGGCTGGCGCAGCGCGCTGCTGGTCTGCGCCAGCAGCATCCAGCCCTGCAGGTCGTCCGGCTGCTGCTTCAGGTGCGTGCGCAGTTCGGTCAGCGCCTGCTGCATGCTGATCGGCGCGGTGGTCGCGGCGGTCACCCCGTTCAACGCGGCCGGCGTGCCCACCAGCAGGTACAGCGCGCCGGTGCCCAGCGGCAGCACCAGCGCGATCAGCAGGGCCACGGCGAACACGCCGCGCGGGCGGCCGTCGCGGCGCCCCTGGCGCAGCAGGGGCAGCAACAGCACGGCCAGCGCCACCGCGACCATCGCGGTGGCGGCAATCAGAAAAGCGGTCTTCACCAGTCGTCCCCGTTGTCGATCGGCCCCTTGTCGGCCGGTGCTTCAGTACTGCTGCCGGGGCGGTTGCGCCGGCGGATCGCCACCAGTACCACGCCGGCCCCGCCGAGCAGGATCAGCAGCGGGCCGAACCAGAGCAGCCAGGTGCGCGCGCTCAGCGGCGGGTCGTACAGCACGAAGTCGGAATAGCGCGCGACCAGGTACTGCTTGATCTGCTCGTCGCTCTTGCCTTGCTGCATCATCCGGAAGATCTGGTTGCGCAGGTCGCGCGCGATCGGCGCGTTGGAATCGGCCAGCGTCTCGTTCTGGCACATCGGGCAGCGCAGCTGGTGGGTGAGGTGCTGGAAGCGCAGCTCCTGCGCGTGGTCCCGGAACGGCATCGGCTCGATCGCCTGCGCGTGCGCGACACCGATGAACGCCAGCAACACCACGAAGATCATCCGTAGGAGCCCGCTTGCGGGCGATGCCCTCTTCACGGGATTCGGGATTTGGGATGGCCAGACGTTAGTCTGTTGAGAGCCGGGCTCTGCAAAAGCAGGAGCATCGCCCGCAAGCGGGCTCCTACAAGGGCGGTGGCGCATCACGGCGCCTCCTTCAGCATCGCCGCGATCGCCGGCTTGAGTTCCTTCGCCACCACGTCCTGGGTCAGCGGGCCGATGTGCTTGTAGCGGATCACGCCCTTGGCATCGATCAGGAAACTCTCCGGCGCGCCGTACACGCCGAAGTCGATCGCGGTGTGGCCGGGTTCGTCGGCGATCAGCAGGTCGTACGGGTTGCCGTGCTTGGCCAGCCAGCCCTTGGCGTCGTCCGGGGCGTCCTTGTAGTTGTAGCCGACCAGCTGCACGCCCAGGGTCGGGCCTTCGGCGGTCAGCACCGGGTGCTCCACGCCGCATTCGATGCACCAGCTGGCGAACACGTTGAGCAGGTAGGGCTTGCCCAGCAGGTCGGCCTTGCTGACCGTCTGCGCGGGCTCGTACAGCTTGGGCAGGTTGAACGCGGGCGCCGGCTTGTTCAGCAGCGGCGTCGGAATCGCGTTCGGGTCGTGCTGGGTGTTCCACCAGATGCCGAAGCCGAACAGCCCGACCAGCAGCATGAAACCGATGAAGGGTAGCAGCCGGCTCATGCGCGCGTTTCCCGTACCAGCAGGCCGTCGGCCGTGGGGGCCTTGGCGGCGGCGCTGCGCTTGAGGCGGAAGCGCTTGTCGGTGGCGCAGACCAGGCCGCCCAGCATCATCAGCAGGCCGCCGGCCCAGATCCAGCGCACGAACGGCTTGTAGTACAGCCGCAGCGCCCAGGCGCCCTCGATGTCGTTCGCGTCCATCGGCTCGCCCAGCGCCACGTACAGGTCGCGGGTGACGCCGGCATCCACCGCCGATTCGGTCTGCACCTGGCCGCGCGGGTAGGTGCGCTTCTGCGGGTGCATCACGGCGAGCGTCTTGTCGTTGCGGATGACCGTGACCGTACCCTGGTCGGCGGTCCAGTTCGGCCCGGTGGTGTGGTGCACGCCGTCGAAGCGGAAGTCGTAGCTGCCGATGCGCTGGCTCTCGCCTGGTGCCATGCGCACGTCGCGGGTCACGCTGAGCGACTCGGACAGCAGCACGCCGGCCACGAACACGCCCACTCCCAGGTGCGCCAGCAGCATGCCGGCCATCTCGGCCGGGTAACGGCGCCCGCGCGGCATCTCGCGCCAGCGCTTGAGCGCGTACAGCAGCACGCCGACGGTGAGCCAGACCAGCGCCGCCACGCCGGCGATCGCCTTCGGCTGGCCGTCGACCAGGAACGCCGCCACGATCGCGCAGGCCGCGGCAGCAATGCCGGCACGCAACAGCAACTGCTTCAGCACCGGCATGTCGCCTTTGCCCCAGCGCAGGAACGGGCCGAACGGCAGCAGCAGCACCACCGGCAGCATCAGCAACGGGAACAGGAAGCCGAAGTAGGGCGGGCCGACCGAGATCCGGCCCAGGTTCAGCGCGTCGCCGATCAGCGGGAACAGCGTGCCCAGCAGCACCATCGCCGCGGCCACCGCGAACATCAGGTTGCTGATCAGCAGCGCGGTTTCGCGCGACACCACCTGGAACGGCTTGCCGCCTAGCACCTTCGGTGCCCGGAGCGCATACAGCAGCAGCGAGCCGCCGACCACGATGGTCAGGAAGGCCAGGATGAACACGCCGCGGCGCGGGTCGGAGGCGAACGCATGCACCGAGGTGAGCACGCCCGAGCGCACCAGGAAGGTGCCTAGCAGGGACAACGAGAACGCGAAGATCGACAGCAGGATGGTCCAGGCGCGCAGCGAGCCGCGTTTTTCGGTCACGGCCTGCGCATGGATCAGCGCCACACCGACCAGCCAGGGCATGAAGCTGGCGTTCTCCACCGGGTCCCAGAACCACCAGCCGCCCCAACCCAGTTCGGCATAGGCCCACCAGCTGCCGGCGACGATGCCGCAGGTGAGGAAGGCCCAGGCCAGGTTCGTCCAGGGCCGCGCCCAGCGCACCCATGCCTGCTCCAGCTCGCCGCCGAGCAGGGCGGCGATCGAGAACGCGAACGCCACCGAGAAGCCGACGTAGCCCATGTACAGCATCGGCGGGTGCATGGTCATGCCCGGATCCTGCAGCACCGGATTCAGATCCGCGCCGTCGCCCGGCATCGGCAGCAGCCGCCCGAACGGGTTGGAAGTGAAGATGATGAAGGCGAGGAAGCCCACCGCGATCAGCCCCATCACCGCGATCACGCGCGAGGCGAACACCTCGGGCAGCTTCTGGCTGAACGTGACCAATGCCATCGTCCACACATTGAGGATCAGGATCCACAGCAGCAGCGAGCCCTCGTGCGCGCCCCACACCGCGGCGATGCGGTAGTACCACGGCAGCGCCAGATTCGAGTTGTCGGCCACGTACTGCACCGAGAAGTCGAAGCGCAGGAACGCCCACGCCAGAATGACGAACGCCATGGCGACGAACACCGCCTGGCCGGCCGCCGCCGGGCGCGCGACCGCCATCAGCGCGCGATTGCCGCGCCAGGCGCCGATAAGCGGCAGGATGCTTTGCGCCAGCGCCAGCAGCATGGCGAGGATCAACGCGAGCTGGCCGAGTTCGGGGGTCATGATTGGGTGCCGGGGTTCGGGATACGGAATTCGGGATGTGTCGGAAGCATGGCGTTATGTGCGATGGCGCGGTGGGCAGGGGACGGTTTGCGAAGCTTTTCCGTTTTCCTACTCCCGATTCTCGATGCCCTTATGCTCGTGCGCCTTCGCCATGGCGTCCTTGAGTTCCTTCGGCATGTAGGTTTCGTCATGCTTGGCCAGCACTTCGGTAGCGACGAAGCGGGCGCCGTCCATGTGGCCGGTGGCGATCACTGACTGGTTGTCGCGGAACAGGTCGGGCAGGATGCCGGTGTACTCCACCGGCATCGCGCCGCCGGCATCGACCACGGTGAAGGTGACCTTGAGCGAATCGCCGGAGCGCTGGATCGAGCCGGCCTTGACCATGCCGCCGAGGCGGAACGTGTGGTAGCTGGCCGCCTCGCCCGACTGCACCTGGCTCGGGGTGAGCAGGTAGTTCATGTTGTTCTGCAGCGCGAGCACGACCAGCACGGCCGCAATAGCCGCCGCGGCGAGGATGGCCAGCACGATGGTGAGCCGGCGCTTGCGGGTGGGATTCATGGGCATGGTGGTCGACCGCCCCGGTCAGGGGGATGCTGGCGTGGAAAGGGGTTTGCGTTCCTGTCGCGCGCTCTGACGCGCCAGGCGGGCGCGAAGTTCCGCCAGCACGCGGCGACGGCGCAGGCGCGGCGCGAGGGTGTCGGCGATCAGCACGATGAAGAACAGCGCATAGGCCGGCCACACGTAGGCGGCGTAGCCGCCCATCCTGAAGAAAGCGGCGACACCGTCGCCTGTGGCGAAAAAGTGCTGCAGGGCGCTCATCGGTCGGCCTCGTCTTCGGCGATCTTGCGCACCCAGTCCTTGCCGCCTTCCAGCGCCAGCAGATCAGTGCGAGCGCGGCGGAACAGGCTGGCGGCATAGTAGAACTTGGTCGCCAGGGTCATCGTCAGCAGCGGCCACAGCATGGCGGCGGAGATCTTCGACTGGCCAAACAGGTTGACCGTGCTGCCCTGGTGCAGGGTGTTCCACCAGTTCACCGAGAAATGCACGATCGGCACGTTGATGATGCCGATGATGGCGAGGAAGGCCGCGGCGCGCGCGCCCTGGCGGCGGTCCTCGAACGCGTGGTACAGCCCGATCACGCCGAGGAACAGGAACAGCAGCACCAGCTCGGAGGTGAGCCGTGCGTCCCAGGTCCACCAGGTGCCCCACATCGGCTTGCCCCACAAGGAGCCGGTGACCAGGGTGATGAAGGTGAATGCGGCACCGATCGGCGCCGACTCCATCGCCACCACCTCGGCCAGCTTGATCCGCCACACCAGTGCGACGAACGAGGCCGCGCCCATCACCGCGTAGATGAACATGCTCATCCACGCGCTGGGCACGTGGATGAAGATGATGCGGTAGGCGTCGCCCTGCTGGTAGTCGGCCGGCGCCAGCACCAGGCCGCCGTACAGCGCGACTGCACCGAGCAGCAGGGCCAGGCCCATTGCCCACGGCTGCAGCGCGCCTGCGAAGCGGTAGAACGTCGGCGGCGAGCTGAGCTTGTGCAACCAGAGCGGAATCCAGTCAGACATAAACGGTCATGCGTCCAGGGCAATGCGAAGGGCCGCCGCGCAGGCCAGTGGCGCCAGCACCACCGCCAGCACCAACGCGGCCGCGAGCCAGGCGACCGGCGCCAACCACGGCAGGCCCTGCTGGGCAGCCGCCACCGCGCCGGCGGCGAAGATCACGGCTGGCACGCAAAGCGGCAGCAACATCAAGGCGAGCAGCATACCAGAGCGCCGGGTACCGGCCGTCAGCGCCACCAGCACTGCGCCGAGCAGGCTGAGCAGCGGCGTGGCCAGCGCCAGCGCCAGCAGCAGCACCGGAATCACCGCGCCGGGCAGGTGCAGCATCGCGGCCATCAGCGGCGCGATCACGATCAGCGGCAGCGCGGTGGTGATCCAGTGGGCGAGGATCTTCATGCCCAGCAGCAGCGCCAGCGGCTGCGGCGAAAGCACCAGCTGTTCCAGCGAACCGTCCTCGATGTCGCTGGCGAACATCGCGTCCAGCGCCAGCAGCATCGCCAGCAGCACGGTGACCAGCACCACGCCGCCGGCGATCCGCTGCAGCAGGGTATCTTCCGGCCCCAGCGCGAACGGGAACAGCATGGTCACGATCAGCGCGTACAGCACCGGCATCGCGATGTCGCCGCGCCGGCGCCAGGCGAGGGTGAGGTCGCGCCGCAGCATCGCGGCGCAGGCGGGGGTGAGGCCCGGTCTAGTCATGCATGCGGATCCGTCGCGGCTCGCCGCCGTGGAAGCTCACCGCACCATGGCTGGTGACCATGGCTGCGCCGCCGGCATCGGTGTGGCTCTCCAACAGGTCGTTGACCAGCGCGATGCCGATGCGGTCGAGGTTCGCGTACGGTTCGTCGAGCAACCACAGGCTGGCCGGCAGCAACAGCAGTCGGGCCAGCGCGGCGCGCTTCTTCTGGCCGGCGGACAGCCGGCGCACCGGCTCGTCCTCGTAGCCACGCAGGCCGATCCGGGCCAGTACCGTGGTCACGCTGGCTCCCTCGCGAGCACCGTGCAGGCCGACGGCGATGCGCAGGTTCTCGCGGGGGCTGAGGTCGGCCTTGAGGCCGAGCTGATGGCCCAGGAACAGGATTTCGCCGGCGCAGCGCTCGCGCTGCAGCGGCTCGCCGCGCCAGCGCAGTTCCCCGGCGCTGGTGTGCAGCAAGCCGGCCAGCATGCGCAGCAAGGTGGTCTTGCCGCTGCCGTTGTCGCCTTCGACCAGGGCCAGTTCGCCCGCGCGCAGCTGGAAATCCAGCGGTGCGAACACCGGTTCGTCCTGGCGATGGAAACTCAGGGCCCGCGCTTCGAGTAGGGGCACGGCGGTGCTGGCGGCAGTCATTGCCTTGATTGTCCGCAATGCCGAGGGCGCTTGTCCATGCGGCGCGCTGCCGCTGCGCAGGTCAATCCAGCACCCGCAGCAGGGCGACGCCGCCGGCCTCACCATGCACGTAGGCCAGTTGCCCGTGGGTTCTGGCCAGCCGGTCCAGCACATCGACGCCCAACCCCGCGACGAACAGGCTGGGTTCGCTCCAGCCGGAGGTGCCTACGCCGAGGGCAGGGTGGATGGCGACGCCGGACTGGGCCTGCAATGCGGCCAGCAGTTCGTGCTGTGCGGCCAGGTTTTCCGCCGGCGGGCGCCGGCGTGCCTGCGGATTCCATGCGGTGACGAAGGCCCAGGGGCGTGCACCGACCGCCTCGGCGAGCACGGCCGGCAGCGGCAGGTCCACGCGTATCGTGGCCCATGTCACGCTGTCCAGGCAGACGTGGTAGGCGGTGGCGCGGAACGCCTCCAGCAGGGCCTCATCCATGGCGCAGCCGCGGCAGCGGCTCCAGTGTCGACTGGAACAGCCGCGCGGCGGCCTCGATGTCGATGTCCGCCACGCGCGGCGTGTCGCGCAGCAGCTGTTCCAGCAAGTGATCCTGCGCCCGGCCGCGTTCGAGCGCGTAGGCGTAGGGCACGTGGGTGAACGTCACCATGCGATAGCGTGCCATGTAGTGGCCGGGAATGCGTTCGGCCAGCTTCGTGCCCAGTTCGCGCTTGGCCAGGTAGTGCGGGTCGGCCACCGAGTCGCGCATCTCCACGTAATTCTCCAGCGCCATCGCGGCGATCGCGTCGGCGTTCGGCTGGCGCACGCGCTGGAATTCGGCGAACACGTCGGCGCTGTCGCCCGGCGCCTCGGCCAGCAGGTTCGCCAGCACCACGGTGTCCTCGAAACCGCAGTTCATGCCCTGGCCGTGGAACGGCACGATCGCGTGTGCTGCATCGCCGAGCAGCAGCGCGCGGCCGTCCAGGTGCCAGCGCTCGAGGTACAGCGTGGACAGCGTGCCGACCGGGTGGCTGTCGAAATCTTCATTGAAGCGCGGAATCAGCGGCAGCAGGCCCGGGAACTGTTCGCGGAAGAACGCGGCCGCGGCCGCGGCGTCGGGCAGGCTGGCGAAGCTCGGCGCGGCACTCTGTGCCGGCAGGAACAAGGTCACCGTGAAGCTGCCTTCGGTATTCGGCAAGGCGATGCACATGTAGCCGCCGCGCGGCCAGATGTGCAGCGCGTGCGGCTCCAGCGCGAACTGGTCGCGGCCGCCGCTGTGCGACAGCACCGCGGCCGGCAACTCGCCGGCCGGCGGGATCTCCAGCTCCTTGTAGCCGTGGCCGAGCGACTCGATGCGCTCGCCCAGCGGCGCATGCGCGTTCATCGCCGCACGCACCGTGGAGCCGGCGCCGTCGGCACCGATCAACAGCCCGGCATCCCGTTCGTGCTGCACGCCCGCTTCGTCGGCGAGCCGGATGCGCTGCCGCCCGAAGTCGGCGCCGACCAGCGACTGGCCGAAGTGAAAGCGCGCGCCGGCCGCCTCGGCCGCATCCAGCAGCAGCATGTTCAGCGCGCCGCGCGAGACCGACCAGATCACCTCGCTGTCGTCCACGCCGTAGCGCTGCAGGCCGCTGTGGCCGTCGCGGTCGTGCACCATGCGCCCGCGCATCATCACCGCGCGCTGCAGCACGTCCTCGGCCAGGCCGGCCGTGCGCAACGCCTGCAAGCCGCGCTCGGCCAGCGCCAGGTTGATCGAGCGGCCGCCGATGAAGCCGGCCAGCCGCGGATCAGGCCGCTTCTCGTAGACGTCGACGGTAAAGCCGCGTCCGGCCAGCTGCTGCGCCAGCAGCGCGCCGACCAGGCCGCCGCCGATGAGGGTGATGGGTTGCTGCGCCATGCTGCGATCCGGCAGGGGAACCCGCCCACTGTTCCGCAAGCGCCGCGCGACTGCAATCCCGCACGGCCGGAACGTTCCTCAGAAGCTCATGAAGTAGCCGCCGTTCACCGGCAGGTTGGCGCCGGTGATGTAGCCGGCGTCGTCGGCGGCGAGGAAGGCGACGGCGCGGGCGATGTCGGCGGGCGCGCCGAGCCGGCCGACCGGGATGCCGGCGATGATCTGCGCGCGGATGTCGACAGGCACCGCCGCGACCATCGGAGTGTCGCAGTAGCCGGGCGAGACGGTGTTGACGGTAACGCCCTTGCGCGCGGTCTCGCGCGCCAGTGCCATGCTGAAGCCGTGCACGCCGGCCTTGGCGGCGGAGTAGTTGGTCTGCCCGAACTGGCCGGTCTGGCCGTTGACCGAGCTGATGTTGACGATGCGGCCGAAGCCGCGCGCAGTCATCCCTTCGACCACGTGGCGGCACATGTTGAACACGCCGTCCAGGTTCACCCGCATCAGTTCGTGCCATTGCTGCGGCGTCATCTTGCGCAAGCTGGCGTCGCGGGTGATGCCGGCGGCGTTGATCAGGATGTCGACGCTGCCGTGGCGTTGTCCGATGCGCTCGACCGCCTGCCGGCAGCTGTCGAAGTCGCTGACGTCGATCGGCTCGAACACGATGGCACCGCCGAAACCGGCCACTTCATCGCGGAAGGCGGCCACGCGTTCTTCGCGCGAAGCCAGGTCCAGTGCGATCACCTGGCGGCCGGCACGGGCCAACTGGCGGCAGATCTCCGTGCCGATGCCGCCGATGCCGCCGGTGACCAGGGCGACGCGCGTGGGGAGGGCGGAACGGCTCATGCTTGTGCATCCGATGGTTCGATCATGCCGCAAGGCAGCACGTGTTGTGCTGCAGCGATCGGATCGGGAGAAAAAACGGACGGCGCGTCGATGCGCGCCGTCGGCCGGGCTGGGATCAGCCGGATTTCTTGCTGCTGCGGCTGCCGGCGCCGGAGGGCGGCATCACTTGCGCGGCGGTGTCCATCAACCCGCGCTGCAGCGCCTGGAACGCCGCGAGGTTGCGCTCGGTCAGGTCGTTCAGCGTGTTCCAGGGGGTTTGCCCCATCAGGCTGTTGAGCTGGCTGCGGAACTGCGTCTGCTGGTCGAGGAAGACCTGCAGGCTGCGCTCCAGGTAAGGCCCCATGAAGCCCTGCAGCGAATCGCCGTAGAAGCGGATGATCTGGCTGAGCAACTGCGGCGACAGCATCGGCTGCCCCTTGTCCTCGTGCTCGGAGATGATCTGCAGCAGGACCGAACGGGTCAGGTCCTCGCCGCTCTTGGCGTCGCGGACTTCGAAGTCCTCGTTGTCCAGCACCAGCTGGCGGACTTCCTCCAGCGTGATGTAGCTGGAGATCTCCGTGTCGTAGAGACGCCGGTTCGGATACTTCTTGATGGTGCGCTTTGTTTGTGCCATGCGGCGAACGCTAGCAGAAGATATTGCGCCGCACCAGCCAATATGCTGCACCCGCCGGTGCAGCATGTCCGCATGCTCAATGACCCACTGCGCCGCCGGCGCTGCCGAATGGCGGTTTGGCAAACCACAGCACCGGGATCAGCAGCACGAACAGGATCGCGCAGGCCCAGAACACGTCGTTCACTGCCAGTGTCAGCGCCTCGCGCGTCAGCAGCTGGTCGATCAGGCCCAGGCTCTGCGTGTGCGACAGCCCGCCATGCGTCAGCTGGCCGACGAACCCGGTGGTGGCCGGGTGGCCGGGGCTGACGTACTCGGTCAGCGTGGCGTGGTGGGATTCGCCGCGGTGCTGCCACAACGTCACCATGACCGCGGTAGATACGCTCGAACCGATCGTGCGGCAGAAGTTGGACAGCCCCGAGGCGCTGGCGATCTGGTCCACCGGCAGGCCGGACAGGTAGACCTGGTTCAACGGGATGAAGAAGCACGGGATCGCCAGGCCCATCACGAAGCGCGGAATCACCAGGGCGGAGAACGAGGCGGAGCTGTCGAAAGTGGAGAACCAGTACGCGGTGCCGGCGAACACCAGGAACGCGAACGTCACCACCGCGCGCAGGTCCAGCCGATGCATGTTTTTGCCCAGCACCGGCGCGATCAGGAACGCCAGCACGCCGACCGGCGCGGTGGCCAGCCCGGCCCAGGTGGCGGTGTAGCCCAGGGTGATCTGCAGCCACAGCGGGAACACCACGTTGATGCCGAAGAACGCGAACATACCCAGCGAGAGGCTGACCACGCCCACAGTGAAGTTGCGTTGCTTGAACAGCGACAGATCCACCACCGGATGCTTCGCGTGCAGTTCCCACACGATCAGGAAGGTGAGGCAGACCAGCGCGACCAGGCCCAGGGTGAGGATCATCGGCGAGGCGAACCAGTCGTGGTCGTTGCCGTTGTCCAGCATGAACTGCAGCGCGCCTACGCCGACCACCAGCAAGGCCAGGCCGATCATGTCGATCGGCGCCTTGAAGGTCTTCGTCTCGCGCTTGCGCAGCAAGCCCCAGGTGACGGCCGCCGCAGCCAGCCCGACCGGCAGGTTGATGTAGAAGATCCACGGCCAGGAGAAGTTGTCGGTCAGCCAGCCGCCCAGGATCGGCCCGAAGATCGGCGCCACCACCACGGTCATCGCCCACAGCGCCAGCGCGATGCCTTGCTTCTCCTTCGGGTAGTTGGACAGCAGCAGGGTCAGCGACAGCGCCACCATCGGGCCGGAACCGGCGCCCTGCAGCAGGCGGCCGATCACCAGCATCGGCATGCTGGTGGCCAGGCCGCACAGCATCGAGAAGATCACGAACAGCAGCACCGAGCCGACGAAGGTCTTCACCTCGCCGAAGCGGCGCGCCAGCCAGCCGGTGAGCGGCTGCATGATCGCGCTGGCCAGCGCGTAGGAGCTGATCGTCCAGGTGCCTTCGCTGGGGCTCACGCCGAGGCTGCCGGCGATGTGCGGCACCGCGACGTTGACGATCGTCATGTCCAGCACCTCCATGAAGGTGCTGAACGCGACGGCGATGGTGAGCAACGCCAGCGGGCCGCCGTGCAGCGGCTTCAACGGAGCGTCGGGTGTGGCGTCGTTCGGCGTGGCGGCCATGATGGTCCGGCTCAGTTCGCGGCGGTGGCGTGGGACAGGTTGGCGCGGATGATGCGGTCGGCCTCCGCGTCGGCTTGGCTGGCCATCTGGTCGTAGACGCCAGTCTGCGCCACCGGCTGTTGCGTCGGCGCGTTGGCCAGCACGCTGCCCTGGTCATGGCGGATGTCGACGGTGACGTCGGTGGACAGGCCGATGCGCAGCGGATGCCGGTCCAGCTCCTGGTTGTCCAGCGCGATGCGCACCGGCACGCGCTGCACCACCTTGATCCAGTTGCCGGTGGCGTTCTGCGCCGGCAGCAGCGAGAACACGCTGCCGGTGCCGGCGCCCAGGCCGACCACCTTGCCGTGGTAGACGGCATCGCTGCCATAGAGGTCGGAGACGATCTTCGCCGGCTGGCCGATGCGGATGTGGCGCAGCTGGCTCTCCTTGAAGTTCGCGTCGATCCACAGGTCGTGCAGCGGCACCACGGTCATCAGCTGCTGGCCCGGCTGCACGCTGTTGCCCAACTGCACGCTGCGCTCGGCCACGTAGCCGGACACCGGCGCGTAGATCGCGTTGCGCTGCGCGGCGACCCAGGCGGCGCGGAAGTTCGCGCGGGCCTGCAGCACCACCGGGTTCTGCGCCACGTCGGTGCCTTCGATCGCGGCATGCGCGGCGGCGGCCTGCGCCTCGGCGGCATTCACCGCGGCACGCGCCTGCTCCACGCCGTCGCGCAGGTGCTGCACGATCTCCGGCGATTCGGCCTGGGCGGCGATCAGCGGCAGGCGCCGCTTGAGGTCCGCCTCGGCCTTCTTCAGGTCCAGCTTCGCGGCGACCACCTGCGCATCGGCGCTGGTCGCCGAACTGGTCTGCTGGCGCACGCCGCGCACGGCCTGGGCCAGCGCGCTGCGCGCCTGCGCCAGGCGGGTGTCGGCGTCGGTGCTGTCCAGTTTCACCAGCACCTGGCCGGCCTCGACGTGCTGGGTGTCGTCGGCGAGGATCGCCACCACGGTACCCGGTACCTGTGCCGAGATCGCCACCTGGTTGCCGCCGACGTAGGCGTTGTCGGTCTTCACCCGGGTCGACAGCACGAAGAACCACAGCAGGAACCACAGCAGCGCGGCGAGGATGAACACGCTGGCCACGATCAGCAGCGTGCGCCGGCGCTTGGCCGGATCCTTCGCGGCCATGCCGCTGTCGTTGGCGTCGGCGGAGGTCTTGGCGGATTCAATGGCGCTCATGCGGGGCGGCTCCGGCGGTAACGGAAGAGGAAGGGGAGGTGGCGGCGTCGGTGGCGCGGTAGCCGCCGCCGAGGGCCTTGATCAGGGCCAGGTCGGTGCTTACCGCCTGCGCCTGCAGCTGGGTGGCGGCGTCGCGTTGCTGCAGCAACGCGGCTTGCGCGCCCAGGCTTTCGCGCAGGTCGCGCACGCCCTGGCGGGCCCGCGCCTGCGCGTTCGCCAGCAGGCGCTGGTCGGCGTCGAGCTGGGCCTGCTGCTCGTGCCGGCGGGCGGCGACCTGCTCGGCGCTCAGGGCCTGCGTGGCCACTTCACGCGCGGCGGCCAGCACGGCGCTATCGTACTGCGCCACGGCCGCGTCGAGCTGGGCCTTGCTGACGCCGTAATTCGCCTCGAGCGCGCCGCCGTTGAAGATCGGCAGGTGCAGCGCCGGGGTCAGCGCGAACGTGCGGCTGCCGGCAGTGAGCAGCTTGCCCATGTCGATGCTGGACAGGCCGGCCAGGGCGGTGAGGCTGATGTCGGGGAAGAACTCGGCGCGCGCAGCGTCGGTCTGCTTCAGCGCGGCCTCGACCTGCCAGCGGCTGGCGGCGATGTCGGGGCGGCGCGCAATCAGGTCCAGCCCGCCGTTCGCCGGCACGCCGCGTTCGATCGCCGGCAGCGGCCGCGCCCGAAGCTCGGGCAGCTCGGTCGGTGCGACGCCGAGCAGCGAGGCCAGCGCGGCGCGGCGGATCTGCGCCGAGCCGTCGAGCGCCACGCGCATCTCGCGCACCGCAGCCAGCTGGGCCCGGGCCTTCTGCGCCTCGTCGGGCAGGTCCACGCCCTGGCGCACGCGCAACTCGGCGATATCGGCGAACTGTTGTTGCGTGGCCAGCAAGCGGTCGGCCAGCTGCAGCCGCGCCTGGTCGGCCTGCCAGCCGAAGTAGGTGTCGGCGACGGCGTACTGGATTGCCAGCGCGGCGGCGCTGCGCTGCGCCTCGGCCGCGTGCGCCTGGTCCAGTGCGGCTTCCATCGTCGCGCGTTTCTTGCCCCACCAGTCGAAGTCGTACTGCAACTGCACGCCGAGGTCGGCCTGGTTGTACCAGCTGAAGCCGAGGAACTGGCTGGGGATCAGGCCGTGGTCGCTCAGCCGCTCGCGCGTCACCTGGGCGCTGCCGTTGACCGACAACCCGAGCTGCGCCGCGGCCAGCTTCGCCGACTGCTCGGCGTTGCGCACGCGGCTCTGCGCCAGCGCCAGGTCCGGTGATTGCTGCATGGCACGATCCATCAGGCCGTCCAGTTGCGGGTCGTCGTACTGGCGCCACCATTGGGCGGTTGGCCAGCCGGCACGGACCGGGGCCTGCAGGCCGGCCAGCGGCACATCGTCGCGCAGCGCCGGTGTGCCGAGCCTGGCCGGTGCAGCGGCACAGCCGGCCAGCGCCAGCACCATCGCGGCGACCAGCACCGTGCGACCGCGGAGCGGGGCATGTTTCATCGGGGTGTCCTTCATGGGAGGCGGCTTTCGCCCAACTGGTCGAGGTTGCCCGCCAGCTTGCGCAGCAGGCGATCGAAATGGCGTTTGTCGGTGTCGCTGAAGCCGGCAAACATGGTGGCGACGCGGGGGAACATCGGCGGCAGCATCTTCTGCACGAAGCGCCGCCCGGCTGCGGTGATGCGGATCAGCACGCGGCGGCGGTCCGCTTCGCTGCCGCCGCGGGTGATCAGCCCACGCTTGACCAGCGCGTTGGCGATGCGGGTCATGTTGGTGGCGCCCTGCGAGGTGTACTCGCACAGCTCGCCCGGGGTCGAGCTGCCGTCCGGGCGGCTGTACAGGATCATCAGGGTCAGGAATTCGCTGTGGTTGAGTTTGTGCGCCTTCAGCTTGAATTCGAGCTCTTCCTCGATGTCGTCGCCGAGCATCAGCATCAACCGGCACAGCCGCGCTTCGAGCGCAGGTACCTGCGGGATGATCTGGCTGACCCGGCCGACGCCTTCGTCCATCATCGTGATGCAGTTTGCCAGGCGTGCCATTTCACTGACTCATATTTCACCAGTGAAATAAAAAATAGCAAACCGGGGTCACCGTTGGCAAGTGACGGATGGCCTGGGCGTCAGTTGAGCCTGAACAGGCGGCGGGCGTTGGCGCTGGTGGCGGCGGCGATGTCCGCTTCCGGCGCGTTGCGCAGCGCAGCGATGCAGCGCAGGACTTCGACGACATGGGCCGGCTCGTTGCGCTCGCCGCGATGGGCGGCGCCGGGCTGGTCCGGCGCGTCGCTTTCCAGCAACAGGAACTCGATCGGCATCTGCGCCACGATCCGGCGCAGGCGCTGCGCGCGTTCGTAGGTCACCGGGCCGCCGATGCCGAGGTGGAAACCCAGATCCCACAGCTGGCGCGCCTGCTGCTCGCTACCGGAGAAGCTGTGCACCACGCCGCGCAACCTGCCGTTGCGGCGCAAGGTCAGGGTGACTTCCTCCAGCGCGCCGCGCGCATGCACGATCACCGGCAGGTCGTGCTCGCCGGCCAGCTGCAGCTGACGCCAGAAGCAGTGCCGCTGCAGTTCCCGGTCGAGGTCGTCCCGGTGGAAGTCCAGCCCGATCTCGCCGACCGCCACTGGACGGTTCTCGTTCAGCCAGGAAGACAGGGCGTCGACATGCTCCGGCGCATGTTGCAACAGGAACAGCGGGTGCAGCCCATAGGCGGGGTGCACCCCGGCATGACGGGCGCAGAGCTGGCGGATTTCCGGCCAGCTCCGGGCATCGACGGCAGGAACGACCAGCGTGTCGACGCCGCTCTGGCGGGCGCGTTCGATGACCGCCTCGAGATCACCAGCGAACGCCTGGTCGTCGAGATGCACGTGGCTGTCGACGAGCGGTACCCGGGTTCGTTTTTCGTGCACTGGCAGAGAGTCCTGCGTCGGTGGCGTGAAGATAATGTAACGAGCGTGAGCTAGCTGCGATTCAGTTGAACAACGGTTCAATGGCCACGCAGGTAATTGCGCGATGCCGGGGGCATCCCGCCATGCCGCCAAACAAAAAACAGAGGAGAGGATCGTAATGAACAGATTGACAGCCAATGTACTCAATGTCGCCATTGCGGCGGTACTCGCGACTGGCCTCTCGGCCTGCAACCGCAATGCGGACGCCGGCGCTTCCAATGCCTCCGCCGACGCGGGCACCAGCGCGGACGCCGGGGTCAAGTACGCCAAGGTGGTCAGCGTCGACCCGGTGCGTTCGACGGTGAACAATCCGAAGCAGGTTTGCCATGACGAGACGGTCACGCATACCGAGCCGCCGAAGGATGAGCACCGCATCGCCGGTACCGCGATCGGCGCGGTGGTCGGCGGCCTGGTCGGCAATCAGGTCGGCGGCGGCAAGGGCAAGACGCTGGCCACGGTGGCCGGTGCGGTCGGTGGCGGCTATGCCGGCAACCGCATCCAGGCCAGCCGGCAGCATGCCCAGGTGAGCTCGACGGTGGAGCGCAAGTGCGAAACCGTCAACAACACCAGCAGCAAGATCGTCGGTTACGACGTTCGTTACGAATACAACGGCGTCACCCGCACGGTGCGGATGGATCATGACCCGGGCGACCGGGTGCAGGTGCAGGAAGGCGTGACGGCGGTGTCCGACGCCCACTGAAGCAACCCCGGAAAAGGAACGAGCCCATGAATGCACTGACCAGCAAATTCGCCATGGCCGCCGCGATGAGCGCCGGACTGGCCCTCGCCGGCTGCGCGACCTCGCCGTACGGCAACGACGGCACCTACAACCGCGGTTATCAGGGACAGAACGGTTACGGCGACCGCAGCGTGCGCTGCCAGACGTGCGGCGTGGTGCAGGAGGTGCAGCAGGTCTACATCGATGGCAGCAGCGGCAACGGCGGTACGCTGGGCGCGATCATCGGCGCTGTGGCCGGTGGCGTGCTCGGTAACCAGGTTGGCAAGGGTGACGGCCGCAAGGCCGCCACCGTGGCCGGCGCGGTCGCCGGCGGCGTCGTCGGCAACCAGATCGGCAAGCGCAACAGCGGCAGCGACGTCGCCTGGCGCATCGTGGTTCGACTGGACAATGGCCAGTACGCCACGGTGACCCAGCGCGAGAACCCCGGTGTCCGCAGCGGCGACTACGTCGAGGTTCGTGGCGATCACGTCTATGCGCGTTGAGTAATGACATATGGACGTCTGGACGTCCAAAAAAGAAAAGGCCCTCGAAAGAGGGCCTTTTTGTTTGGTCGCCGATGAGCGGTCAGTTCACTGCGTAGAACGCGTGCTCGCCGATCGTCACGCTTGGGCGGTTGCGCGACCATGCGGGCGAGATCGCGGTGGTGGCGAAGTGGTCGGCGCGCGGCACCAGCATGCGACGCTGCGCCACCGGCAGCTGCCAGTTCCGGATCGACATGCCGGCGATCTGCCATGCCTTGTTGAAGGCTTCGAGGTTGGTGATTTCGAACGAGCCGGGCGTGGTCGTGGTGGCGAACTGGTGGGGCGAGGTCACCACCTTGCAGACGGTGTCGCCCCAGCGCCCGCGGTCGCGGCGACGCAGCGCCACTTCCGCCACGGCGAGCTGACCATTGGTCGGTTCACTGCGTGCTTCGAGGTAGACGGTGGTGGCCAGGCAAGCCTGGTCAGCGACGGGCTGCGGCATCAGGGTCGTCAGCCACAACAGCATGGAAAGTTTCATGGTTCTGCCTCCAACGTGCTGTACGCGCGAAGCAGTTGCAGCTTCGAGCGCCGTTGCGGTGGACGGGCGGGCAGGCCGTTCCACCTGGATCAATCGTCGTGGCCGAAACTTGTGGCCAAGACGCTTTGCCACGGGATTGTGGCGGGTCGAACGGCGGTTCAGGCCGGTCGGGGGATTTGGCTGTTGTCGGGCGTTGCGCGGCCGCGTCGGCCGTGTTGCCTTCGACTACTACGCACTCGTTGGCTGCGAGGCGGTGTTCCATCCGGCGTTGTTGCTGCCGGGTCGCGCCGATTCGGATTCTTCCGGTTCGTCGCGTGTATCGGCACCCCGTGTTCCGGCTGCCGCGATATTCGATCGGCGGAGCCTAGTGGCGGATTTCGTAGCTGGCAAGTGCCGGGATGCCGAAGTTCAGTTGACGCTCACGATCCCTTGATGCGCATTGCACGCGAAATTCATCTGCGTCGCCGGTCGTCGCTCACGCCGGCCACGACGCGATGATGTCGAGCGCGAGGTTGTCGTCGAATGCATGCGGATGCCCGGCGCCAACCGTTGCGGCGATGTCATCGCTCAACACGACGAGTGCCTCGATGCCGTCATCCGTGCCGACGACATCGAGCACGCAACCAGCCTCGCGCCCATCTCGCCGCAGCGTGTCGCCGGCGACCGCTGCTTGCGACAAAGTGACGCGATGCAGATGTCGCTTGTGCCCGCCGCGGAAATGCAGCCGTGCGACGATTTCCTGGCCGGGGTAGCAGCCCTTGTCGATGGCGACGGCATGCAGGCGCTGCAGCGACAAGGCCGGCGGCAGCAATTCGCCCAGCAAGCATGCCGGCAGCCACGGCCAGCCTGCGCGCAACTGCGGCAGGCGCCACGCGTCGTCGCCCGCGCCGGTGGCGATGAGGCGAAGGCTGTGCGTGCCGCAGCCGAGCGACACGTTCTCGCCGTCGTCGGCGACCGCGTGCAGCGGCAGCACCGCGCCGGTGGCGAGGCGGCGCGGCGGACATGCCGTCACGCTGAGTTTCGAACGGAACACGAAGCGGTGCAGTGCATCGGCCATCGCCGCGGCGTCGCCTCCGCGCAGCAGCAGCAGGTAGCGCTCGTCGGCGAGTCGGGCCAGCTGGAACAGTGCGCGCACGCGTCCCTGCGGATCGAGCCATGCGCTGAATTGCCACTGGCCGATGGCGAGCGAGCTGACGGGGCTGCTGAACTGCGCGTGCGCGAAAGCTCTCGCGTCGGGGCCTTCGATCAGCAGGGTTTCGGCGGAGTGGTGTGTCGGCATGAGGCTGCTGGAGTTGGGGGTGCATGGCGCGAGACACAAGTGACGACGCGCGATGCGAGTGCACCGGTGCGTGATGCATGGTTGTACTGCATTGCCGCAAGTATTAACCTTTGGCGGCTTACAAAAAACCATGTCCACTACCTCCTCTCCAGCCGAATCCACACCCGTTTCCGTTCCGGCGGAAACGACTGTCGTGCCTGTCAGGCCGGCGGTGGACAAGGTATCGGGGGAGAAGCCGGCTCCCGATCCCACGCGTTATGGCGATTGGGAAAAGAACGGACGCTGTATCGACTTCTGAACGACCGCGCGGCGCTCGTCGTCGTCGCGCATCAGGACAGGGGAAGGTGCGGCATGGGCACCAGCGATTCCACACAGGATAGCCGCCATGGCAGACAAGCAACGACCGCTCTCCCCGCACCTGCAGGTTTACAGGTGGCAGATACAGATGGTGACTTCCATCCTGCATCGTGCCACCGGCATCGCCCTGGCCGTTGGCACGCTGCTGGTGGTGTGGGGGATTCTGGCGCTGGCCTCCGGCGAGGCGGCCTTCGAGCAATTCAAGACCTGCACCGGCAGCCCGATCGGCCTCATCCTGCTGGTGGGCTGGACTTGGGCGCTCGGCTATCACCTGTGCAACGGCATCCGCCACCTGGTGCAGGACACCGGCGCGGGTTACAAGATTCCCCAGTTCGTGCGTTCAAGCTGGCTGTCGGTGATCGGCAGCTTCGTGCTCACGGTACTTATCTGGGCCTGCGTGCTCGCTCAAGGAGGTGCGGCATGAACCTGCGCGTGGGTACCGATGATGTGCGCAGCCAGCTGCGCCACCCGATGAAACATGCGCGTGGCCTGGGCTCGGCGCAGCATGGCGTGGACCACTGGTGGGTGCAGCGCGTCACCGCCGCTGCACTGATCGCGCTCGGTCTGTGGTTCGTGGTCACCGTGCTCTCCCTGCTACACGCCGACTACGCCACGGCAAAGGCCATGGTGGCCAGGCCGTGGAATGCGCTGCTGCTGATGCTGTTCGTGGTCACCGCGTTCTGGCACGCCGTGCTTGGCTTGCAGGTGGTGATCGAGGATTACGTGCACACCCGCTGGAAGGAAGTGGTGCTGCTGGTGGCGATCAAGTTCCTCGCGGTGCTGGGCGCGCTCGCGGGCGTGCTGGCCGTGCTGCGCATCGCATTGGGAGTCTGAGACCGTGGAAAGCTACAAGATCCAGCAGCACAAGTACGACGTGGTGGTGGTCGGCGCCGGCGGCGCCGGCCTGCGTGCCACCTTCGGCCTCGCCGAGAAGGGCCTCAAGGCGGCCTGCGTCACCAAGGTGTTTCCCACCCGTTCGCATACCGTGGCGGCGCAAGGCGGCATCGCCGCCGCGCTCGGCAACATGGGCGAGGACGACTGGCGCTTCCACTTCTATGACACGGTGAAGGGTGGCGACTGGCTGGGCGATCAGGACGCGATCGAGTACATGTGCAAGAACGCGCCGCAGTCGGTGATCGAGCTGGAGCACTACGGCGTGCCGTTCTCGCGTACCGAGGACGGCCACATCTATCAGCGCCCGTTCGGCGGCATGACCACGCACTACGGCAAGGGCACCGCGCAGCGCACCTGCGCCGCCGCCGACCGCACCGGCCACGCGATCCTGCACACGCTGTACCAGCAGGCGCTGGCGCACGACGCCACCTTCTTCGTCGAGTATTTCGCCACCGACCTGATCTTCGACGAGGAAGGCGTCTGCCGCGGCGTGCTGGCGCTGGACATGAACGAGGGCACGCTGCACGTCTTCCGCGGCCAGGCGGTGGTGCTGGCTACCGGGGGTTACGGCCGTGCCTACTTCAGCGCCACTTCCGCACATACCTGCACCGGCGACGGCGGCGGCATGGTGTTGCGCGCGGGCTTGGCGCTGCAGGATCTGGAGTTCGTGCAGTTCCACCCCACCGGCATCTACGGCGCCGGCTGCCTGATCACCGAGGGCGTGCGCGGCGAGGGCGGCTACCTCACCAATTCCAAGGGCGAGCGCTTCATGGAGCGCTATGCGCCCAGCGCGAAGGACCTGGCCTCGCGCGACGTGGTCAGCCGCGCCATCACCATCGAGATCCGCGAAGGCCGCGGCGTGGGCGAGCACCAGGACCATGCCTTCCTCAACCTCATGCATCTCGGTCCGGAAGTTATCCACGAGCGCCTGCCGGGCATCGCCGAGTCGGCGCGCATCTTCGCCGGCGTGGACGTGACCAAGGAGCCGATCCCGATCCTGCCCACCGTGCACTACAACATGGGCGGCATCCCCACCAACTACCACGGCGAAGTGGTGCAGAAGAAGGGCGACGACGTCGACGCCGTGGTACCGGGCCTGTTCGCCATCGGCGAAGCGGCCTGCGTGTCGGTGCACGGCGGCAACCGCCTGGGCTCCAACTCGCTGCTCGATCTGGTGGTATTCGGTCGCGCGGTGGCGCACCGCTGCGCCGAGCTCATCCAGCCCGGCGCCGCGCACAAGGATCTGCCGGCCAGCGCACTGGACAAGGCGCTGGCCCGTTTCGACGGCCTGCGCCACGCCGGCGGCGAATTGCCGACGGCGCAGATCCGCCTCGACATGCAGCGCACCATGCAGGCCGACGCCGCGGTGTTCCGCACCGGCGAGACGCTGAAGGAAGGCTGCACCAAGATCGACAAGGTGCGCGACTCGTTCAAGCAGGTGAAGGTCACCGACCGCTCGCTGGTGTGGAACTCCGACCTGATCGAGACGCTGGAGCTGGCCAACCTGCTCGACCAGGCGGTGGGCACCATGCACTCGGCCGAGCAGCGCCCGGAGAGCCGCGGCGCCCATGCGCGCGAGGACTTCCCCGAGCGCAACGACGCCGAATGGATGAAGCACACCCTGGTCAAGGTGGACGAGAACGGCAAGACCAGCTTCGACTATCGCCCGGTGCACATGTTCACCCTCTCCGACGAGGTCGAAGTGGTGCCGCCGAAGAAGCGCGTGTATTGAGTGCGGGAGTGGGGAATGGGGAACAGGGCATCGTGTTGCGTGCGAACCTGATCCGTCCCGGTCCTTTCTGTCTACTGCGGATGCATACCAATGGCTGAATTCTCACTGCCGAAAAACTCCAAGATCCAGCCGGGCAAGCACTACCCGGCGAAGAACGCGAAGAAGCCGCGTACCTTCCGGATCTATCGCTGGAGTCCGGACGACGACCAGAACCCGCGCATCGACACCTACGAGGTCGACCTGGCCGCCTGCGGCCCGATGGTTCTGGACGCGCTGCTGAAGATCAAGAACGAGATCGACCCCACGCTCACGCTGCGTCGCTCCTGCCGCGAAGGCATCTGCGGCTCGTGCGCCATGAACATCGACGGCACCAACACGTTGGCCTGCATCTGCGCGATCGACAGCGTCGCCGCCGGCGACGTGAAGATCTACCCGTTGCCGCACATGCCGGTGGTGAAGGACCTGGTGCCCGACCTCACCCATTTCTACGCCCAGTACGCATCGATCAAGCCGTGGGTCCGCACGCAGAGCGCGGTGCCCGACAAGGAGCGCCTGCAGTCGCCGGAAGACCGCAAGAAGCTCGACGGCCTGTACGAATGCATCCTGTGCGCCTGCTGCTCCACCAGCTGCCCCAGCTACTGGTGGAACGGCGACAAGTACCTCGGCCCGGCGATCCTGCTGCAGGCCTACCGCTGGATCGTCGACTCGCGCGATGAAACCACCGGCGAGCGCCTGGATGATCTGGAAGACCCGTTCAAGCTGTACCGCTGCCACACCATCATGAACTGCACGCGCACCTGCCCGAAAGGCCTGAACCCGGCCAAGGCGATCGCGGAGATCAAGAAGCTGATGGTGGAGCGGCGCTCGGCCTGAGCGCGCTACCGGGTTTCGTACGCTACAGGCCGCCATGCGCGGCCTGTAGCGTTCCGGTGCAACGGCTACACTCCGCCTTCATGGACAACGACCGAGCCTCGTGATGGATGAAGCACGCATCAAGCGTCTGCGCTGGCGCACCCGCCGCGGCACGCGCGAACTGGACGCGCTGTTCGGCGGCTGGCTGGACGAATGTTTCGCCGATGCGGACGAGGCGCGACGCCAGGCCTTCGACCAACTGCTCGACGTGCAGGACCCGGACCTGTGGGACTGGGTGATGGGTCACGCGCGCCCCGAGCGGGCAGACTGGCAGGCGATCGTCGATGACATCCGCGCCCGCCATCGGCTTTGAGTACCGGCCGTCGCGACGGCTGCGGCAAGCCCTGGTACTGGTTGCCGCCCTGGCGTGGCTCGCCGTGGCGTTGAGCGCGCTGCCCGCATGGCTGAAGCTGCTGCTGGCGGCAGCCGTGGCAATGGCGACCTGGCACACGCTTCGACGCCTGGCCGCCGCCCCGGTCACGGCGGCCGGCTGGAGCGCCGACGATGCCTGGACGCTGCACCTGGCCGATCACCAGGACATGCCAGCCACGCTGGCCTCGTTCCGCGTGCTCGGCGTGTTCGTGCTGCTGCGCCTGCATACGGCGGAGCAGGGCGTGCAGATGCTGCTGCTGGCGCCGGACAACAGCGATGCGGACATCCGCCGGCGCCTGCGCATGCGGCTGGCGGCCATGCAGCCCGACGAGGCCGTGCCGCACCTTTGAGCGTGGCGGCAACTTCGACGCTGCAGCGCGGTCCGAGCGAATGCCCGATAATGGGCGACCGGGCGGCCCGCCCTGCGATTCCCACAAGCGACCCGCCCATGTTCCGACCGCTCGAACTCTTCATCGGCCTGCGCTACACCCGCGCCAAGCGGCGCAACCAGTTCATCTCCTTCATCTCCACCGTGTCGATCGTGTGCATCGCGATCAGCGTGGTCGCGCTGATCACGGTGATGTCGGTGATGAACGGCTTCGACTACCAGATGCGCTCGCGCATCCTCGGCGCGATCTCGCACGCCACCGTGTCCGGCATCGGCGAGAGCGTGCAGGACTGGCCGCGTGCATTGCAGATCGCCGAGGCCAACCCGCACGTGCTGGGCGCCGCGCCGTACGTGGAGACCGAGGCCTATCTGAATGCCCGTCGCTCCAGCGGCGCGCTGGTGCGCGGCGTCGAGCCGGCGCAGGAACCGAGGGTCGTCGACATCGACAAGCACATGCTGGAGGGAAAGCTCGCCGAGCTGACCCCGGGCAGCTGGAACATCGTGCTGGGCCGCGAGCTGGCGATGACGCTCGGCGTTACCGTCGGCGACCGCATCACCATGGTCGTGCAGCAGCTGCGCGCCACGCCGATGGGCAGCGTGCCGCGGATGCGCAGCTTCCACGTGGTGGGCACGTTCGAGCTGGGCATGGAGCAGTTCGACTCCGGCCTGGCCCTGGTCAACATGAGCGACGCCGAGAAGCTCAACGACCTCAGCGGCCCGACCGGCATCCGCCTGAAGCTCGACGACCTGTTCAACGCCCGTCCGGTCGCGCGCGAGCTGGCCGACCAGTTGGGCCAGGTCTACCGGGTGCAGACCTGGATGGACACCAACGCGAACCTGTTCGCCGCGCTGTCGATGGAAAAGATGGTGATGTTCATCATCCTGTCGCTGATCATCCTGGTCGCGGTGATCAACCTGATCTCGATGCTGATGATGCTGGTCACCGACAAGCAGGCCGACATCGCGATCCTGCGCACGCTCGGCGCCACCCCGCGCAGCATCATGGGCATGTTCATGGTGCAGGGCGTGCTGGTGGGCTTCGTCGGCATCGGCTTCGGCGTGGGCTTCGGCTCGCTGCTGTCGTGGAAGCTGCCGGGCATCATCAAGTGGATCGAGCACACCTTCCACGTCACCTTCCTGTCGCCGGACGTCTACTACATCAGCGAGGTGCCGAGCCGGCTCGACTGGCAGGACGTGGGCTGGACCGCGCTGCTCACCTTCGCGTTCTCGCTGCTGGCCACCCTCTACCCCGCGTGGCGCGCCTCGCGCACGCAGCCGGCGCAGGCGTTGCGCTATGAATAAGGCCGCCATGAATTCCACGACCGAAAACGTGCTGCGTGCCAGCCACGTCGCCAAGACCTACGACGAGGGCGGCCTGCGCACCGAGGTGCTGAGCGACGTCAGCTTCACCCTGAAGCGCGGCGAGACGATGGCGATCGTCGGCGCCTCCGGCTCGGGCAAGAGCACCCTGCTGCACATCATCGGCGGACTCGACACGCTGACCGCCGGCGAGGTGGAAGTGGACGGCCGCGTGCTGTCGAAGCTGTCCGACGCCGAGCGCGGCCGCGTGCGCAACCGCTCGCTCGGCTTCATCTACCAGTTCCACCACCTGCTGCCCGAGTTCACCGCGCTGGAGAATGTGTGCATGCCGCTGCTGATCCGCGGCACCGCGATCGCCGAGGCGCAGAAGCAGGCCATGGCCTTGCTGGAACGGGTCGGCCTGGGCGGGCGCACGCAGCACAAGCCGTCCGAGCTGTCCGGCGGCGAACGCCAGCGCTGCGCGGTGGCGCGCGCGCTGGTGACCCGTCCGGCTTGCGTGCTCGGCGACGAGCCCACCGGCAACCTCGACGAAGGCAATGCTGCGCAGGTCTACGCGCTGATGCTGGAGCTCAACCGCGAGATCGGCACCAGCTTCGTGCTGGTCACCCACGATCCGCAGCTGGCGGCGAAGATGGACCGCACCCTGGTGCTGCACAACGGCGTGCTGCAGGAAAGCCCGAAAGCCTGACGCTCTGGCTTGTTTCTCCGTGGCACCGGGAAGAGGGCCGACTTCGTGCTTTCAGGCGGGCGCCTACACGCTTTTCATCTTCGTCGCTGCCGCCACCGCGCTAGGCTCGGACTCTTCCAGGATGGAATGAGGCACGCGACATGGCGCGACTCGGGGCGATCACGGCGGCGTCGGCCTTGCTCGGCGGCGTGCTGCTGGTGCAGTGGCTGCCGCAGTTGCCGCCTTACTGGAGCCTGGTCCTGGTGCTGCTGGCGGCCGCGTGGCTGGCCTGGCGTTGCCCGCGCTGGCGCTGGCTGGCCTGGTTGCTGTTCGGCATCGCGTGGGCGGCGTGGCGCGGCGGCGTGGCGATGGACGCGCGGCTGCCGCGGGTGCTGGAAGGGCGCGATTTCGTCGTCGTCGGCACGATCGCCGACCTGCCGCTGGCGCAGCCGGATGCCAGCCGCTTCACGCTGCAGGCGGAACAGGTCACGCTGGACGGCCAGCCGATCGCGTTGCACGGGCGCATCACGGTGGCCTGGTACGAGGATGCGCCGCCGCTGCGGCCGTGTTCACGCTGGCGGCTGTCGCTGCGCCTGAGGCGGCCGCGCGGGCTGCTCGATCCCGGCGGCGCCGACAGCGAACGCTCGGCGCTGCAGCGGGGTATCGTCGCCACCGGTTACGTGCGCGACGTTGCCGACAACGCGCCACTGGCCGGCACGCCCTGGTGCGTCGACGGGGTGCGCGATGCAGTGGCCCGCGGCATCGCGGTACGCGTGCACGACCGACATGACGCGGCCTTGCTGCAGGCGTTCACGGTCGGCGACACGCGCGGGCTGCAGCAGCGCGACTGGGCGGTGGCGCGTGCGAACGGGGTCTCGCACCTGATCGCGATCTCCGGCTTCCACGTCGGCGTGGCAGCGGTGTTCGGCGTGTGGCTGGCATGGCTGGTTTACGCGCTGTGGCCGCGGCTGGGCCTGTGGTTGCCGCGGCCGCAGGCGCAGGCCGCGGCGGCACTGCTGGTGGCCGCGATGTACAGCGCGCTGGCCGGTTTCGGCCTGCCCACGGTGCGCACCCTGCTGATGATCGCGGTGGTGGCGCTGGCGCGCTGCAGCCGTCGCGGCAGCAGTGGTGCGCAATCGCTGGCGCTGGCGCTGATCGCGATCCTGCTGGCCGATCCGCTGGCGGTGCTGGCGGCGGGGTTCTGGCTGTCGTTCGTCGGCGTGGCGTTCCTGATGCTGTGCCTGCAGTCGCGTGGCCGCGGCGTGCGCGCGTTCCTGCACGAGCTGTCGGCCGGGCAGCTGCTGATGACGGTGGCGTTGCTGCCGCTGACCTTGTGGTTCTTCGGCCAGGCTTCGCTGGTGGGCGCGTTGTCGAACCTGATCGCGGTGCCCGTGGTCAGCTTCGTGATCGTGCCATGCGCCTTGCTCGGCATGCTGCTGCTGGGCCTGTGCCCGCCGCTGGCCGCGCCGGTGCTGTGGCTGGCCGCGCGGATCGCACATGCGCAATGGTGGCTGCTGGAACAGATGGCGACGTGGCCCGGCGCGCACTGGTACCTGCCCGCGGTGCAGGCGCCTGCGCTGCTGCTGGCCGTGCTCGGCGCACTGTGGCTGTTCCTGCCGCGCGGCGTGCCGCTGCGCGGGCTCGGCCTGCTGCTGTTCCTGCCGCTGCTGTGGCCGCCGTTGCCGCGGCCGCTGGAGGGTGCCTTCCAGGTATGGGTGCTCGACGTGGGGCAGGGCTTGTCGGTGCTGCTGCGCACCCGCGACCACGCGCTGGTGTATGACGCCGGCGCGCGCTATCCGTCCGGTTTCGATGTGGGCGAAGCGGTGGTGTTGCCGTCGATGCATGCACTGGGCATCGACCACCTGGACATGCTGGTGATCAGCCATGGCGACAATGATCATGCCGGCGGCGCCGAAGCGGTGGCGAACGCGTTTCCGCAGGCGCAGCGCTACGCCGGCGAGCCGTCGCGGGTGCGGGTGCCGATGCGGCAGTGCGTGGCGGGTCAGGCATGGCAATGGGATGGCGTGCGTTTTCGCGTGCTGAACCCACCCCGCGGCGCGGGCGACCGCGACAACGACAGCTCCTGCGTGCTGCTGGTCGAGGGCCGCGGCGGGCGCCTGCTGCTGCCCGGCGACATCAGCTCCACGGCGGAACCGCTGGTGGCGGCGGCACTCGGCCCCGGCCCGGCGCCGGTGCTGCTGGTGCCGCACCACGGCAGCCGGACCTCGTCCGGCGCCGCCTTCATCGCCGCCGTGCGGCCACGGCTGGCGCTGGTGTCGGCGGGCTGGCGCAACCGTTTCGGCCACCCCCGGCCAGAGGTGCTGGCGCGCTACGCCGCGGCCCGCGTGCCGGTGTTCGATACCGCCGGGCAGGGTGCGATGGCGCTGGATTTCCCCGCCGACGCGCCGCCGCGGCGCGAACCGGGCTGGCGCCAGCGGCAGGCGCGTTACTGGCGCGAGTGAGCGGGCCGGCGGGGAATGCCACGCATGCCGCAGTACATCGGGGCGAGACTGCTATCATGCGCGCTTCCTGTCAGGTCATGCGTCGGGGTCGAAAAGTGCTGGAAATTCTGATGGCTGGCGGCTGGGCGATGGTGCCCATCCTGATCTGCTCGGCGATTGCCCTGGCGATCGTGCTGGAGCGTTGCTGGACGTTGCGTCGCAGGTCGGTGCTGCCGCCCGGGCTGGGCGAGGAAGTGCGCCAGTGGGCGCGCTCCGGTCAGCTCGATCCGGGCCATCTGGAGGCACTGGCCAACGGCTCGCCGCTTGGCGAACTGCTGGCCTCGGCGCTGGTGGTGCGCCGGCAGCCGCGCGAGCTGATCAAGGAGCGCATCGAGGATACCGGCCGCCACGTCGTCCACCGCATGGAGCGCTACCTCAACACGCTCGGCACGATCGCGCTGATCGGCCCGCTGCTGGGTCTGTTCGGCACCGTGATCGGCCTGATCCGCATGTTCATGGAGGTGATGGCCGGCGGCATCGGCGATCCGGCCAGGATGGCCGGCGGCATCGGTGAGGCGCTGATCTGCACTGCCTCGGGCCTGACCGTGGCGATTCCTGCCTACGTGCTGCACCGCTATTTCCGCTCGCGCATAGCCGGCTACCGCATGGAGATGGAGAAGCAGGCGACGGCGCTGCTCGATGACCTGACCCTGACGCCCGCCGCAGGGGTACCGGTGCGGCCGCGGCGCGCGCCGGCGCCGACCGCGCCGAGCGCGGGCTGAGGCGCACCGATGCGTATCGGCAACGACCGCCGCGGCGACGACTTCGAGATCAACGTGATCCCGTTGATCGACGTGCTGCTGACCCTGCTGATGTTCTTCGTGCTGACCAGCACGTTCATCCAGCACTCCCGCCTGCAGGTGACCTTGCCGCAGGCGAGCACGCAGGACCGCGACATGGATACGCCGGCGCTGACCATCATGATCGACCGCGACGGCCGTTTCTACGTCGGCAGCGACGAGGTGATGGGCGAAGGCATCGAGGCGTTGAAGCAGACCATCGCCCGCAATGCAGGTGACGATCGCGCACGCCAGGTGACGATCCGCGCCGACGCGCTGACGCCGAACCAGAATGTGGTCACCGCGATGGATGCGCTGGGCCAGCTCGGCTTCACCCGGCTGTCGATCGCCACCACGCCAACCAAGCCGGGTAGCAGCCAGTGAGCACCGGCGGGACCGGTGTATGGGATGCCGAAAGCCTGCGCATCTACCGGCGCCTGCTGGGCTATACCGGTCGCTACTGGTTGATCGGGCTGGTCACCCTGGCCGGCATGGCGGTGGACGGCGGCGGCCTGGTGGTGTTCACCAAGCTGCTGCAGCCGCTGATCGACAAGCTGTTCGCCCAGAAGGATCCGTACCTGATCTTCTGGATGCCGATCTGGATCATCGCGATCTTCGCGGTGCGCGGCGTCGGCACCTTCGTCAGCAGCTACGGCGTGTCCTACATCGGGCGCAACGTGGTGCAGGTGATGCAGCATGACGTGTTCGGCGCCTACCTGCGCCTGCCGGCGACGTTCTTCGGCGCCGAGGCCTCGGGCCACCAGGTGTCGCGCATCACCTACACCAGCGAACAGGTGGCCTCGGCCTCCACCGATGCGGTGAAGATCGTGGTGACCGAAGGCGTCACCGTGATCGGCTGCCTGTACGTGATGCTGTACTACAGCGCCTACCTGACCCTGGCCCTGCTGGTGATGGTGCCGGCGATCGCGCTGATCGCCACCGTGGTCAGCCGGCGCTACCGGCAGATCAGCTGGCGCATCCAGGGCAGCATGGGCTCGGTCACCGGCACCGTGGAGGAATCGGTGGGCGCGCATCGCGAGGTGCGCATCTACGGCGGCCAGCGGCACGAGTCGGATCGCTTCGACGTGGTCACGCAGCGCACCAAGCGGTTCAACCTGAAGATCGCGGCCACCAACGCTCTCTCCAGCACGGCGATCCAGACGGTGGCGGCATGTGCGCTCGCCGCGCTGGTCTACCTGGGCACGCGGCCGGGGGTGATCGACAACATCTCGCCGGGCGTGTTCGTGGCGGTGCTGACTGCAATGGGCACCATGATGCCGTCGCTGAAACGGCTCACCACGGTGCAGGCGAACATCCAGCGCGGCCTGTCCGCGGCCACCGACCTGTTCGAAGTGATCGACATGCCGCCGGAGATCGACCAGGGCACCCGCGAGCTGGCGCGCACGCGTGGCGACCTGCGCTTCGAGGACGTGCGGCTGACCTACCCGCGCAACGACTTCGAGGCCCTGCGCGGCGTCGACCTGCATTGCTCGCCCGGCACGGTGACCGCCCTGGTCGGCCGTTCCGGCAGCGGCAAGAGCAGCCTGGCCAGCCTGCTGCCGCGCTTCTACGAGCCCAGTGGCGGGCGCATCGTGCTGGACAGCGAGGACTACCGGAACTACACGCTGACCTCGCTGCGCCGGCAGATCGCCTGGGTCGGGCAAAGCGTGGTGCTGTTCGACGACACCGTGGCCAACAACATCGCCTACGGCGAACTGGCCGGCGCCGGCGAGGCGGACATCGTCGCCGCCGCCGAGGCGGCCAACGCGATGGAGTTCATCGCGCGCCTGCCGCAGGGTATCCACACGCCGATCGGGCAGAGCGGCAACACGCTTTCCGGCGGCCAGCGCCAGCGCATCGCGATTGCCCGCGCGATCCTGAAGAACGCGCCGATCCTGGTGCTGGACGAGGCCACCAGCGCGCTCGACACCGAGTCCGAGCAGCTGATCCAGCAGGCGCTGCAGCGCCTGATGCGCGACCGCACCACGCTGGTGATCGCGCATCGCCTGTCCACCATCGAGGGTGCCGACCAGATCGCGGTGATGGAGCAGGGCCGCATCATCGAGCGCGGCACCCACGCCGAGCTGATTGCGCTGAACGGCCAGTACGCCGCGCTGCACCGGATGCAGTTCCACGACCATGCCGTGAACCTCGGCAGCGATTGAGGACGCCCGTGGCGCTGATCGACACGCTCGAATCGGCTTGGTACGGCAGCGGTCACGCACCGTGGTGGACGGCGCCGCTGGCGGCGCTGTACGGCGGCGCGGTTAGCCTGCGCGGCGCGCTTTACCGGCGCGGCTGGTTGCGCAGCGTGCGCCTGCCGGTGCCAGTGGTGGTGGTCGGCAATATCACGGCGGGCGGCACCGGCAAGACGCCGCTGACCATCGCGCTGGCCGAGGCCTTGCGTGAGCGCGGCTACCGGCCCGGCGTGGTCAGCCGCGGCTACGGCGGCCGCCAGCGCGAACCGCTGCTGCTCGGCGACGCGCCTGAGCCGGCGCAGGTCGGCGACGAGCCCTGCCTGATCCGTGCCGGCGGCGTGCCGGCGGCGGTCGGGCGCGACCGCCCGGCGGCGGCGCGGCTGCTGCTGGATGCCGGCTGCGACGTGCTGATCGCCGACGACGGCTTGCAGCACTACCGCTTGGCGCGTGACGTGGAGGTCTGCGTGATCGATGGCGTGCGCCGTTTCGGCAATCAGCGGCTGCTGCCGGCCGGGCCGTTGCGCGAACCGCTGGATCGGCTGCGCCGCGTCGACCTGCGCGTGTGCAACGGCGGTGCGGCCGAAGCCGGCGAGTATCCGATGCAGCTGCGCGGCGGCGAGGCGGTGGCGCTGGATGGCGGCCGCATGCAGGCGCTGGCGAACTTTGCCGGCCAGCGCGTGCACGCGGTGGCCGCGATCGGCAACCCGCGGCGCTTCTTCGACAGCCTGCGCGGGTACGGCATCGAACCGATCGAGCATGCGTTCGCCGACCATCACGATTTCGTCGCGACCGAGCTGGAATTCGGCGACGGCTTGCCGCTGCTGATGACCGACAAGGATGCGGTCAAGTGCCGCCGCTTCGCCCGGCCGAACTGGTGGCGGGTGCCGGTGCAGGCGCAGCTGCCGGACGCGTTCTACGCGGCGCTGGTCGAACGGTTGGGCGGTTTGCGCCGCGAAACGGGTTCGCCGGCCACGTAGACCCGACGCGCCAGGCCGCCGCCGATCCAGTAGCACAGTTCGGCGGGCTTGCGCGCGTTCCACACCACCAGATCGGCGCGCTGGCCCGCGGCGAGCGTGCCGCGATCGCGCTGTCCCAGCGCGCGGGCCGCGTTGACGGTGACCCCGCGCAGCGCTTCTTCCGGGCTGAGCCGGAACAGCGTGCAGGCCATGCCGGCGGCCAGCCGCAGCGACAGCAGCGGCGAGGTGCCGGGGTTGCAGTCGGTGGCGATCGCGATCGGCACGCGCTGTTCGCGCAGTGCCGCGACCGGCGGCAGTTGCGTTTCGCGCAGCGCGTAGAACGCGCCGGGCAGCAGCACCGCGACGGTGCCGGCCTGCGCCATCGCCGCGATGCCGGCCTCGCTCAGGTGCTCCAGGTGATCGGCCGACAAGCCGCCGTACTCGGCGACCAGTGCGGCGCCGCCCAGATCGGACAACTGCTCCGCGTGCAGCTTCACCGGCAGGCCAAGCTGCCTTGCGCGCTCGAACACGCGGCGGGTCTCCTCGCGGCTGAAGCCGATGCCTTCGCAGAACGCGTCGACCGCGTCGACCAGGCCCTCGGCGGCGAGCGTGGGCAGCATGTCGTCGCAGACCAGCGCCACGTATTCGTCCCGCCGGTCCTTGTATTCCGGCGGCAGCGCGTGCAGGCCCAGGAAGCTGGTGCGGACCGTGATGCTCAGTTCGCGGCCGAGACGGCGCGCCACGCGCAGCATGCGGCGTTCGCTGTCCAGCTCCAGCCCGTAGCCGGACTTGATCTCCAGCGTGGTCACGCCATCGGCCAGCAGCGCACGGGCGCGCGGCAGCGATTGCTCGAACAGCTGCTGCTCGCTGGCGGCGCGAGTGGCCTCGACGCTGGAGGCGATGCCGCCGCCGGCGCGGGCGATGTCCTCGTAGCTGGCGCCGTTCAGGCGCAGCTCGAACTCGTGCGCACGGTTGCCGCCGAACACCAGATGGGTGTGGCAGTCGATCAATCCCGGCGTGACCAGCGCGCCGTCCAGCGATTCCACCGTGGCGGCGAGGGCATCCGGTGCATCCGGCAGCTCGTCCTGCCGACCGACCCAGGCGATGCGGCCGTGATGCAGCGCGATCGCGCCGCGCTCGATCAGGCCGTAGGGCGCGTCGCCCGTGAACGTGGCGAGGGTGGCGTTGAGCAGCAGTCGATCCCAGCGTGGGTCGTTCATGGGGTGCCGGTTCCGCGTGGGTGGTGGGATGATCGCAAGAGGCCTGCGGCCGTGGCGCAATTATCGCAGACCGCGTATCCACCTGTAGGAGCCCGCTCGCGGGCGATGCTCTTGCTGCATTCAGAGCGAGGAGCTTTCGTGCGCCTGCGGCAGCCGAAAGCTCTTCGCTCTAAAACTCATCGCCATGAATGCAGCAAAAGCATCGCGCACAAGTGCGCTCCTACAGGTGCTCGTGAACGAAAGCTCGTCGCTTTGAATGCGACAAGAGCAAGAGCATCGCGCGCAGGGTATGTCCCTGCAGCCACCACGGCCGCGTCAGCGCGGCCGCCAGCGCGTCTCATACAGGTCGAAGCGGCGGTCCTTGAGGTTGGTCACCGCGCCGGCGTTGCGCGCGCGAGCCAGGCTTTCCAGGCGCAGGTCGGCGAACAGCACGGTCTCGATGTTCGGGGTGGAATCGGCGGCGATGCCGTCGCGCGCGAACGGGAAGTCGCTCGGCGTGAGGATGCAGCTCTGGCCATACTGGATGTCGAAGTTGTTCACCCCCGGCAGGTTGCCCACGTTGCCGGACAGCACCACATAGCACTGGTTCTCGATCGCCCGCGCCTGCGCGCAGTAGCGCACGCGCAGGTAGCCTTCGCGCACGTCGGTGCAGAACGGCACGAACAGGATCAGCGCACCTTGGTCGACCAGGTAGCGCGCCACCTCGGGGAACTCCGCGTCGTAGCAGATCATCACGCCGATCGGGCCGCAGTCGGTCTGCACGGTGGCCGCGCTGTCGCCGCCAGTGATGTTCCACACGTTGCGCTCGCTCGGCGTGGGGTGCAGCTTCTCGCGCTCATGCAGCGAGCCGTCGCGCAGGCACACGTAGCAGACGTTGTGGATGTCGCCGTTGGCCTGCTCGGTGGGGTGGGTGCCGGCGATGATGTTGATGTTGTAGTGCACCGCCAGCCGGCCGAACAGTTCCTTCACCTGTGGCGTGTAGTGGCTGAGCTTGCGGATCGATTCCACCGGCGACAGCTCGGTGTTCTCGATCGACAGCAGCTGCAGCGTGATCAGCTCGGGGAAAGTGACGAAGTCGGCGCTGTAGTCGGCGGCGATGTCGGTGAAGTATTCGACCTGGGTGGCGAACTCCTCGAACGAAGCGATTCGCCGCTGCTGGTATTGCACCGAGGCCACCCGCACCGAATCGGGCAGCAGCCGGGCCGAGGTGATCGGCGGGATGTCGGGCTGGTCGAGCAGTTGCGGGTTGCGCCAGACCAGATGCACGGCGTAGCCCAGCGACTCGTGGTCGGATGGCACGTAGGCGCGCAACACGCCGATTACTTCGAAATCGTTGGACAGCTGGAAGCTCAGCGTCTGGTCGCGGCGCCTGCCTTCCACCACGGCCTGCACGTAGGCCTCGGCGCTGCCGTAGCGCTGGATGTTCCGCGCCAGCCCGGGGATGCGCCCGCCGAACACGATGCCGCGCAGCTTGAGGTCCATGCACAGGCGCTTGCGCGCCTGGTACAGCCGCTGGCCGATGCGCATGCCGCGGTAGTCCGGGTGCACCACCACTTCCATGCCGTACAGCCAGTTGCCGTCCGGCTTGTGGCGCGAGCCCATGCCGCCGCCGGTGATCTGCATCCAGGTGTGGGTGCTGAGCGCGGTGGCCTCGTCGATGCGGAAGGTCGCGCAGTAGCCCACGATCACGCCTTCGTACTCGACCACGAACTGGCCTTCCGGGAAGTGCGTCTGCTGCGAGCGCAGCATCTCGGCGGAGTGGCCCCACTCGGGCGTGTAGATGCGCGCGGTCAGCAGGACCAGGGCCGGCACGTCGGCCGGGGTGGCCAGGCGCAGCTGCAGTTTTGGGGCGTTCTCGCTGGTCTTGCGGATCATCGCCCGATCATGCCCAGGCCGGCGGCAAACGCGGGTGAAGGGGATTTCACGGAGGCGGTTACACTGCGCAGCATCGCGTACCGGAGCCGATCCATGAATGACAGCACTGCCGTTGCCCACTTCAAGGCCGGCCAGCTATGGCGCGCGCATGGCTGGCAGGCCGATGCGGCGCTGGGCGTGTCCGCCGATGGACGCCTGCTGGCACCGACCGGCGCGGCCGCCGAAGCGCTCGGCCGCTGGGTGCTGCCGGGCATGCCGAACCTGCATTCGCACGCGTTCCAGCGCGCGATGGCGGGGTTGGCCGAGCGGCGCGGCAAGGCCGAGGACAGCTTCTGGAGCTGGCGCGAAACGATGTATGCGTTCGCCGCCACGATCGGTCCGGACGAACTCAAGGCGATCGCCGCCCAGCTCTACGTCGAGATGCTCAAGGCCGGCTACACCAGCGTCTGCGAGTTCCACTACCTGCATCATCAGCCGGACGGCACGCCGTATGCGCAGCCGGAGGCGATATCGCTGGCGCTGATCGAGGCGGCGCGCGAGGCCGGCATCGGCCTGACCCTGCTGCCGGTGCTGTACATGAGCGGTGGTTTCGACGGCCGCGCGCTGAGCGCACGCCAGCGCCGCTTCGGCCATGCGGTCCACGATTATCTGCGCCTGCTGGACACGCTGCGCCGGCAGCAGAACGACGAGATGTGCGTGGGCATCGCGCTGCATTCGCTGCGCGCAGTGCCGGAGCCGGCACTGCGCGAGGTGCTGGCCAGCGGGTTGGCGGCGACCGGGCCGATCCATATCCACATCGCCGAACAGGTCGGCGAGGTACAGGACTGCCTGGCCACCCGCGGCGCGCGACCGGTGGAATGGCTGTTCGATCACGCTGACGTCGATGCACGCTGGTGCCTGGTCCACGCCACCCACCTCACCGCGGCGGAAACCGTGCGTATCGCGGGTAGCGGTGCAGTGGCCGGGCTGTGTCCGACCACCGAGGCGAACCTCGGCGACGGCCTGTTTCCGCTGGCCGATTACCTGGATGCCGGCGGCACGCTCGGCGTCGGTTCGGACTCGCACATCTCGATCTCGCCGGTGGAGGAACTGCGCTGGCTGGAATACGGCCAGCGCCTGGCCACCCGCCACCGCAACATCGGCGCGCGGCAGCCGGGCGACAGCGTGGGCGAGACGCTGTGGCGCGCCGCGCTGCGTGGTGGTGCCCAGGCCGCGGGTCGGCCGGTGGGTGAACTGCGCGACGGCGCGCGCGCCGACCTGATCGTGCTGGACGACGCCTCGCCGCTGCTCGCCGCGCGCGACGCCCGCTCGCTGCTGGACAGCTTCCTGTTCGCCGGCAACACGCCGCTGGTGCGCGACGTGATGGTCGGCGGGCGCTGGCAGGTGCGCGACTTCCGCCATCGCGACGAGGAACGCATCGCGCAGCGTTATCGGCGCGTGGTCGACTCGCTCGAAGTTGCCTGAAGTCATGAACCGGCCCGCGCGCCGCGGTTAGCCTGAACGCCATCGCCGCCTTCGGGCGGTTGCCGGGCGGAGTGCATGCATGGCTGTGGTCGCGCCGTTGCCGGTCGGGGAGGCGGTGTTCCGTGCCCGCGGCCTGACCAAGACCTATCGCATGGGCGAGGTCGAGGTGCATGCCCTGCGCGGGATCGACCTGGACCTGTTCCGCGGCGAGTTCGTGGTGCTGCTGGGGCCCTCGGGCAGCGGCAAGTCGACCCTGCTGAACATCCTGGGCGGGCTCGACGCGCCCACCGCTGGCGAGGTCTGGTACGAGGGGCATCACCTTACCGGCGCCACGGAGCGCGAGCTCACCCGCTTTCGCCGCGAACACGTCGGCTTCGTGTTCCAGTTCTACAACCTGATTCCCAGCCTCACCGCACGCGAGAACGTGGCGATCGTCACCGAGATCGCCGAGCAGCCGATGACGCCGGAGGAGGCGCTGGCGCGGGTGGACCTGGCCGACCGCATGGACCACTTCCCGGCGCAGCTGTCCGGCGGCCAGCAGCAGCGGGTGGCGATCGCCCGCGCGATCGCCAAGCGGCCGGCGGTGCTGCTGTGCGACGAGCCCACCGGCGCGCTCGACTCGGCCACCGGCGTGCGGGTGCTGGAGGCGCTGGAACGGGTCAATGCGGAACTGGGCACCACGACGGTGGTGATCACCCACAACGCGGACATCGCGCGCATGGCGCATCGCGTGCTGTACCTGGGCGACGGCCGCATCGTGCGCGAGGAGCGCCCGGCGCAGCGCACGCCGGCGAAGGAGCTGCGCTGGTGAGCGCGCTGACGCGCAAGGCACGGCGCGACCTGTGGCACCTGCGCGGGCAGGCGCTGGCGATCGCGCTGGTGATCGCCAGCGGCGTCGCCACGCTGGTGATGTCGCAGTCCACCTACGAATCGCTCACCGCGACGCGCGAGCAGTTCTACCGGCAAGGCGCGCTGGCCGACCTGTGGGCGCCGCTGGCGCGTGCGCCGGACACCCTGCTGGCGCACCTGGCGGCGCTGCCCGGCGTGCAGACCGTGCAGGCGCGGCTGCTGGCACTGGGCACGCTGGGTGTGCCCGGTTTCGACGAGCCGGTGCGCGCCGAGGCGGTCTCGTTGCCGCTGGAGGGCGGCCAGCCGCTGCTCAACCGGGTGCAGCTGCGCAGCGGCCGCCTGCCGGCCCCGGAGCTCGACAACGAGGTGGTGGTGGGCGAGGCGTTCGCCGCGGCGCACGCCTTGCGTGTCGGCGACAGCCTGCGGCTGACCCTGCGCGGTCGCCAGCGCTGGCTGCGCGTGGTCGGCGTGGGCACCTCGCCGGAGTACGTCTACCAGAGTCCACCGGGTGCGGTCTTTCCCGACTTCAAGCGCTATGCCGTGCTGTGGATGAACCGCCACGCGATGGAAAGGGCGCTGGACATGGATGGCGCGTTCAACAACGTGGTGCTGCGCCTGCTGCCGGCGGCACGGCCCGCCGCGGTGGTCGCCGGGCTGGACGCCGCGCTGGCGCGCTACGGCGGCGTCGGCGCCTACGGCCGCCACGAACAGACCTCGGCGCGCTACCTGGAAGAGGAAATGCGCCAGCTGCGGACCATGGCGCGGCTGTTCCCGGCGATCTTCCTGGGCGTGGCCGCGTTCCTGCTGCACGTGGTGCTGATGCGCCTGATCGGCACGCAGCGCGAGCAGATCGGCGTGCTCAAGGCGTTCGGCTACGGGCATCGCGCGCTGGCGGCGCACTACCTGGGCATGGCCGCGGCGATCGCGCTGCTGGGCGCGGGCCTGGGCATCGCGCTGGGCGCCGCCCTGGGCAGCTGGCTGGCGCACGTCTACCAGGGCATCTACCGGTTTCCGTTCCTCGCCTATCGGCTCAGCGCCGGGGCGATCGCCACCGGTGCCGCGGTCAGCCTGGCCGCCGCCGCGGCCGGTGCGCTGATGGCGCTGCGCGCGGCTGCCAGCCTGCCGCCGGCCGAGGCGATGCGCGCCCCGGCGCCGCCGCGCTTCGGCCCCACGCTGGTCGAGCGGCTGGGCCTGCAGCGCTGGCTGTCGCAGCCGGCGCGGATGATCCTGCGTGACCTGGAGCGCCGCCCCGGCCGCGCCGCGTTCACCGTGCTCGGGCTGGCGCTGGCCTGTGCGGTGATCATGGTCGGCCGCTTCCAGGGCGATGCGGTCGGCTACATGGTCGACACCCAGCTCAGCCTCGCGCAGCACCATGACCTGGCGGTGACCTTCATCGAAGCGGCGCCGCGGCGGGTGCTGTTCGAGCTGGCCGCGCTGCCCGGCGTGCGCGAGGCCGAGCCGATCCGGACGGCGCCGGTGCGGCTGGTCCATGGCCTGCGCAGCTATCGCACGGTGATCGAGGGGCTGCCGCCGGCGGCGCGCCTGCGCCGGCCGCTGGATACCCGGCTGGGCGTGGTCACGCCGCCGGCCGATGGCGTGCTGCTGACCGACTACCTGCAGCGCATGCTGGCGCTCGAGCCCGGCGACACGATCGAGGTGCAGGCCCTGCAGGGGCACCGCCACGTGCGCGAGGTGCGCGTGGCCGGCTTCGTGCACGAGACGATCGGGGCGCAGGGCTACATGGATCTGGACGCGCTGAACCGGCTGCTCGGCGACGGCGACGTGGTGTCCGGCGTGCTGCTCGGCGTGCTGCCCGGTGCCGAAGCGGACGTCTATGCGCGCCTGGACCGCCGCCCGTGGGTGGCCGGCATCAGCTCGCGGCTGGCCGCGGTGCGCAGCTTCTACGCCACCATGGGCGAGAGCCTGCTGGTGTTCACCTGGGTGGCGGCGCTGCTCGGCGGGGTGATCAATTTCGGGCTGGTCTACAACGCCGCGCGGATCAGCCTGTCCGAACGGGGCCGCGAGCTGGCCAGCCTGCGCGTGCTGGGCATGACCGAGGGCGAGGTGAGCGCGCTGCTGCTGGGACAGCTCGGCCTGCTGGTGGCGATCTCGCTGCCGTTCGGCTTCGCCGCGGGCTGGGGCCTGTGCTGGGTGATGGTGCAGGGCTTCCAGTCCGAGCTGTTCCGCATCCCGATCCGACTGACCACCGCCACTTACGCGTTCGCCGGGCTGATGGTGCTCGGCGCCAGCGTGGTTTCCGCGCTGCTGGTGCACCGGCGCATCGCGCGGCTGGATCTGATCGCCGTATTGAAGACCCGCGAGTGAGGACTGCCTGATGAGTGTGAAGCGCCGCCGCTGGATCGTTGCCGCCGTCGCGGTCGCCGCCGTCGTTGCCGCGGCGTGGTGGGCACTGCAGTCCGCGCCGCGGCCACTCGACGTGGTGGCGGTCACGCGCGGCCCGCTGGTGCAGCGGTTCGAGGAAGAGGGCCGCACGCAGTTGCCGCGGCGCTGGGTGCTGACGGCGCCGATCGCCGGCACGCTGCGGCGGATCGACCTGCTGCAAGGCGACGCGGTGAAGGCCGGGCAGCTGGTGGCGGTGATCGAGCCGCTGCAGGGCGCCCTGCTGGACCCGGCCAACCGCACCCGCCTGCTGGCCGAGGAGCAGGCCGCGCAGGCCTCGATGCAGGCCGCGCAGCAGCGGTTGGCGGCCGCCCAGGCCGATGCCGACCTGGCCGCGCGCGACGCTGGCCGCATGCGCGCGCTCGGCGCGTCCGGCGTGGTGAGCGTGGCCGCGGTCGACGAAGTCGAGGCACGGCTGGCCCGCGCGCGCGCGGCGGCCGCGGCGGCGCAGGCCGAGCGCCGCGCCGCCGGGCAGCAGCGCGCGGCACTGGCGGCGCTGCTGCTCGGCCAGGGCCGCAGCGGCGGGCAGGTGGTCGAGCTGCGCGCGCCGATCGACGGCGTGGTCCTGCATCGTTTCCAGGAAAGCGCGGCGCCGGTGCAGGCCGGGCAGTCGCTGCTGGAACTGGGCGACTTGCGCCAGCTCGAGGTGATGGTGCAGGCGCTGTCGCAGCAGGCGATCGCGCTGCGGCCGGGTTCCCCGGCGCGAATCCTGCGCTGGGGCGGCGAAGGTGCGCTGCCGGCGCGGGTGACGCGGATCGAGCCGGGCGGTTTCACCAAGGTCTCGGCGCTGGGCGTGGAGGAACAGCGCACCCTGGTGTGGCTGGACATCACCGCGCCGCGCGCGCAGTGGGAGCCGCTGGGCGACGGCTACCGGGTCGAGGTGGAGTTCGAGGTGGGGCGTCGCCCCGACGTGCTGCAGGTGCCGTCCAGCGCGCTGTTCCGCGACGGCCGGCGCTGGGCGGTGTACCGCGTGGCCGGCGGCCGCGCGCGGCTGACGGCGGTCACCCCGGGGATGCAGGGCGATGGCGCGACGGAGATCGTGGCGGGTCTGCGCCAGGGCGAACGGGTGGTCGCCTATCCGGACGACCGCATCGCCGACGGCTTGCGCGTGCGCCCGCTGGCCGCCTCGCCGTGAAGGCGCGGGCGCCGTTCGCGGGGAGCGGCCCGTGCGGCGGTCGGGCAATCGGTTTAGCCTGTGTGCGCGTTGCGTGCCGTCGACGACGGTTTTCCGAAAACCACCGGGGGAGAGTCCCATGCAAAGTTCTGCGGATCTGGGCAAGTTGGTGCTTCGTGTCGTGTTGGGTGGGTTGATCCTGTTCCATGGCGTGTCCAAGCTGATCCACGGGCCGGGCTACATCATCGGCGTGGTCACCGGCGCCGGCCTGCCGTCGATGCTGGCCTACGGCGTGTATGTCGGCGAGGTGCTGGCGCCGCTGCTGCTGCTGGCCGGGTGGTGGAGCCGGGTCGGCGGGCTGATCATCGTGATCAACATGCTGGTGGCGATCGGGCTGGTGCACATGGGCCAGCTCGCCACGCTGGCCGACACCGGCGGCTGGGCGCTGGAACTGCAGGGCATGTTCCTCGGCACCGCATTGGCGATCATGCTGCTCGGCGCCGGCCGCTACAGCCTCGGCGGCAGCAACGGCCGCTGGAACTGAGCGGCCTTTCGTCCGCCATCGGTTGACCGGAACGCCCGCCTGTAACGGCGGGCGTTTCGCATGCACTCCACCGTTGCCGTGCCCGGGTGCTTCGCAGGCGCGGCGCGATTTGCCACACTCGACGTTTGGCCCGATGGCACCGCATGCGTACGAATGCCCTTGCCGCGGTGGGACTGGCGCTGTGCTCGGCGCTGTTCTTCACGCTCACCTACGTGCTCAACCGCAGCCTGGTCGCTGGCGGCGGGCATTGGGCGTGGGCGGTGATCCTGCGCTACCTGATCACGTTGCCGCTGCTGGCCGTGGTGCTGCCGCTGCAAGGCGGGCTGGGCGAATTGCCGCGCGAACTGCGCCGGCATGCGCGGCCGTGGCTGCTGTGGAGCAGCGTGGGCTTCGTGCTGTTCGGCGTGCCGCTGACCTGGGCGGCCAGCAGCGGGCCGTCGTGGCTGGTCGCCGGCAGTTTCCAGACCACCGTGCTGGCCGGGCCGCTGCTGGCGCCGCTGATCTATCGCGACGAACGGCGCCGGCTGGCGTGGCACACGCTGGCGCTCGGCGCGCTGATCGTGGCCGGCGTGTTCGCGCTGCAATGGGGCCATGCGCAGGGGCAATTGCACGCCGGCGACTGGCTGGCGATCGGCGCGGTGGTGCTGTCCGCCTTTGCCTATCCGCTGGGCAACCGCCAGCTGCTGCTGCACCTGGAGCATTGCGACAGCCGGCTCAACGCGGTGCAGCGGGTGGTCGGCATGACGCTGTGCAGCTGGCCGCTGTGGCTGGCGTTCGCGCTGGTCGCGTGGTTCGCGGTCGGCCCGCCGACGCTGCGCGAGGCGCTGCTGGCCGGCGGCGTGGCACTGTCGTCGGGCACCATCGCCACCATCCTGTTCTTCCGCGCCACCGACATGGTGCGCCGCGAGCCGACCGCGCTGGCCGCGGTGGAGGCGATGCAGGCGGCCGAGCTGCTGTTCGCCACGCTGCTCGGCGTGCTGTTCCTCGGCGAGGCGTGGCCGCACGGCTACGCCGCGTTCGGCGCGCTGGCGATCATCGTCGGCATCGCGCTGTTCGGCTGGGTCAGCGGGCGCGGTGCGGCCGGGCATGACGAGGAAGTGCGCGCGTTGCGCGGCGACCGCAGTGCCTGAAGGACATGACTGCCGGCACGTGCAGGCATCGTGGCGACGGCGTATCCCGGAACGTTCCGGACCGCCTGCAGAGAAACCCATGCCGACAGACATCCGTCCTTCGCCAAGGCTTGCCGTCCTTTACGGCGGTTTCGTCGCCGGCTCGCTCGACATTCTTGCCGCGGCGCTGATCAACCGGGTCGATCCGCCCATCATCCTGCGCGCGATCGCCAGCGGCCTGCTCGGTCGCGCCGCGTTCCAGGGCGGCTTGCCGGTCGCGGCGCTGGGCTTGCTGCTGCAGTGGGCGATGTCGCTGCTGATTGCGGCGATCTTCGTGTTCGCCGCCGGGCGGATGGCCTGGCTGGGCCGGCGCTGGATCGCGGCCGGCCTGCTTTATGGTGTGGTGGTGTTCGTGGTGATGGAGTACGTGGTGGTGCCGCTGTCCGCGGCGGCGAAGCCGCATTTCAGCGCACTCTCCCTCGTCGAGAACCTGCTGGCGATGCTGCTGTTCGGCCTGATTGTGGCGTTCTTCGCCCGCGGCATCCGGCCCCGCTCGCCCCCGGATCAAGTCCGGGGCAGGCTCTGAGCGGCGCCGGTCACGGATGGCGGGCATTTCGGCGCGAGCTACACTCGCCGCGGACGGGAGCGCCTCTGCTCCCCCGGATTGATGCGAGCCGATGACCGATTCTGCAGACGGGCTTGTCCACCACGGCACGCCCGCGTTCCGGCGCACCAACCTCGCGCTGTTCGCCGCCGGCTTCGCCACCTTCGGGCTACTGTACTGCGTGCAGCCGCTGATGCCGGAGTTCAGTCGCCACTACGCGGTGAGCGAGGCGGCGGCGGCCTTGTCGTTGTCGCTGACCACCGGCGTGCTCGCGTTCGCGATGCTGTTCGCCGGCGGCGTCTCCGACGCGTGGGGGCGCAAGCCGGTGATGGTGGCCTCGCTGCTGGCTTCGGCGCTGCTGGTGCTGGTGACCGCGGCGATGCCGGACTGGACCGCGCTGCTGGTGGTGCGCACGCTGCTCGGGCTGACCCTGAGCGGGCTGCCGGCAGTGGCGATGACCTATCTCGGCGAGGAGATGGACGCCGACTCGATCGGCCTGGGCATGGGCCTGTACATCAGCGGCAGCGCGGTCGGCGGCATGGGCGGGCGGCTGATTTCCGGCGTGCTGGCGGACTTCTTCGGCTGGCGCATCGGCGTGGCGGTGGTCGGCGTGATCGGCGTGCTGGCCGGGCTGGTGTTCTGGCGCGCGCTGCCGCCGTCGCGGCATTTCATGGCGCAGCCGCTGCGCTGGCGCACGCTGGCGGGGCGCTTCGCCGGCATGTTCCGCGACCGCGGCCTGCCGTGGCTGTTCGTCGAGGGCTTCCTGCTGCTCGGCGCATTCGTCACCGTCTACAACTACCTCGGCTACCGGCTGATGGCGCCGCCGTACAAGCTGAGCCAGGCGGTGGTCGGGTCGATCTTCGCGATCTACCTGATCGGCACGTTCAGCTCGGCGTGGATGGGCCACCTGGCCGGCAAGCGCGGCCGGCGCAAGGTGTTGTGGACGGCGTTCGCGCTGATGCTGGCCGGCGTGGCGTTGAGCATGGCGCGGCCGCTGCCGCTGGTCATGCTCGGCATCGTGGCGATCACGTTCGGCTTCTTCGGCGGCCACTCCATCGTCAGCAGCTGGGTCGGCCGCCGCGCCGGTGCGGCGAAGGCGCAGGCCGCGTCGGTGTACCTGTTCTGCTACTACATGGGTTCGAGCATCGCCGGCGCCAGCGGCGGGCTGTTCTACGCGTCGTTCGGCTGGAGCGGGGTGGCGCTGTTCGTCGGCCTGCTGGTGCTGGCCGGCCTCGCGATCGCGCTGGCGCTGTTCCGCCTGCCGCCGCTGACCGACGTGGCCACGCCGCCGACGCCGATGAGCAAGGGTGCGATGGGGTAAGCGCGCCCCTGTGCGCGAATGCTGCTGGCTTTGACCAAGCCCCCGAGCCATCGCGCACAGGGTGCGTTCCTGCAGGGATTTATTGCGCCGCGGGCCTCAGCATGCCTTTCACCGCGTCGTAGTCGCCGTCGTTCGCGGCGGCGGGCAGGCCGAGCAGGTGGGTCATCAGCGGGTAGACGTCCACGTTCGGGAACGCCGGCAGCTGCGCGCCGACGCGGAACGCCGGGCCGTGCGCCACGAACAGCGCCTGCATCAGCGGCTCGGCATTGTCGTAGCCGTGCTCGCCCAGGCTCAGCCGGCCCTTGCGTTTCGCCGCGTGCTCGCTGGTGGTGATGCGCCAGTGCACGTTCGCCAGGCACAGCAGCTGCGGCACGCGCGGGTTGCTGCCGTAGGCCAGCCGTGCCGGCACGCGGGTCTTGTCCCAGCACTGCATGTGCGGCTGTGGCTGCTCCAGGGTCCGTTCGACCTGCGCGAAATCGGCGCGCGCTGCGGCGCTGTCCGACGCCGGGTTGAAACCGGCCAGGATGCCCAGGCTGACCGTGTGCACCCGGTCGAGCGGGACCAGCTGGTCGATCAGCACGCTGTTCGCCTCCGGCACGCCGGCCATGCCGTGGTCGGACAGCACGATCAGGTTGATCCGGTCGAACAGGCCGCGCTGTTGCAGTCCCGCGATCAGCCGCGCCAGCGCGGTGTCGGTCTCGCGCAGCGCCGCGTTCACCTGGGCCGTGTCCGGTCCGTAGAGATGGCCGGCGTGATCGACCGCGTCGAAGTACAGGGTGAGGAAGCCGGGGCGCTCGGCGGCCGGAAGGTCCAGCCAGGCCAGCACCTGGTCCACCCGCTGGTCGGGTGTGACGTTGCCGTCGAACGGCTTCCAGTAGTCCGGCCGATGGCCGTGGATGTCCGCCTCCGAGCCGGGCCAGAACATGATGCCGGTGCGCAGACCGTGCTGGTCCGCGGTCTCCCAGATCGGCGTGCCACCGGCCCACCAGCGGCCGTCGCTGATTGCGTTGCGGCTGCTCAGCGAGAACTTGCCCAGCTGCGGGTCGAACATCGTGTTGTTGACCACGCCGTGATGGTCCGGGGTGAGGCCGGTGACCAGGGTGTAGTGGTTCGGGAACGTCAGCGACGGAAACGCCGGCTGCATCGAGGTGGCCTGCACGCCGCCTTGCGCCAGCATCGCCAGGGTCGGGCTGAGCCCGCGCTGCAGGTAGTCGGGGCGGTAGCCATCGATCGAGATCAGCAGCAGCGGGACGGGTTGGCCGGTCGGCGTCGCGTAGGCAGTGGCGGGCAGGGCCGGGCGCTGCGTGGCGCAGCCGAAGCTGAATGCTGCCAGCGAACACAGCAGCAGGCGAAACAGGATTTTCATGCAGGGGACCTTACGATGGATTCCAGCCATCGCATGATCGCGCACCGCCATGACCATTACACGTATCGTTGGACATTTCCCGCTGCGGCGCACGTTGCTCGTCGGCGCGCTGGCGCTGGCCCCGTTCGGCGCCGCCTGCGCCTGGCAGCAGTCCGGCGCGCAGCCAGTGATCCGTCCGGTGCCGCCGAGCGTGCGCTTCCAGCAGGACGCCCAACAGCAGCAGGTACGCGACGAGTTGCAGAAGAGCCAGCTGCAGCAGCAGCTCCGCCAGAGCGTGTCGGACAATGCGAAGCTTCCGGCGGCGAAGGATGCACGCGCCCAGCGGCAGCTCGACCAGGCCGAGCAGGCGCAACGCGATCGCGAGCGTGCCCGGGAACAGGATCTGCTCGACCGCGCGCGTGATGCGAGCGAGCTGCCGCGGGTGCTGCCGCAGCCGTTGCCGGCATCCGGACGCAGCGGCGGCTGATCGGGCGCTCTCACGGGGCTTCAGTTTCAGCCGAACAGGTCGCCGTGCGCGGTGCGCTGTTCCAGGTCCAGCAGGTAGCGCTTCGTCGGCAGCCCGCCGCCGAAGCCGGTGAGGCTGCCGTCCGCGCCGATCACCCGGTGGCACGGCAGCACGATCGGCAGCGGGTTGCGCCCGTTCGCGGCGCCGACCGCGCGCACCGCCAGCGGCTTGTCGATGCGCCGGGCCAGTTCGCCGTAGCTGATCGTGACGCCGTACGGAATCCGCCCCAGCGCGTGCCACACCTCCAGCTGGAACGGCGTGCCGACGGGGTGCAACGGCAGCTCGAAGTGCTGGCGCCCGCCGGCGAAGTATTCCTCCAGCTGCACGCGCGCGAACTTCAGCGGCGCTGCCGCGCGGACCCAGCCCGGGTGCGCCTTCTTCGGATGGCGTTCGCGCTCGAACCAGACCTCGCGCAGGCCGCGGCCGTCCGCGACCAGGCGCAGCGTGCCGACCGGGCTGTCCATCTCGTCGTAGTAAACGGTGTCGGGTTCGTTCGTCATGCGGTCGCCTCAGGTTTTTTCCGGCGTGCCGGCGACGGTGCTTCCGATGCGCCGCGCCACAAGTGGATGACGGCGTACGCGCGCCACGGCCGCCACGCGTCCGCGCGTCCGGTCAGTGCCTTCGTACTCAGCGGCGCGGCATCCGGCGCCGCCTCGCGGCGCAGGATCAGGTCCGCCGCCGGGAACGCGTCCGGGTCGCTCAGCGCGCGCATCGCGATGTAATGCGCCGTCCACTCGCCGATGCCGGGCAGCGCGACCCAGCGCGCCACGAACGCATCCAGCGATTGCTCCGCGCTGAAATCCACGCGGCCGTCCAGCAGCGCCTGCGCCATGCCGCTGATCGTCGCGGCGCGCGTCGTGGTCACGCCGATCTCGCGCAGGTCCGCCTGGGCTAGCGCGGCCGGCGTCGGGAACAGCCGCTCCAGCTCCGGCAGCGGCGCCGCCGGCAGCGGTTCGCCCCAGCGCTGCACGATGCGCGTCGCCAGCGTGCGCGCCGCGGCCACGCTGATCTGCTGGCCGAGGATCGCGCGCACCGCGATCTCGAAACCGTCCCAGCCGCCGGGCAGGCGCAGGCCGGGATGGCGCGCGACCAGCGGACCGAGCACGGCGTCGCGGCGGAACGTGTCAGCGATCGCCTGCGGGTTCGCATCCAGGTCGAACATCCGCCGCAGCGTCGTCACCACGCCGAGCAGCTGCGTCGGTTGCGGGCAGTGCAGTTGCAGCTGCAACGCATGCTCGTCGCCCGGCCACGCGCTCAGGCGCAGCCAGCCCGGCGCGTTCGCCGGGCCGAACACGCGCGCGTAGCTGTGCGCGTCGACCTGTTCCACGCCCGGCAGCGCACGCGTGCGCAGGAATGCGAGCAGCGCGTCGAACGCATACGGCGGCCGGTAGCCGAGCCGCAGCACCAGCGCCGCGCCGGCTGCCGCGCGCGGGTGCCGGCGCAGTTCGCGCGGCGCGATGCGGTTCGCCTGCGCAAACGCCGCGTTGAACCGGCGCAGGCTGCGGAAGCCGGATGCGAGCGCGACTTCCGTCACCGGCAGCGCGGTCTCGGTCAGCAGCTGCTTCGCGAACAGCAGCCGGCGCGTCGTGTGCACGCTGACCGGCGGCGCGCCGAGGCGCTCGACGAACAGGCGGCGCAACTGCCGCGCACCGATGCCGACGCGCAGCGCCAGTTCGTCCAGCGACTGCTCCGCCAGCGCGCCGGCCTCGATCAGCTTCAGCGCGCGCGCGACGACGTGATCGCCGCGCTGCCACTGCTCGTTGCCCGGTGCCAGCTCCGGCCGGCAACGCAGGCACGGGCGGAACCCGGCCGCTTCCGCGGCGGCCGCATTCGCGTAGTAGCGCACGTTCTCGCGTTTCGGCGCCGGTGCCGGGCATACCGGCCGGCAGTAGATGCCGGTGCTGCTGACCGCGGTGAAGAACAGCCCGTCGAAGCGCGCGTCGCGACTGAGTCGGGCCTGTTCGCAGACATGCGGTGCGGGCAGGGTGGGCAGTTCGTCCATGGGTGCAGGCTAGCACCGTCACGATGGCCTGACTCGCCGTTTTCGGACATCAATGGCACGGGGAAAAACGGGCCGGTCGGGGCGGCAGATTCAACCGGCCAGACGATCAGGGCGCGGGAGCGATCCACGCCAGCATCGCGCATGCTTCGCTCCAGTACTTCACTTGATCGGCGCCATCAGGTGCTCGTACGGCGTGTCGGCCCACATCACGTACGGTGCGGCCGTATCCGGGTCTGCGCTCTTCGGATAGTTCGCATAGAACGCCGGATCCGCACCGACGATCATCACGTGCGGTCCGGTCTTGATCCAGTGGTTGCCGCTGGCCGGTTTCTGCGCGTACGGGTCCGTGTTGCTCGCGTCCGTGCCGCCGGCCAGCATGTACATCATGCCGAGCTTGCCGGCCGGCGGCGTTTTCTTCGCCATGTACGCGCTGATCCATTCCATCGCGTTCTGGTCCATGCACATCGGGTCCGGCCCCGGCGTCGACGGGTTGTCCGGCATGCAGGTGAACCCGTTCGTGCCCTTGCGCAGCGTGCGCAGCGTGCCATCCGCGCCCATCGCCACGATCGTGGCACCCTTCGCGACGCGTGCCGGTGCCGCGTGCATCGCGCTCGCGGTCATTTGCGCATCGCTCATTGCCGGGTGTTCCGCCGCCAGCACGCCGCCGCCGGCGAACAGCGCAGCGGCGACGATGGCTCCGTTTTTCCAGCTCGGTCTTTTCCAGCCTGTGGTACGCATGACAACCTCCTCACGGTGACTGGTGACGGTCACTCCGGGGTTCCCGCGAGAAGTCTGTGCCGCCGCCATGGCGCGGTCAATCGGCGCGATGGCGGGCTGGGCGGCGGCTGTCGGAACGCGTCCGCAGCGGCCGGTCGGCGCGGATCAGTTCGTGCCGGCGGCGGCCGGGCAACGGGGCTGGCGGCCGGCGTGGAACGCGGCGACATCCGCGTCGCCCGCCGGCTTGCCGGCGTCGCCGCCGTCGAACGCGACGCGCCAGGCGCCGTCGCCGGCGCGGCGCCATACCGTCGCGAACCGGCCGGTCACGTAACGCGGCTGCGCGCCCGGTGCCGGGTTCTCGAACAGGTACGCGCCGCTGGAATACGCGAGCATGCCATCGCCGGACGCCACGACCTGCTGCGGGTACCAGTCCACCCGCTGCGTCCTGCCCGCGATGAACGCGGCCCAGTGCCGGCGCACCGCGGCCAGTCCACGCGTCGGCTGCGGCGTGTTAGCGTCGAACACCGCGTCCGCCATGACGTGCTCGGCGAATGCCGCCGCGTCATGCCGCTGCACGCTCTGCGCGAACGACAACTCGCGCTGCCAGACCTGGCACGCCGGCTGGTCCATGGCCGGTGGCGGCGTGGCCGCGAACGCGGCGGACGTGCAGGCGATCGACCACGGCAACAGCAGCAACCCGGTTCGGCGTGGCATCGGCGTGCTCCTCGTTCGTGGCGATGTCGCAGCATCCTGCGAACGTCGCCGGGTCGCCAGTGCCGCAGCGTGGCGTTACTCAAGGCGAACGCCGGCGCTGCCCGACAATCGCCGGCGGCGCAGTATGATCGGCAATGTTCGGGTGGCCTGGGGGAGGCGCGCATGAACTCGAAGCAACGCGGTGTGCTGATCGCGGCCATCGTCCTGCTGGGCGTCGGCGAAGGCGTGTGGATCGCCCATTCGGTGTATGCGCAGATCGGCCATCAGGAGCAACTCCTGATGGCGCGACAGCCCACACCTCCGTCGCTGCCGGCCGCCCGCGAGTTCACCCGCGACGAGGGCTACGCGTTCCTCGCTGCCGCGAAGAAAGCCGAGGCGATCGCCGATCCGCTGCAGCGCTGCCTGGCCTACCCCGATCCACCGGACAGTCACTGGTCGCACGATGCGGTGGCCGCGTACTGCCATTACCGCATGCAACCGTTGCTCACGTTTGCCGAGGCGCAGTCGCTGATCCAGCAGGGCCATGCCGCCGAGCTCGATCGCCGTCTCGCCGCCGCCTTGCAGGCGCAGCAGACCCAACCGGATTCGCACGGCCTGCTCGACCGCATCTACCAGGAAGCGTTCCGAAACGGCTCGTTCGACATTCGCCCGACCCTCGATGCCTGGAAACGCGACTCGCCGCACAGCGCCTTCGCGCTCGCCGCCAGCGGCATGGCCTACGTGGCCATGGCCGGCGAGGCGCGGGGAGCCCAATACATGAAGGACACGCCGCAGGACAGCGTCGACGCCATGCACAAGCTGCTGGCCCAGGCCGACAGCGACCTGCGCCAGGCGATTGCGCTGAACCCCAGGCTCACACCGGCCTATATCGCCCTGATCAACGCCGGTGGCCTCGGCTTCGGTCGTGCGTACACCGACGCGGCGATCCGCAGCGCGCTTGCCGTGGCGCCGGACGATTACGCGATCCGCAGCATGGCGATGTGGACGCTGGAGCCGAAGTGGGGCGGCTCGCTGGGCGCGATGGACCGGTTCGCCGCACAAGCGCAGGCGTATACGCGCACGAATCCGCTGATGCGGCTGATGTTGTCGGAGCGACCGTACTACCAGGTGGACAACTGCGATTGCACGCAGGACGCCGAGCTGGCGGCGTATCCGGCCGCGCTGGACCAGCTGGCCAGCATCACTTACCTCGAACGGGCCGGCCTCGCGGCGGACGGCAACCGGAACATGGCCGTGCCGGGAATCTACCTGTCCGAGGCGCTGCGTTTCGGCTCGGAAAAAGATGACGTGCGCACCCACCGCGTCTCCGCGCTGGTGGATTTCGACGAGGCCGCCTGGGCTGTCGCCGACATGAGCCGCCTGCTGGCCGCGTCGCCACGCCATGCGGACGCGCTCAGGGCACGGGCCTACGCCTACGAAATGCAGGCCGACTATGCGCATGCGGAACAGGATTTCCGCGCGCTGCTGGCGATCGATCCGGACGACATGCATGTGCTGCCCCAGCTCGGCGACATGTTCGTGAACCTGGCGCATGACTGGGCCAAGGGCTGGGCCGTGGCCGACCAGCTGATCCGCGAGCAGCCGCAGAACCCGTACGGCTGGATCCTGCGCGCGACCATCCAGAAACAACAACCACGGCCGGGACTGGACGCCACCGCCAACCATCTGCAGGCGCAGTTCGGCAAGGACCCGCAGATCGCGAAAATCATCGTGCGCATGCGCGCGGCGGTGGCCCTGCGCAAGCATGCCGGCATCGATGCGCGGACAAGCGCGCCATGAGCATGGCTCCGGGTCGCCGTGGCAGCTGGCCTATACTTCGGGGTCTGTCTTACCGGAGCCTTCGTCCATGACCGCACCCACCCGCATCGACACCACCCGCACCATCCGCGCGCCGCGCGGCAGCGAGCTTTCCTGCAAGAGCTGGCTCAGCGAGGCGCCGTTCCGCATGCTGCAGAACAACCTCGATCCGGAGGTGGCGGAGAACCCGGCCGAGCTGGTGGTGTACGGCGGCATCGGGCGGGCGGCGCGCAACTGGGAGTGCTTCGACGCGATCCTGAAAGCGCTGCGCGAACTGAACGACGACGAGACCCTGCTGGTGCAGTCCGGCAAGCCGGTCGGCGTGTTCCGCACGCATGCCGACGCGCCGCGCGTGCTGATCGCGAACTCCAACCTGGTGCCGCACTGGGCCACCTGGGAGCACTTCAACGAGCTCGATAAGAAGGGCCTGATGATGTACGGCCAGATGACCGCCGGCTCGTGGATCTACATCGGCTCGCAGGGCATCATCCAGGGCACCTACGAAACCTTCGTCGAGATGGGTCGCCAGCATTACGACGGCGACCTGAAAGGGAAATGGCTGCTCACCGCCGGCCTCGGCGGCATGGGCGCCGCCCAGCCGCTGGCCGCCTCGCTGGCCGGCATGTGCAGCCTCAACGTCGAATGCCAGCAGAGCCGCATCGACTTCCGCCTCAAGACCCGCTACGTCGACGAGCAGGCCAGCAACCTCGACGACGCGCTGGCGCGCATCGAGAAATACGCGAAGGCGGGCGAGGCGAAATCCATCGCGCTGCTCGGCAACGCCGCCGACGTGCTGCCGGAACTCGTGCGCCGCGGCGTGCACCCCGACGCCGTCACCGACCAGACCAGCGCGCACGACCCGGTCAACGGCTACCTGCCGCAGGGCTGGACGCTGGAGCAATGGTTCGAGCGCCGCAAGGCCGACCCGGTCGGCACCGCGCGCGCCGCCAAGCTGTCGATGAAGATCCACGTGGAAGCGATGCTCGCGTTCCACGCGCAGGGCATCCCCACCTTCGACTACGGCAACAACATCCGCCAGATGGCGCAGGACGTCGGCTGCGAAAACGCGTTCGCGTTCCCCGGCTTCGTACCCGCCTACGTGCGCCCGCTGTTCTGCCGCGGCATCGGACCGTTCCGCTGGGTCGCGCTGTCCGGCGACCCGGAAGACATCTACAAGACCGACCAGAAAGTGAAGGAGCTGATCCCCGACGACGCCCACCTGCACCACTGGCTCGACATGGCGAAAGAGCGCATCAGCTTCCAGGGCCTGCCCGCGCGCATCTGCTGGGTCGGCCTGGGCCTGCGCGACAAGCTCGGCCTCGCCTTCAACGAAATGGTGCGCAACGGCGAGCTGAAGGCGCCGGTGGTGATCGGCCGCGACCACCTGGATTCCGGCAGCGTCGCCTCACCAAACCGCGAAACCGAATCCATGAAGGACGGCAGCGACGCCGTCAGCGACTGGCCGTTGCTCAATGCGATGTTGAACGTGGCCGGCGGCGCGACGTGGGTGTCGCTGCATCATGGTGGCGGGGTGGGGATGGGTTACTCGCAGCACTCCGGCATCGTGATCGTGTGCGACGGCACGGCCGAGGCGGACAAGCGGATCGCGCGGGTGTTATGGAACGATCCGGGCACCGGCGTGATGCGGCATGCGGATGCGGGATATGAGATTGCGGTGGAGTGTGCGAGGGAGCAGGGGTTGAAGTTGCCGATGGTTTGAGTGCCAACTACGGCATTGCCGTATATACGGCAATGCCGTATGATGGAGCGAGGCGGAAAGGAGTCTGTCCATGTTCGAGTTCATCGGGTCGCCGGTCTTCGAGCGATTGATCTATGACTATCTTGACGATGAAGGCTATGGCGCGTTGCAAGCCGCATTGTCGCAATGGCCGGAAGCGGGCGATCTGATCCCGGGTTCGGGCGGATGCCGGAAGTTGCGCTGGCATCTGCCGGGCAAGGGCAAACGCGGCGGCCTTCGCGTCGTTTACTACGTCAAGTTGCGCGATGGACGCATCTGGTTACTGGCTGTTTACGGCAAGAGCATGCAGGAGAATGTCCCCGCGCATGTCCTCAAGGCTCTGAAAGAGGAATTTGTTCATGGCGAAAATGACTGAAGCTCAATTGGCGGAGCGTGACAGCAAGCGCAACCTCGGCGAAGAACTGCTGCAGGCGGTGCGCGACATCAAGGCTGGCCGTACCGGTCGCGTATTCCGCGTCGAAGTGACCCAGGCCACCGAAGCCCGTCTCAAGCTAGGCCTGTCGCAAGCAGATTTCGCGGCCATGCTTGGCGTATCGGTACGTACATTGCAGGATTGGGAGCAGGGCAGGCGCGAACCGAGCGGTGCGGCGAAGGCGCTGCTGAAAGTCACCGTGGCCGCGCCGAAGACGGTGCGCAAGGTGCTTGCGGCGGCTTGATAAGTGAACCTGACCCCGTTCTTGTTGCGCCGTCTTCGTTGCATTTCAGGGGCTATCCATGACCGAAGCGAGGAAGCATCACTACAAATCGTCCCTGACACCATTCTTCCCTATTCGTTGATTGTCCTCGACACTGTTTTGTCTCGTCTTCAGGAAAGGAACTTCACCAGCAACTGCCGCTTCGATTCAGGCAGCTTGCGGAATGCATCGAGCAGATGGTTCTCGTTGTCGCTCAGGCGACGATAGAGGGCGCTGGCTTCACCCACGCCCGGCGCGATGGGGCCTCGTCCGGTGGCGAGCCATTCCAGGTTGACGTCGAAATCCTTGGCCAGTTCGATGATGCGCGGGAGCTCGGGCAGGGCGAGGCCGGTGAGCCACTTGCGGGCGGTTTCCCGCGATACCGCGTAGCGGGCGGCCAGGGCACTTGTCCTTCCGCGCCCAGGAACAAAATCGGTCCGGTCCAGCGCCTTGCGCAGGCGGTTCGCGAAGTGCTCGTAGGGTGCTGCCATTCCAATTCCTGGTTGTCGCATCGTCCCCGCGCTTGCGCGCGGCGAGGCTTGGCAAGTGCGGTCCATTGTTGCGCACGCGCATTTGCGGATATGCCATTTATGGTTGTTGACATGAGCAATTTATAGTTGGATTATGGCCATGGATGGCGGGGGTGATAACGGGCGTCGGAATGCATTTGTTGAAGGAAGGGGCGTAGAGCCGACTCTGCCCCTGTTTCCCTGACTCCTGCTTCCGACGGCATTTCATGGAACGAGGAGGCGACCATGTCGACGTTCGATTCGGATGATCTGGGAACGACGGGCTATTTCCTGCCGGAGGACAGCCAGCTGCGGCTGAAGCAGCTACGCGAGTACGTGGGGTTTCTGACCAATTTGGCGCGACCGCGCAGGCCGGACGAGGACCGGGAATGGTTCTCGGAGATTCGCCCGGGCGAGGTGGCGATCTGCCTGGAACTGCTGGAGGAGCAGATCGCTCAGGTGCTGGACGAACTCTCGTGGCCGGCAGAACTTGGCGAGAGGGCGGCAGCAGGCGAGGTCGATGCGGACGCGGAGACTTGCACGCAAGCCGCAGCACCGGATGCCGCCGAGCCGGTGAAGGATGAAGCCGGCAATCGCTTCCTCTTCGGCGTCACCCTGGATCAGGTCGACGAGATCAACCTGCTGCTCGCTAGCCTCCGGGCCCTTGGCAATGTGGTGACCTGCAGCGATCACGCCGAGTTGTCCGACGTCACGCTGTCGATCATGGGCGATGCCATCGTCCGCGACGTGGAGAAGCTGCGAGACATCAACAGAGACGTGAATGCGCAGGAGCTGGAGCCCTCGCACCGGACGAAACCCGGTGTGCGTGAAGAGTGGGCCACCTACCTTGCGCTGCCCGCGCGTTTGCCCCTGGGCAGCGCGTCGCACGTCGTGCGGCAGCATCCAACCTGGCAGTAGCCGGGAGTCGCGGCGATCGCTTGCCAGATCGTGCTTTACGCCAGGGCGACACTGGACGTCGCCACCTGGGGCGCCGAGCTGGCCGTGGGGGTAGGGCGGGGCGGATCTATATCGTGGAGCAGAAACCGGGACGGAGAAAGTTAAGGTGAACTGACTACCTCACCCCGGTTTTCCGGTTTTCGCTGACCCAGGTTTTCGGACTCCGGTTTTCGGTCGTACGAATTGGCGCTCAATCGGCGTCGCCGTCGCCGTCGCCGCCGTGTTTCTGCACGGCTGCCGTGGAGGGGCTGGCAGCGCCGCTGCCCGTGGGGGCGCCTTGCCATTGCAGCCACCAGAATCCCAGCACGCCCGCCAGCAGCAGGACGGCCACCGTCCGCCATGGGCTGCGCACGCCGTCCGCGGGCTGGCCGGACTTGCGCCCGGTGATCATGGCGCGCACCAGGTTTTCGCGATGCAGCCAGCTGGCCACCACCACGCCGGCAATGTGCACGCCCACCATCAGCAGCATCAGGTTGGCAGCCGCCTCATGGGCTTCTGCCACCCATTCGCCGGCCAGGTCGTTGTACGTGGTCCAGCCCGACGCCGCGATGACCACGGTCAGGCCCAGCAGGGCCAGGATGGCCAGCGCACCGGCCGGGTTGTGTCCGGTGTGGTGTTCCGGCCGACCTTGCAGCAGGACGCGCACGTAGCGGGCAACGGCCCGGGGGCCGCGCACGAAGGTGGAAAAGCGCGCGTAGCGCGTGCCCAGCAGGCCCCAAACGATGCGAAAGGCCACCAGGCCGGCCATGGTGTAGCCCAGGGTGACGTGCAGCAGGCGCCAGTGTTCGCTCTCGGCCGACAAGTAGGCGCCGGCAAAACTCAGCACCATGAGCCAGTGGAAGACGCGAACCGGTGCGTCCCAGACCAGGATCGGGGCGGCAGCCGGCGTGTGCGTGACGGCGGGCACGGCTTCCTCAACGGGGGATGCGGACATTGTCTTCATTGAAGTCTCCCTTGTCGGCCGTGGTGTGGCAGGCGATGCAGTTCGATGCGCTCTTGATCGAGGCGCGTTTCCAGGTGGCGGCAGATACCTCGTCATGCTTGTGGATGAACCAGGCGGTGCGCGTGATGCGATCCTGTGGCGGCTCTTCGCGAACGCGCTTGTAGGTGCCGGCATGCGCGTTGATCCAGCCCGACAGTTCCTTAACCGTAGCCGGATCCAGCGAGGCGTCCGTGCCGAAGTGGTTGGGCAGGTTGTTCATGATCCGGTTCCACGACGCCGCCGGCATGAGGCTGGGAGGGTAGGCCACGTGGCAGGCGGAGCATTCTTCCTTGTATTTGGGTGTCAGGGGCACCATGCGACCGTTGCCGTCCGCCAGGACCGGCAGGGCCGGCAGGGCAAAGCCACTGGCGGCGAGCAGCGCCAAGGCAAGTCGGCCGATCCGGGTGTGTAGTGGGTATGGCATGGAATCCTCCGTGAGAGTGAATGGAAATGCAGGTCTTCAGGGCTTGAGCGTCATCAGCCAGCTCAGCACATCGGCTTTTTCGCCGGCGGTGCATTCACGGCTCAGCACGTCTTTGCAGTTGCGGCGAAACCATTTCTCGGTTTTGGCCGGATCGGTAAAGCGCTCGGGATTGAAGGCCGGCGCCATGGCGCCTATGGTCTTTCCGGTGGAGGCGTGCTTGCCGGCCTGGATGGGGACGGCGCCGTGGCAGGAGGAGCAGCTCCACTCGCCACCGTGCTTGTTGGTGAACAGTTGCTGCCCGCGGGCGGGCGAGGCGGGAGCCCCGGCCTGGGCCGTATAACCGGCCAATTGCTCGGCGGGCGTGACGGCCCGGGCGGCGGGCGCGAGGGCGGCACAGGCCAGCGTCAGGGCTGCGAGCGCGCGCGGAAAAGTGGCGGACAGAGAGAACAGGTTCATGGCAACTCCTTTTTTGACAAGGGTGCCGCCGGGTTCTTAGGGTTTTCTTAAGCGGCCATGGACACCCTCAGTCTCGCTTAAGCCGGGAGGGCCAATATCCAGGCATTCACCAGCAACCCCAGGGAACTCTCTGTGCACACCTACCCCCTATCGCTTCATGCGCCAGTATTTCGACGTGGTTCGCGCCGCGTTGGTGCCCGTTGTCCTGACGACCTTTCTGTCGGTTCCGGTCAGCCTGGGCGGCCATCCGGGCGAGTTCCCGGCAGTTGCCGCACAGAGTGATCGCCACATGAGCTGATCGGCGCCGCGTCTCGTAGCGCCGTGGAGTCCGCACGGCTGGGTCGTGTGTCCATTTGTCCTTAATCCGGGGCGCAAATCGGCGTGAACGCCGAATGCGCGTTTGCCTACCCCACTGCCTTGTTGCCATGAATTTCATTGAACTTCCTGATGACCCCGAAGACACGCAACACTGCCCCGAGGAGCGCGCGGCGGCGGCGTCGCGCAGCACCTGGGTCAGCGTCGGCGTAAATCTGGCGCTGACCGCCACGCAGATCGTGGTGGGCGTGTTCGCCAAGTCGCAGGGCCTGATCGCCGACGGTATCCATTCGCTGTCCGACCTGGTGGCGGACTTCGTCGTGCTGTTCGCTGGCCACTACAGCAAGAAGGACGCTGACGAGGACTACCCTTACGGCCACCAGCGTTTTGAGACGGCGGCGTCGCTCGTGCTGGGCAGCCTGCTGCTGGCCGTGGGTCTGGGCATGCTGTGGTCGGCCTTTCGCAAGCTGGAGGCGCCGGAAACCGTGCAGCAGGTGCATGTGGTCGCCCTGTGGGTGGCCGGGGGTGCCCTGGTGGCGAAGGAAACGCTGTTTCGCTACATGCTGTCCGTGGCCAAGCGGGTGAAGTCCAGCATGCTGGTGGCCAATGCTTGGCACGCCCGTTCCGACGCGGCATCGTCACTGGTGGTGGGCGTGGGCATTGCCGGCAACCTGGCGGGCTACCCCATTCTGGACCCCATTGCCGCGCTGATCGTGGGTCTCATGGTGACCAGAATGGGCTGGGAGTTTGCCCGGGATGCCCTGCATGACCTGATGGATCGGGCAGTGGACGAGCAGGAAGTGCAGGCCATTCGCCAGACGCTGCTGGAAACCCCCGGTATCAGCGGCGTGCACGACGTGCGTACCCGCAAGATGGGAGACATGATCGTGGTGGATGCGCACCTGGAGGTGGAGGCGTCCATCAGCGTGGAAGCGGGGCACGACATTGCGGTGGCGGCCCGCCAGCGGGTGCTGCAGCGCCACCGGGTTCTCAACCTGATGACCCACGTGGACCCGTGGAAGCGCCCTGAACCGCCCAGGGTTCCGTAGACACTCAGGACCTTCGTTGCGCGTAGCGCCGCTCGGGGATAAGGGGACGGAGGCAATCAAATCCGGAGAACTGCCCGATCCCTTTTCTTCAGCCGACGTCCCCCCGCCTTGAGTAGCGGGGGGACGTCGCGCGAACTGGGTGCAAGGGCGAGGGTTTGGCGAGCGCCTCTATCGCATTGCCGCTTGCCCCTTCCGAAGGCTCAGAACTGGTAGCCAACGCCGAGGCCGATGCCGTTCGCGCTGAGATGGATGACGTTGCCGTCTTCCCGGCTGCGTTCGTCCTGCCCGAGATAGCGATGGACGACGTAGGCGACCGCCTGCCAGTGCGGTGCGAACTTGTACTCCAGGCCCAGTTCCTCTTCCTCATGGGTCTGAGCGAGCCGCACCTCGCCTCCTTCGGTGCGCAGGCTGTTGACCCAGGGCAGCCGTCCCAGCGCGACGTCTGCCGTGAGCTTCAGCGCGTCGGTCAACGGATAGCGCAAGTGCAGGCCCAGCGTGGGCACGGGAAGCTCCTGCACATAGAAGTCCTCCTTCAACTCGTGACCGGCGCTGTCGGCGGCGATGCTGCCGTCGAGCCGGAAGTTGAGCATCACGTAGGTCGCGCCCACGCTGCCCCACAAGCGGCCGCCATGGCCGAAGCCGGCCAGCCGGTGCCAGTACGACGCGTCGAACGCGACGAAATCCTGGAAACGGGTGACGGTGTCCAGGCGCCCGGGAGCGATGGTGGTGCCGTTGTAATACGCCGGCGTGCCGATCAGCGCGTGGCCGCTCAGCCGGCTGGTGGAAAACCCGAAGTGCAGCTCGCTGGCGTCGGAAAGCGGCTTCCAGGCGTCCAGCCTGAGGGTCTGCATATGGTCGACGCCAAGCCCGTCGTGGATGGGCAGCTGCGTGCCCTCGATGGCGTTTTCCCGCACGCGGACCCAGCCCCCGGGCGTCGCTTGTTCGGCGCGGACCGCCACGTGCCAGCTGTCGTCGTCAGCGTGCGCGGGAAGGCTGATCAGTCCAGCCGTCCCGACCAGCAAGGCAGCGCTGCCCAGGATGGACCGCGGATAGGATTTCGTTCTGAACATGGCTGTGTGGCACGGGATTGCAAGCCGCCTCGACCCGACATGGATGCCCTGAACCTGTGCCGCCAGTTTACTCGCGGGCCGAAACAGGGGGCAGAGTGCACTTTTTCCAAACAGGGAGAAAAAAGGGGTGAAGGAAAAAGTGTCGGGGTGAGGTGGCCCGGCTTTCTCGGACATATCGGAGGGAACGGGGCCAGGTTCACTTATCCTTCGTTCGCAAGTGAACCTGACCCCATTCCCGGTTGAAGGGGTTGCCGAACCACGGCCAGGCGGGGGCGAGTTCACTCTCCGAGGGCGACAACAAGAAGGGGAACTGGCAATGCACGGTCGAGGGTTTGCGGTACTTTTCATCGCGTTTGTCATGGCGTTCGCCGCGCAACACGGCAGCGCCACCCGCATCATGGCTCCGCATTGCCTGGCCAGGGACACCCGACTGAACCTGCCCATTGCCGAGTTGAGCAGGGATGTGCAGACCGGCAGCGGATTGGACGCGCGCTGTGCCGCGCAAGCGATACTGGACTGGCATGCGGGCAAGGCCATTCCGCTGCTCACGAAATTGTTTCGCAGCGGCACGGTTGAGACGCGCCTGGAAATTGCCAAGGCACTTGGCGGTGATCGCTTGCCGCCACGTCGAAAGGCGGTGCAGCCCCTGCTGCTGCGCGCATTGCATGACTCCGATGCCGATGTACGAGGGGCCGCATTTGACTCGCTCGGGTTTCTGCAGGCCTATCCGCATGAGGCGCTGCTCGCAGCGCTTCATGCGCTTCACCATGGCAAGGACCTCGAATTTTCTGCCATCGAGTACTTGAAGGAGGCGCCAGCGCTGCCACGCTGGATGGCCGCCCCGCTGCTGGAAGTGCTCGAAAAAACGCCTGCCGACGACGGTGGAACGCAGACGGACGTGCGCATTCGTCTTCTCCATGCATTGGCGCGCACGCGCGATCCGAAAGCACTGGCCGTCGTTGCGGACGCAGCGCTTTCGTGTGGCGGGTTTTGCACCGTCGACGCGTACGAGGCATTGGTGGAAAGCCGCGAAGCTGGCGTCGCTCCTCTCGAACGGATATTCCCCAAGGCGAACGCCGACGCGCGCATTGACATACTGCTGGCGCTGAAGCAGATCGACACGCCGCGTTCGCGCGCCGCAGTCGCACGACGCCAACCTGGCATCGTTCGCGCAGCGTGTCGTCAACTGGACTCTGTCAGCGTCGCTGAGCAAAGCAACGGCCTGGCCGCGCTGGGGCGAATGCAGACGCTCGCCCAGCCCGCGTTGGCGCGCATCGTTTCTTTCCTCGACAACCCCGACCCCCAGCTGCGGGCGGAAGCGGCCGCTGCGCTTGGAGAAATCGGACTGGCTGCAGCAATTCCCCCGCTGCGCACGCACCTGCACGACTCGAACAACTGGGTGCGAAGCGGGGTCGATACTGCCCTCGCCAAGCTGGACTGGACCACGCGAGCAAGTAAGTAGAAAAGGTAGAAAAGGTGTCAGGGACAATTTCGGGGAGCCATTCGGCGCCATTTGACGACAGTCGATAGCCATGGACCTGTCAAACAAAAGTGGAGTCAGGTTCACTTCCCGAGGCCTACTTGTTGCGTGGCGGTCGATGAGCGGGTCGGATGCCAGCGAAGCGTTGGGTCCCGGCTTCGACCGTGGTGTGGAAGTTGTCGCCCGAGCGCGCGCTGTTGCTGGAGGCAGCTTCGGATCGCCGCGAGGTCGTCGTCGCAGAGCATTTCGCGCAGCAGTTGCCAGTAGGTTGCCGCGCGCGTCTCGGGCGTGAGGCCCAGTGACGTATAAGTTGGGTGAGGCATGAGCCACGCTTCCCGGCGCCGGCCGCAATGCTTGGCTGCGCTCGACCAGGCCAGGGACAATTTTTAGGCGGTTACAGTGCGCTCAAATTGTCCCTGACACCGACACCACCCAGTCTCTGCCGGATTCCCGACCCCTTTGTTCGATCCCCTTTCAAACGGACCCAGCGTGGCTTTTGCTACCTGTCGCATGGACGCTATAGCATCGAAGGGAAGCGCGTGGCGTAAGCACCGCGTCCGACATTACAGGGGAGACAAATGAACAGGACGATCACGATAGCTGCGGCGTTGGGGTTGCTGCTGGCTGCTGGAATGGCGCGCGGGTCGATCGCGCCGGCAGGGGCGGGGCGCGCGCAACCGTCCGCCGAGGTCAGCGAGGCCACGCTTCAACTCAAGCAGGCCTTCACCGACGTGGGCAACGGCGACGACAAAAAGGCCGCGCCCGAGCTGGATAGGGTCATCGCCGCCCCGAGCTTCGACCAGTTGCCGGCCGAGCTCCGCTTCCAGACGTTGAACGTGGCGGCTGTCATCGCGTTCCAGGACAAGCAGTACGCCAAGGCGCATCGGCTTGCGATCAGGGCCACCGGCTTCGACCAGGCCACCGGTGCGGCATGGACGGCACGTCTGTTCGCTGCGTTGTATGCCGGCGACAACCCTGATGCCGGGCGTTGCGTGGAGGCCCTCGCCAGGCAATGGCCGCAGCAGCTCGATGACATACGCCCACAGGGCATAGCACAGAGCCACTATGCGCTCCGCATTGCGCATGAAGATGACGTCGATCGCGCCATGCTCAATGCACTGTTCGATGCGAACTGGCAGGCCGAATACAGCGACTACGATACCCTTTGGCGCGACCTGGCATTGCTGGAGATCGAGCACAACGAAAACAAGCATGCCGCCATGGTCGCCCAGCGAATCCGCAGCGCCGACGCGGCCTTGAGCATGCGCATCGACAAGCGCTTCGACCCGATTACCCGCGGCCAGCCGCAGGCTTTTGATGTCGACCACCTGCTCGAAGCGCAGATCCAGGCGGCACGGGCGCAGATCAGGGCTCATCCTGACCAGCTCAGGCCCGTGGTGCGTTTGCGGGATCTGTTGATCGAGAAGGGACGGAATGCCGAGGTCCTTGCTGTCAGTGACGCAGCCGTGGCGCACGCCGAACGCGGCGACGGCAACAAGACCTATACCGACTTCAGCGAGGCCTACAACTGGGTATTGAACCAGCGTTCGCTCGCGCTCGCGCATGACGGTCGCTGGGACGACGCCGTGCGGGAAATGACGCGCGCCGCGAAACGTCCAGAGGGTGGCGGTGTGAACGTCAGCCAGTCGATCAACCTCGCCGGCTTGTTTACCGACCTGGACCAGCCCGACAAGGCTGCTGCCGCCGTCGTCGAGCCGGGGGAGATGTCGCCGTACGGCAACATGCAGCTGCAGTACGTCAAGTTGCAGATCGCCATCGAGAAGAACGACACCGGCGCCATTGCCAGGCACATGGCTTATCTGCAGCAACACCGCACCGATGACATCGCCACATGGGAGCGCGCCCTGCTGAGGCACGGCGATCTCGATGCGGCTGCAGCGCTACTGATCCAGCGCTTGAACGCCCCAGACTGGCGTAGCGGTGCATTGGTCGAGATGCAGCAGCACTACGTCCACATCGAACAGACGCCGATCATGAAGACGATGGACCAGCGCTGGAATGCCGTGACCGCACGTCCCGATGTCCAGGCCGCTCTGGCGAAAGTCGGTCGGGTCGAGCGTTTCGACGTCGTCGCGCTGGCGTATTGAGCGCCGAGCTAACCGTGCAGAGCTGGCAAATGAGCGGGCCAGCGCCTGTTGCGTCCAAGCCCGGTGCATGAGGCAACCCGCCTCGCGCAACGGGCTCTACACGTCCGCGACGCGGTGCGAACTGCTGCCCGGCGTAGTTCACCGGCAAGACGCCGAGGATCGGCTGCACCAGCACTACCAGTACCGCCAGCCCGGCCAGGTAATGGCCCTGCAGCATCAGCGAGGGCGGGAGTTCCCTTCGGTGCCCTCGTCATCGACAAGGCCCGCCAACACGTAGGCCAGCACGATGGCCAGCACGGTCAGCCAGTGCGCGCAGCGGACCACCCGGTGGCAGCGGCTGGATTTCGACCATGCGGGCATCCTCTTCGTGCAGGTTACGGCTTGGGCTGCGGGGTGGTTGCCACGCTGGGTGGCAGGATCGGCAGCGCGACCTTCGGCTGGTCGCCGGTCAGAGCTCCGAGGAAGCCCTCGATCTTGCCGACCTCCTCGTCGCTTAGCTTCGCGCCGAGCTGGCTGCTGCCCATGATCGCGACGGCCTGGCGAAGATCCCACACCTTGCCCGTGTGGAAATAGGGCGCGGTCAGCGCGATGTTGCGCAGCGAGGGCACCCGGAACACGTATTCGTCGCTGACCGTCTTGGTCACCGCGAAGCGCCCCTTGTCCCCCGGCGGGAGAATGTCGGCACCGGGCCGCTCGACCACGCCGAACGGGGCGTACATGCCGCCGCCCACGTTGATGCCGTTGTGGCATGCCGCACAGCCCTTGTTGATGAACAGCGCCAGGCCTTCCTTCTGGTTCGCGTCGAGTGCTTTCTCGTCGCCCTGGAGGTAGCGATCGAACGGCGCGTTCGGCGTGGTCAGGGTGGCCTCGAACAAGGCGATGGCCTTGCGCACGTTGTCGAACGTGATCGGATCGGGCACGGCCGGATAGGCCCTGGCGAACACGGCGGCGTAGCCGGGAATCCCCTTGAGCTGTTCGACGACATGTGCCTCGGTGGTGTCCATCTCGACCGGGTTGACCAGCGGGCCGCCGGCCTGCTGTTCAAGGTCCTTGGCACGCCCATCCCAGAATTGGGCGACGTCGAACACCGCGTTGTAGACGGTTGGCGCATTGCGACCGCCATGCTGCCAGCGATGACCCAGCGAAGTCTCCTGCAGGTCGACCCCGCCCATGCCGACCATGTGGCAAGAATTGCAGCTGATGGCGTGGCTTTCGGACAGCCGGGGCTCGAAGTACAGCATCTTGCCGAGCTCCACCCTGGCCGCGGTCGCCGCATTGCCCGGCAATGGCGGCGCGTTGGCGGGTATCGGTTTGAACAGGCCCTGGGCCTGCTTCATCAATGCGGTTTGCGACCATGCCTGGCCTGTTGCCAGGGAGGCGAGAACCATCAGTGAAACCAGCTTGATCGACGACATGAGCTGACCCTCCGCAGTTGGGTGGTAATCGAGATCATCAATGTCTGTGGCGTATCGGGGAAACCATGGAGATGCGGGGAACGCGGCGTGGAACGGACGCCCTGGCGATGTCGTCGGGGTCGTCGCCCCATCCGTCGTCCTGATTCAAGCGCAGCCGTCGGCCGCGGCTGTCGATGCCAAGGCGCGCGGGCCGGTGCAACCATCGGCGCCGGGCACGGTGCGAGACATCTTGCGGTCAGCGACTGCCGTCATCCTTCTGCTGCCGGGTCTGCTGCTCGGTACTCTGCTTCTGCTCGACCTGCTTTTCCGTGCCCTGGTTTTGCTGTTGCTGCATAGTCTGCTGTTGCGTGCCTTGCCGCATGCGGGCACCTGGTCCCATGCCCGGACCCATGCCGCCACCGGGCCCCATGCCCGCACCCTGCCCGGGCGGCATGTCGGGCAGCCTCATGCCACGCTCGGCAGCACGCTTCTGCATCTGCTCATGGTGCTGCTTTCGCAGCGCCTCGCGCTCCTGCGCCGTCTTCAGGCTGCGCATCTGGTCGCGATACGCCCTGCGCTCGGCCGGAGTCATCAGCTGGGAACCATAGATCTGGCTGCGATCCTTCAGCGTGGTTCGGTCCTGTGTGCGCAGCTGATCCCGCTGCATCATGCCGCCTGCCGGCTGTCCGACAGGTGCGGATTGGCCAACTCGCTGGCCGCCGCCGCCCTGGTAGGCAAACGCCGGCAGGGTGGCGAGCAGGCAAAGCGCAGAGATACCGGACATGAAAACGTATCTGATTCGCATGGAAGTAGCCTCGCCTCGAGTTGCAGGGATGTCGCCGGGAGTGTGGCAACACCCGGATGTTCGGTTCATCGGCATGGATGGCTGTTGACTGGGATCAACAAAAGCGATAGCGAAAACGAAGGTCGGCATCCGGCCTGCGGCCTGTCGGCACTTGCGGTGCGCATTCACCGGCCCGCAACAGGTGTTGGCGATTTTCCTGAACGAAGCCGGCCGCGTCATTGAGGGGCGCGAAGTCATGAAAAGATGGTCACCGGTATCGCTGGCGAAACAATAGTCAGGTTCGACTTCCCGACGAGTGGCGAGCTTGTCGTGGCCGCTACGTGGGGCGTTGAGGGAATGTCTGTCATGGCGATGGTTGCGCTTCGTGGAGGCGGGCAGCGCGAAGGTTGCGGTCAGCGTGAAGGACGGCGTGGGGCGACGCCGAGGAACTGCGGCGCTACCACGGACCATGGTTGATGGTGCGCGGGAAGGCGGGTCGAGGCGATTCCCATCGAGGAAGCGCGTGCCGATTTTGCTGCGGCCGGCTCGGCCGACAGGACCTTGGTGCCTGTGGCCGGGAAGAGCCATGTCGCCGCCATCTGGTCGGTGGCGACGGCCGACGCCGGGGCGGCGTTTTTTTTCCGGCAGGTGCAGGGCAACCAGCGGAGCCAGCTCGACTTGGCCCCCCCGGTTCCGCCAGCGGCGCGGCAACGCCCGTTCCATTGATGCTGGTCAATTGACCGCAAGAGGCAGCTGCTAGGTGTGAAGCACCTGCTTGATTGCTTGATGACGGAGCATGTCATGGCACAGACCGACGCACCCCCGGGCGAGGGCTGGAACGAGAAGCTGCAGGACGGCACGACCGTGCAGATACGGTCGATCGGCGAGCAGGACGCCGAGCTCGAGCTTGAATTTCTCACCCATCTGTCGCCCGCGTTCCGCAGTTCGCGCTTTCTCGGCCTGGTCCGCGACCCGACGCCGGAGGTGGCGCGCGAGCTCACCCGTCTCGATCCGGCCTGCGCCGTGGGTTTCATCGCCCTAGTCTCGCAGCGGGGACGCGAGCATCAGATCGGCGCCGCGCAGTTTCATGTCAATGCCGCCGGCGACAGCTGCGATGCTTCGCTCACGGTGAGTGACGAATGGCGAAAGCGCGGTGTCGGTTCCTTCCTGATGCGCCATCTGATCGCCGCGGCAAGGGCACGCGGCATGCGGCACATGCGCGCCTATGCCCCGAGCCGATCCGGCGGCGGCGATCGCCTTGCGGCGAACATCGGATTCCAGCGCCGCCTGGATCCGCGGGATCCGGCCACGGTGATCTACGACCTGAGCCTGGAATAGAAAAGGCGATCAGAAAGGACGCGGCTGATTGCCTGTGGTCCGCGGCGTCATCGGTCACGCTCCCCTTTCGCCGCTCCCGGCCGCGCTGGGCCTTGCAGGGCGCGGCGGCGCTTGCTCCACCAGCGCAGCAAGCCGTACGACAGGCGGGTCTTCTCCTGGCCGACCGGCAGATCGGTGTGGGCGAAGATCCACGACGATTTGCTGAACGCGATCTGCTGGGCGGGGTAGACGCTGCGGTGGCCGATGATGAGATAGGCGGCGACGCAGGCACCGGCGACGTACAGCGTCGAATCGGCGCCGAACAGCTCGATGCCCATCAGGATGGCGGCGATCGGCGCGTTGGATGCCGAGGCGACCACGGCCACCAGTCCCACCGCCGCACCCAGCGCCGGTGCCAGCCCCAGCAGATGCGCGAACGCGCCGCCCAGCACGGCGCCGATCACGAACTGCGGGGTCACGATGCCGCCATAGAAGCCCGAGCCCAGCGTGATCGCCACCAGCAGGGCTTTCCACAGGAAACCCAGGTACGGCATCGTCTCGCCGTGCAGGGCGCGTTCCATGATCGGCAGGCTCAGCCCGAGGTAATCGGACGGCACGGCCATGACCAGCAGGGCCAGCACCACGCCACCCAGCAGCGGCACCAGCGGCGGCCACAGCGCGTAGCGATCGCGCAGACGCCCGAACAGCCGCCTCGCCTGCTGCAGCAGCTCGACGAACACCCACGCGGCCGCGCCGCACAGGATGCCGATCAGCACGGTTTTCAGGAACAGCAGCTCGGTGAAGTCGCTGATGAAGGCGATGTGGTAGTGGGGGTAGGGCACGCCCAGGTATTTGCTGACCTGGAACGCGGTGACGCCGGCCACGATGCCGGGGAACAGGAAGTCGTGGCGGATGCGGCCGATCGCCAGCATCTCCACGCCGTAGATGGCGCCGGCGATCGGGGTGCCGAACACGCTGGCGAAGCCGGCGCTCACCCCGCACGCCAGCAGCCGTTTGCGCAGCTCGGGGTTCAGGTGCAGCAACCGGCCGATGCCGGCGGCCAGACTGGCGCCGATGTGCGAGCACGGCCCTTCCTTGCCGGCCGAGCCGCCGCAGCCCAGGGTGATCAGCGCGGCGACCGGCTTCACCCACAGGGTCCGGAACGGCATCCTGCCGCGTTGCTCGTTCACCGCAACGATCGGCGAATCACTGTAGCCGCTGCGGCTCAGCCGATAGCCGTAATGCAGCAACAGCCCGTTGGCGAAGCCACCCACGACCAGCAGGCTCATCTGCACCCCCAGCGGCACGGCGTAAACGTGGCCTTCGGTGGCGAACAGCAGGTGGAGAAAGACGCTGCAGCCCACCCCGACCACGGCGCCGGTCAGCATCGACAGCACCAGCCACTGCACCACGGTCGCCAGCATCACGAGCGGTTCGGCAAGGCGTAGGCGTGGCATGGGCGTGGCACCGGACCGGGCGATGGCGGGGCTGCAAGTATAGAGAGGCGCCCCCGGCTTGATCAGAAGCGGGGCAGGCCGGGGTCAGACAATGCGGGGAAGCAGCGTCGATTTTCTCTGGTGACCGAACGCAGGCCCTAGTTCTTCCCGGTGAACACCGCCAGCTGCGCGGCGAAGGCGCGTTGGTAGGCCGGCCGCGCTTCGCCGCGGGCGACGTAGGCGGCGAGCTTCGGGTAGCCGTCCAGCAGACCCGAGGGCTTCAGCCGCTGCAGCGTGTGCACCATCATGAGATCGCCTGCGCTGAACCCGCCGTCGAGCCAGTCGGCCTCGTCCAGGCGAACGGCAAGCTCGCCCAGCCGGGTGCGGATGCGCTCCTTGATGAGCGGCAGGCGTTCGGTGGTCCATGGCTGGTCGGCTTCGGCAAACTTGGCGGTCTGCAGTTCGAGGATCGGCGGCTCCACCGTGTTGAGCGCGGCGAACATCCACATGATGGCGCGCGCCCGCGCATTCGCCTGGTCCGGCAGCAGGCCCGCATGGCGCTCGGCGATATGGAACACGATGGCACCGGACTCGAACAGCGCCAGCTCGCCTTCCTCGTAGGTGGGAATCTGCCCGAACGGGTGCAGCGCGCGGTGCGCGGAGTTCTTCATCGCCTCGAACGAGACGAGGCGAACCTCGTAAGGCTGACCCGCTTCTTCCAGCGCCCAGCGCACGCGCATGTCGCGCGCGAGGCCGCGGCCGCGATCGGGCGAGCTTTCAAAGGCGGTGATGGTGGGGACCATGGGCGGCTCCTGGTGGCTTGATGGGCAACGACGCCCGGCTGGCTTGTGCGCTCTCCCCGAGGGCGAGGCCGACCGCGGCCGTCGTCAGCCGCGCCGTGCCGCCTCGATCGCCGCGATGTCGATCTTCGTCATCTCCATCATGGCGTTGAACGCGCGCTTGGCGACGGCGGGGTCCGGGTCGGTGACCGCGGCGATCAGCGCGCGCGGGGTGATCTGCCACGACAGGCCCCACTTGTCCTTGCACCAGCCGCAGGCGCTGGCCTGGCCGCCGTGGTCGATGATCGCGTGCCACAGGCGGTCGGTTTCGGCCTGGTCGTCGGTGGCTACCTGGAACGAGAACGCATCGGTGTGCGGGACGCCGGGGCCGCCGTTCATGCCAAGGCAGGGGATGCCCATCACCGTGAACTCCACCATCAGCACATCGCCCTGCTGGCCCGCCGGATAGTCGCCCGGCGCGCGGTGGACGGCGCCCACGGCGCTGCCCGGAAACGTCCTGGCATAGAACGTGGCGGCGTCCACGGCGGTGCCGTCATACCAAAGGCAGATCGTGTTCTTGCTGAGCATGTCGTTTCTCCTGATGCGGGGCGGCGAGGTGCCCTTCATGCCTGCGACGAACGACGGGCGCGCCGATCGACACGGCACCGCAGGACCGGGGCGGGTTCCGGTGGTGCGAGGCGCGGGAAGGCCCCGCTGTCCGGTCAGTAGAACCGGATGCCCGACCGGAGCACGAGCTGGAAAAACAGCAGCAACGCCACGACGGCGGCGAACGGGTAGGCGAGCGGCCGGGCGGTTGCGGCACCGCTGGCCGCGACCCCGGGCAGGCGCCAGGCTGCCGCCTGGATCCAGGGTATGCCGGGCAGGATCACCAGCAACGGCACGAGGACCACCTCCAGCAGCTCGCGCGGGATGCGGAACGGGATGACCAGCGCGCTCGCGAGAAGGGCCGGCAGCGTCACGGCCCGGAACACGAATCGCGTGCGGGCGCCGGGGCTGGCGATGGCTGCCGGCGAATCCGCGATCGCGAGCGCAGGCTGGCGCAGCAGCAGGGCAACCAGCGGCATCAGGCCGAGCGCGAGCAGGCCCGCGCCGAGGCGGGCGCCGGCGTCGAGCTGCAGATAGCCCATCGCCATGCCGACGTCGCTGCCCGGGCTGAGCGCCCCGACGACGACCTGCGGCAGCGCCATGAAGCAGCCGCAATAGGCCATCCAGAACAGCACCAGCCGGGTGCTGTTCGACCATAGCCGCGGGCGCCGCAGCAGCCACAGGCAGAACAGGCCGACCGCCAGCGTCGCCAGCGCACCGGTGCCCTGGAACAGGGCGGCGAGCGGGTTCGTGCCTTCCCAGCTGTGGTTATTGTGGTACAGGGTCGGCTGCAGGCCAGGCGTGAGCGCCTTCGGCAGCACCAGGGCCAGTTCCTGCAGGAAGAACGTCAGGTTGAAGGCCAGCACGTAGAGCAGGGTCGAGGCTGCCGTGAGGCGCCAGCCCGGGGCGGGTGCCGCGGGTGCGGCATGTGGGGCGCGGGCGGAGATGAACCCGGCCAGCCCGAGCGCCAGCGGGCCGGCGACGATCGTCAGCGCGGCGGTGGCGAGTATCCAGGTCGGTCCGACAGCCATCTTCGCGCGTCTCCTCGAGGATCGGCAGGCATGGTGCCGACCCCTGTCCGCAGTGTCGATAGGCCGGAAGGCCAGGGGCGGTTGCCGGTCGGGTCCATGGTCACCCAAGGTAGGGCTGCGCGGCCGAGGCCCGGAAGAGGCGTTTGTCCGTCGCGAAAAACGGCGCCCCCCCCGGGGCGCGTTTTTACGCGCCGGTCGCCACCTCGATGCACAGGCATGGATCGAACTGCGGGTTCTCGTTCACCCCGCCGGCACGGTAGCCGCGCGGGTTGCACACCACCCGGGTGCCGTTCGCCGTGTAGTCGAAACTGTCGTGGGTGTGGCCGTGGACCCACAACACGGCGCGGCCCATCAACGCGCTGCAGTCGGACACGAAGGCGGCGCTGACCGGCGAAGCGGCAAAGCGCGGGTGGACGCTGCGCGGGGTTGGCGCATGGTGGGTGATGACCACGGTCGACCCGGCGAACGGCTCTTCCAGCACGGCCGCAAGCCATGCGTACTGTTCGGCGAACAGCGCGGCGGCGGCGGCGGGGGTGAACACGCTGCCGTCGGCGTTGCGGATGGCGGCGAAGTCGCGCATGAACTGCGCCGACGCCGTCATCGCAAGGTCCTTGCCCCCGGCGCCGAACAGCTCGAAATCCGTCCATAGGGTAGTGCCCACGAAGCGCACGCCGCCGATCGTGCATGTGCTCTGGTCCAGCAGACCGATGCCGTACTCGCGAGCGCTGCGGGCCAGCGCCTGGCGCACTTGCGGGATCGCGCCGCCGTAGAACTCGTGGTTGCCGGGCACGTACAGCACCGGGCGCCCCAGCCCGGCCGCCCACTGCATCGCCTCGGCGGCGGGGCGCCGGATGTCGCCGGCGAGGATCGTCAGGTCCGCCGCCACTTCCGGCGACGGCATGCCGTGCGTGCTCAGGTGCAGGTCGGACAGGATATGCAGTCGCATGCGGTACTCCGTTCACGGCCATCGCGGCGCGCCCGGAGCCGGCTGGCTCGGGCGCATCGATCAGGCATCCGCGGTCTCGGCGGCGTAGGCCTCGACCAGCGGCTGGTAATCCTCCATCGCCGGGAAACCGGTGTAGCTGTGCTTCGCCGGGGTCGATGCCCAGGGCAGCCGGGCGTCGGTGCAGGTTTCGATGAACGGCACGAAGTCGGCGTGCGGGTCGAGCACCGAGGCGCGCAGGTTGACCAGCCAGTCGAGCCCGGCCGGGCGGGTCATCACCCACGACTTGCAGAACGCGCAGTACAGATGGCTGTGCTCGCCCTGCAGGCCGCCGCGGACCAGTTCGCCCTCGAGTACTTCCACGCCATCGGCCGGCATCGCCAGCGACAGCGAAAACGCGCTGCCGGTCATCTTCTGGCAGCCGTGGCAGTGGCAGGCCATGCTGAGCATGGCCGGCTTGGTGACGCGCAGGCGCACGCGGCCGCAGCGGCAGGTGCCGGTGGCGGGAAGCTGGCGCGGATAAGGCATGGGCGGGTTCCTCGCTTGGGAAAGGTGCCGGGCAATTCCGGTTTCGCGGACGGCTTATTTAGTCACACGGGCCGCGGCAGGTCACTTGTCGCCCTCCCCAGGCCCGGGAATACGATGCCGTCTCCCTGGCGGCGGGAGAGCGGCATGCCTCGATCGAGCGACGAGAAGCTGCGTGCCTGGGCGACGCGCTGTATCAGCTGAGGCACATCCGGTGATCGTGGATTCCACCGTCGGCCAGTTCTGCAGGGCCGGGCAGGACGACGGAAAGCCGTCGATCTTCGTCGGAAGCGACGGCGAATGGACGGCCGAACTCAGCCGGCTGCACAACGGCGCCACGCTCGAGAAGTACGTGGGGGGACGACCGCGCGAGCAGCCTCTGGGCCATGCTTGAAGAAGGCCCGGGCGACGACGCCATGAAGAAGGAGCCGTTGCGGCACTCCGGCCGGGTCAACAAGGACATCCACGAGGCCAGGGTGCTTTCGGGCCGCCGGGGCTGCACGCTGTTCTAGCCGTTCGGCCGCCGAAGGCGGAAACGGCGCCGGGTTCGTTTTTGGCGCCGGGAAACCTGGCCCTTCGCTTCGGCTCGCTACTTCATCCGCGTATCGGTGGCCACCCAGTTGACCTCCCAGGTCTTGCCGCCGTCGTCCGAGAAGGCCTGCTCGAAGCGGATCGTGTCGGCGTCGAGCGGCGTGATTACGAAGCGGACGAGAATGGCGCGCCCGTTGAAGTCTTCCTGGTCGTAGAACTCGCCGCGGCCGTCGACGAATTGACCGATCGTCGGCTGCCCCAGCGTTCCGCTGCTGCTGTTGGCGAAGTTCAGGCTCCATTGGCGCGAGCGCGGGTTGTAGAGCCGCAGGTTCAGACCCTCGAAATGGCCGCCCGGGCCATCGGCCGTCAGCTCGACCAGGTTGGCGCGGCCGTTCCACACCTTGCGTACGGTGGTGACGCCCTCGTACTCCGCCCATTCGCCGGACCCCGACAGCGGATGCGCCAGCCGTTTCAGGTGCGTGCGCCAGGTGCCGATCTCGAAGTCGAAATCGTGCTGGCCGTCGCGCGGAATTTCCGCGCCAGCCCTGGTGGCCTGCGCCGCTTGTGCGCAGGCGGACGCAGCCGGCAGCCACGGCAGCCAGGCGATGGCCAGCCACGGCAGCAAGGCGCGGTAACGGCTCGGCATGGCATGCTCCGACGTGGTTCGATCGACTGAAGCTAGAGGCAGCCATGTCCAGCGACAAGAAGGCACGTCTAGGTGCGTATCCGCCGGCCACGGCCCACCCGCTGGCGGATTGCCCGCTGCACGCGGCCTTCGTCGCGGTCGGCGGCAAATGGAAGCTCACCATCCTGTATTGGCTGGCGCGCGAGCCCCATCACTTTTCCGCCCTGCTGCGCCGCGTCGCGCCGATCTCGCACAAGGTGTTGACCGAGCAGCTGCGCGAGCTCGAAAGCGATGGCCTGGTCGAGCGCCTGGTGGCCGGGCCGGTACCGGCGCCGGTGCAGTACCGCCTGAGCGATTACGGAGCAACGGTCTTGCCGCTGGTGGAGGAGGCGAGGGTCTGGGGGCTGGCGCACCTGCAGCGGACGCGCGGCCCGGCTGCGCTGCCGTCGACGGCGGCACTGGGTTGCGGCGACGCCCTGGGCCACTAGCGGGGCCAGCTTCTTCGCGGACGGCTTGGGTGGCCATCGTCACGCCGCCTTGGCCCGGGCGTGCCTAGGCTGATTTGCATCCCGCCACGAGATGCCGCCATGCCGACACTACGCCTGCGCCTGACCGGAAGCGACGATGACGTCCGGGCCGTGATGAATCTGTTGCAGAGCCTGGACGGCATCGAACGCGTGGAGGAGGTCGCGGACATGATGGATCGCATGGACGACGCGGATTCCAGCTCCGCCGGCCTGAGCGACACCCACGGACCCGACGCGCACGAGCTGGAGATCGAGGCGCCGAACGCCTCCACCGCGCGCAAGGTGCGCGAGGCGGTCGAGGCGCTGGCGTTCGAGCTGGACGCGCTGGTGGAGTTCGAGGAAGAAGAGGAGTGAGCGCGCCGCACGCTAGGCGGGCAGGCTGACCACCGGCGCGAAGCCGCCGAAGATCATGCGCTTGCCGTCGAACGGCATGTCGCCGGCGCCCGGCATGCGCGGGTCCTGCATGATCCGCTCCATGCCGGCGTCGCGGCTGGCCTGGTCGGGCCATTCGATCCAGGAGAACACCACCGATTCGCCCGGCTCGGCCTGCACGGCGCGGCGGAAGTCGGTGAGCTTGCCGTCGGGCACGTCGTCGCCCCAGCACTCCACCACCCGCGTGGCGCCGAACTCCAGGAACATGGCGTCGAAGTGGCGGGCATGCGCGATGAACTGCTCGCGGTTGGCGTCGGGCACGGCGATCACGAAACCATCGACATAGGACATGGCGGACTCCTGCGCAAACGGCGGCCGACGGGGCCGCCTTCTTTGCTGACGACGAACGGGCGCGTGCGGAATCGACACGGGTCGGCGTCGATTCCGCATGCGGCGCCGGTCAGCCCGGAATGTCCGGCTCCACCAGTTGCGCCAACAGCAGCAGCGATTCCTGCCAGCCCAGGTAGCACTGCTCGACCGGGATGACTGTGGGCACGCCTTCCTGCACCACCTGCACGTCGGTGCCGCAGGACACCGCGCGCAGGGTGACGGTGGTGGTCATCTCGCCGGGCAGGTTGGGGTCGTCGAAGCGGTCGCTGTAGCGGATGCGTTCGCCCGGCACCAGTTCGCGGTAGGTGCCGCCGAAGCCGTGTCCGTGGCCGCTGGAGAAGTGGGTGAAGGTCATCCGGTGCTGGCCGCCGACCCGTGCGTCCAGCTCGTGCACCTTGCAGGTGAAGCCGTGCGGCGGCAGCCACTTGGCGATCGCCTCGGCGTCGAGGAAGGCGCGGTAGATCCGCTCGGGCGGGGCGCGCAGCACGCGGTGGAGGCGAAGCGTGTTGGTGGTCATGGCGGTTTTCCGTGGCGGAGGAGGGGCTCTCTCCCTGACGAACGGGCGCGGCGGAAATCGACCGGCGTCTGGCCTTACCTGGACGTGGCCGCGGCCGTTTCCGCCGCGGCCGCCGCCGGCGCCGTCCACAGGCTGGCCGCCGGCTTGCCGCCCAGCATCTGCGCGCGCACCAGCGGGATCGGCGGGCCGCCGTAGCCGAGGAACTGGTCGTGGAACGCCTTCAGCGCGTGCGGGCCCGGGTGCGCGGCGATCCAGTCCTGGCGCAGCTGCATGATCATCAGCTTGCCCAGCGTGTAGTTCAGGTAGGCCGGGTCGTAGGTGCCACGGGCCGCCTGCTGGCGCGCGTTGCCCGGGTCCTGGAAGGCCTTGTCGCGGAACATCTGTTCGGACTGGGCGACGGTCGTGCCGCCGGTGTGCAGGCCGATGGCGGAGAGGTAGCGCACGTCGCGCAGCAGGGCGTTGGTGAGCTGGCCGATGTGGACCTCAGGCGTGGCGCCGTCCAGGCCGGCGTCGAACATCATTTCCTCGGCGTAGTGCGCCCAGCCTTCGGCGAAGGCGTAGCCGACGAACAGCTGGCCAAATTTCCAGTGCGCGCGGTTGGCGTGCAGGAACTGCAGGAAGTGCCCCGGCCACACTTCGTGCGAAGACGTGAACAACAGGTCGGCCTTGCCCGGTATGTAGGCCTGCTGGTCGGCCTTGCTCCAGGCCGGATCCGGCGGGGCGATGTAGTAGACGGAAGGCAGGTTGTTCTCGTACGGGCCGGGGATCTCGATGTAGGCGAAGTTCCAGCGGTTGAACGGCGGCGCTTCCTCGACCTTGGCCTGTTCCGGGCCGGGGATGCTCACCAGGTCCTTCTCGACGATGAACTGGCGCAGGCCAGCAAGTTGCGCACGCGCGCCTTCCACGGCACCGCCGGCCGGCTTGTCCGCACCCTCTTTGGCGACGCACGCGCTCAGTGATTGGCCCGGCGCGAACTTGCCGCAGGCCGCCTTGAGCGCGTCGAGGTTGCGCTGCAGGTCCGCTTCGCCGATGGCCTTGAGCCGGTCCAGCGGCAGGTCGACCAGCTCGGTGGCGTGCAGCATTTTGGAGAACTTCGCCGCGCCCAGCGCGTAGTCCTGGGTGGCATGGGGTTGCTGCGCCTTCAGCCAGTCGGCGAGGTCCTGCGTGGCCTTGATCGCGGCGGCGTTGGACGCCTTGAAACGCGCCTGCAGCGCGTCGTCCTTGACCCCGGCGAAGATCGCCGGGACGTCGGTCTTGAAGAAGCTCGCGTACCCGCCAAAACTGTTCACGCCCAGCTCGATGTACGACGCCGGCAGTGGCAGTTTGAAGTTCGCCTTGATCTGGGCGATCGCCTTGGGCAGCGCTTCCTGGTAGCTGACGAAGGCCGCCATCCGTTGCGGCAGCGGCGCGTAGGGGCGGGTCAGGTACATGCTGGGCGACAGATCGTCGGTATAGAAGGCCGGGTTGCCGTAGGGAAAGCCGGAGTCCTCCAGCCAGAACAGCTGGCCGTCGATCACCGCGAGCACGTAGTCGCGGTGGAAGCGGCCGCTCGCATCGAGCCGGTCGTCGGTGAACGCGGCGAACCGGGCGCGCTCGGCATGCAGCCAGTCGGTATCCGCCTTCAGCCCGGCCGGACTGTAGTCGGGCAGCTTGCCGTCGAACTCGTGCCTGCCGGCGCTGGCGGCAAAGGTGGGGTGGCGGCGGAACATGCCGTCGATGAAGTCGTCGACGGCGCGCTCCAGTGGGGCGTCGTCATTGACCGCCGCGACCCTGGAGGAGGGAGCGCTGTGGGGCGGTGCGTTGGGCGCTTCCCGCTGGCAACCGGCGGCGAACGCCACGGTCATTACGGCGCATAGCGTGGCGATGTGGATCGGGCGCATGCAGGCGGCTCCAGGGCAAGGTCTGTCGAGAGTAGGCAGACCGGTGGACAGGCGCAACCCGCCGCGCGCCGCTGCTGCCGATCGGGTCGGGCTGCAGTTTCTTCCGATCGCCGCAACGTGGTCGCCATGGCGATGGCCGCGGTACAGTCCGCAACGGAACCGTGGCATCGGAACGACCACCTTCAGGCAGGAGCATGCAGATGGCTTCGACGAAAGCAGGTGCGGGCAACGCGACAGGTTTTGCCCTCGACGAGGGAAGCGACGCCGGCCCCGCAAAGGGTTCGTACAAGCTCTGGATCGAAAAGCCGGTCGGCAAGTTCTGTCTCGGCTTCATGGTGTTCGTGGCTGCCGAGGTGCTGGTGCTGGGAACGCTGCACTGGATCTTCCACTTCATCTGATGGCGCGGCCGGCGCCGAGCCGGTTCTGCGCCGGGGCAGGCCGCCGCGCGCGTCGCCGGCGCGCATCGCAGGGGAGCACATCGTGGCAACAAGAATGTTCCTGGTCGGACTGCAGGTCCTGCTGGCGTTGGCGCTGGCGGGACCGGCAAGGGTGGCGGCGGCCACCGATGAAGGTGCCGCGATCCGCCAGGTGATGGCGCAGCAGGCGGCGGCGTGGAATCGCGGCGACGTGGAAGGCTACATGCGCGGCTACAAGGACGCGCCCGACACCACCTTCATCGGCAGCAGCGTGCGCAAGGGCTACCGCGCCATCCTCGACAGCTACCGCAGGCATTATGCGACGGCGCAGCAGATGGGCCGGCTCACCTTCTCCGAACTGGACGTGCGCCTGCTGCCGGGCGCCGGCGGCGAGTCACGCTACGCCGTGGTGACCGGCCGTTTCCACCTCGACCGCGCGACGCACGGCGAGGTGGCGCAGGACGATGGCGTGTTCTCGTTGCTGTGGGAAAAGACCGCCGACGGCTGGAAGATCATCCTCGATCACACCAGCTGACCGGCGCTCACTTCTCCACGAAGGATTTCAGCCGCGCCAGCGCGTCGTCCCACTGGCTCGACACGAGGTCGATGTACTCGCGCAGTTCGCCGATCGGCTGCGGATCGAGCGTGTACAGGCTTTCGCGTCCGGTACGCTCGCTGCGCACGACGCGGGCGTCCTCGAGCACGCGCAGGTGCTTGCTGATCGCCTGCCGGGTCAGCGGCTGGTCGTCGCAGAGCTGGGTGATCGAGCGGCGCGAGCCGTCGCACAGCCGGGTCACCAGCGCCAGCCGCGTGGGGTCGCCAAGCGCGGCGAACACCGTGGCGGCCCGCGGCAGTCGCCGCGCCAGGCGCGAGCGTGCGCTAGCCGGCATGGCCGTCCGTCATCACGCTGCCTTCGACGTGACGGCGGATGTTCTCCAGCTGGATGCTCCAGCCGTCGTCGTTCATGCGGAACGCCTCGGCGCGACGGCTGGCCGGGATGCGCTCGAAGCCCGACTCGACCAGGGTCAGCACGGTGTCCTCGCCGTGCGCTTCGAGGTGGAACTCGACCAGGGTCGGCGGTTCGGCGGAGTAATCCACGCCTGGCTCGATGGCGTAAGGATGCCAGCTGAAACTGAACAGCCGCTGCGGCTCCATCACCTGCACCACGGCGCGCCAGACGATGTGCTCGTAGCCCGGCCAGGTGATGTGGCCGATGGCCTCCCGGCCGGGCTCGAACGGCCCGGACAGGTCCACGCGGAACCATGCGCCGAACTCGCGGTAGTCGGTCAGCGCGCGCCACACGCGCGACACCGGCGCCCTCAGCTCGATGCGTTTCTCGATGCGATCGCTCATGTGCCACCTCCGGGTTGCATATGAGCTTGCGCCGGCAACGCATGAAATGCAACTTTACGGTTGCGTCAGGTGATCTTTGCTGCCAGCGCGGCAACGCGCGCTGCGACAGCGGAACGCCGCGCTAGGGCAGCGGCACGCTGGCCGCCGGCTCGTCCGCGCGCAGGAACGCCAGCGCTTCCTGGCAGGGCGCGTCGACCTTCAAGGTCAGCAGCGCGTCGGCGCGGGTACGCCCCAGCGTCACCGCGGCCACCGGCTTGCCGGCCTGCGCCGCAGCCGCCACGAAGCGGTAGCCGGAATACACCATCAGCGAGGAACCCACCACCAGCACCGCATCGGCGGCCTGCCAGGCGCGCGTGGCGGTCTCCACGCGCTCGCGCGGCACCGCCTCGCCGAAGAACACCACGTCGGGTTTCACGATGCCGCCGCAGCGCGGGCAGGGCGGCACCTCGAACGACGCAAAGTCGAGGCCGTCCAGCTCGGCGTCGCCGTCCGGCGCGTCGACGGCGTCGAGCCGGGTCCACGTTGGATTGCGCTCGACCAGCGCCTGCTGGAACGCGTGGCGGGCGCCTCGCCAGTCGCAGCTCATGCAGCGCACCTGGTCGAGGCGACCGTGCAGGTCGAGCACCCGTTCGCTGCCGGCGCGCTGGTGCAGGCGGTCCACGTTCTGCGTCACCAGCAACTCGACCTGGCCGCGTCGCTCCAGCCCGGACAAGGCGCGGTGGGCGGCGTTCGGTTGCGCGCTGCCGAAGCGCCGCCAGCCGACCATGCTGCGTGCCCAGTAGCGCCGGCGTGTGGCCGGCTCGTGCATGAACGCGCCGTAGTTCACCGGCGGCGGACGCTTCCACTGGCCGTCGCGGTCGCGGTAGTCGGGAATGCCCGAGTCGGTGCTGCAGCCGGCGCCGGTCAGCACGAACAGGCGCGGATGGGCTTCGAGGAATCGCTGCAACGGAGTCATCGGCTGGATATGGGGGCGCGGTGGGCCGGAAAACAGAACACGAGTAGACCGAACGACGTCGCGCCATTGTTACATCGCGGATTTCATCGGAGTAACTTGGCGCGCTCGCGGGCCGCTGCCCGCCCTGCCACTGGGGAATCCGATCATGCCCGTGCAAGCCCGCCGCCCCGCGCCCGTCCTGGCGCCGCCACACCCCCGTCGGAATGCCCTGCTGGCCGCCGCGCTGGCCGGGCTGTGCGCCGTTTCGTCCGCCTGGGCGCAGGCGCCACAGCTGTCGGCGCGGACGCTGCAGTACGTGAAATACGCGCAGCCGCTGATCGCGATCACTCACGTGCGGGTGATCGACGGCACCGGCACGCCGGCGCGGGAGAACCAGACGGTGCTGCTGCGCGACGGCCTCATCGCGGCGGCCGGCAGGCACGTGAAGCTGCCGAAGGACGCGACCGTGATCGACGCCAGCGGGCACACGCTGATCCCCGGCCTGGTCGGCATGCACGACCACATGTTCTATCCGGCGCCGAAGGTGAACCCGGAGGCGAAGGAGGCGATCTACCCCGAGCAGGCGTCGAGCTTTCCCAAGCTGTACCTGGCTGGCGGCGTCACCAGCATCCGCACCACCGGCAGCACCGAGCCGTATACCGACCTGGAGCTGAAGAAGGCGATCGACGCCGGACAGATCCCCGGGCCGAAGATGCACACCACCGGGCCGTACCTGGAGGGCAAGGGCAGCTTCACGCCGCAGATGCACGAGCTGACGGATGCGGTCGACGCCACCGACACGGTCAACTACTGGATCGGCGAGGGCGCCACCTCGTTCAAGGCGTACATGCACATCACCCGCGCCGAGCTGTCCGCGGCGATCGCGGCGGCGCATGCGAAGCACATCCAGGTGACCGGCCACTTGTGCGCGATCGGTTTCACCGAGGCGGCCGGGCTTGGCATCGACGACCTGGAGCACGGCTTGCCGGTGGACACCGAATTCATGGCGGGCAAGCAGCCTGACGTCTGCCCGGACACCAAGCTCGCGGTGGCCCAGCTGGCGACGATGAGCGTGGACGATCCGCGCATCCGGCAATTGATCAGGACCCTGGTGTCGAAGCGCGTGGCGGTCACCTCGACCCTGCCGGTGTTCGAGACCTTCGTGCCCGGCCGCGCGCCGGTGGGCCCGCGCGTGCTGGACGCAATGCTGCCGGAAACGCGGGTGGAGTACCTGGCCAGCCGCGAGCGCGTCGCCGGCATGCACGATTCGCCGTGGCCGAAGGTGTTCAAGCTGGAGCAGGACTTCGAGCGCGCGTTCGTGCAGCAGGGCGGCACCCTGCTGGCCGGCCTGGACCCCACCGGCTATGGCGGCGTGATCGCCGGCTACGGCGACCAGCGCGAAGTGGAACTGCTGGTGGAAGCCGGCTTCACGCCGCTGCAGGCGATCCGGATCGCCACCCTCAACGGCGCGCGCTTCATGGGCGAGGACCAGCGCATCGGCTCGATCGAAGTGGGCAAGGCCGCCGACCTGGTGCTGCTCGACGGCAACCCGGCAACAAACATCAAGGACGTCGAGCACGTCGCGCTGGTGTTCAAGGACGGCGTGGGCTACGACCCGGCCAGACTGGTGAAGGCGGCGAACGGCACGGTGGGCCTGCGCTAGCGGAAGCATGGCGACATGATCGATTCGGAGCTGGACAATCCTTTCTGGGCGTCGTTGTGCAGCCGGCACCGGGCCATCGCGCTGCGCCACGGCGACGTGGCGCGTTATCCCGCCGCATTTGCCCCGTTTCTCGGCGTGGCCAGCGCGGAGGCGAGCGTGACCGAAGCGCTGGCGTCGTTGGTCGAGCCGGGCGAATCGGTCTACCTGCTCGGCGTGGCGCCGAAGCCGCCGGTGGGGTGGCTGATCGAGGCGTTCGCCCCGCTGGCGCAGATGATCTGCCCGGCGCCGATCGCGGTGATCGACGGGCCGCCGGTGATCGAGCTGACCCAGGCGCATCGCGCCGACGTGCTGGCGCTGACCGCGCTGGTGTATCCGCATTACTTCCGCCCGCGCACGATGGAGCTGGGCCGCTACTTCGGCATCTACCAGGACGGCCGGCTGGCGGCGATGATCGGCGAACGGCTGGGCATGGAGGCGCAGCAGGAGATCAGCGCGGTGTGCACACACCCCGACTTCGGCGCCCGCGGCTACGCGCGCCGCCTGCTGGCATTGTTGTCGAACGACAATCTCGAGCGCGGCCGCCTGCCGTTCCTGCACGTGAGCCATCAGAACCCGCGTGCGAAGTCGCTGTACCAGCGGATGGGCTATGTCCACCGGCGCGACATCGGCTTCTGGTCGCTGCGCGGGGTGCCGGCGTGAGCCGTTGCCTGGCTGCCTGGCTGGCCGTCGCGCTGCTGGCCGGCCTCCCGGCGTGTGCCGTCGCCGCCGCGCAGCCCGGCGCAGGTGCGCGTGGCGTCGTGCGGCTGATGCCGGCTGAGCGGCGCCCCGTTCCCATCGGCATCACCTCCCGCGCACTAGCCTTGGCAACGTCGCGCACCATCGCCCACCGCGCCGGCCAGCCCGAGGAGATCCCGATGAAAAAGATTCCCACTGGTGCCTGGGTCGTGGTGGCCGATGGCAGCGGCGCGCGGCTCCTGCGCAACGTCGGCAAGGGCCTCAACGTATCGCTCGAACAGATGAAGCTGGTGGAGCCGAAGGACCTGGCCAGCGAAGGCCCGGCCGGGCGTCAGCCGCCGGAGCGAAGCACCGCCGAGACCGATGCCGCCACCTTCGCCAAGCAGCTGGCGCGCCGTCTCAACGCCGCCGCGCTGAAGAACGAATTCTCCCATCTGGTGCTGGCGGCCGATCCGCAGACGCTGGGGCAGATGCGCCCGCTGCTGCACGAGGAAACCGCCCGGCGGATGGTGGAGGAGTTGAACAAGTCGCTGTTCCGCGCACCGCTGGAGGAGATCGAGCGCGCGTTGAAGGCAAGCTGGTGAAAGCGCCGGCGCGGAGCGGGATGCGTCCTGCGCCGTGTTGAACCGGATGCGGGAACGCCTTACCTTGCGCCGTTCCCCCCGCCGCAGGAGTGCCGCGTGACCCGTTTGTCCGACTTCCCCATCACCACGCGCTGGCCAGCGGCGCATCCCGAACGCATCCAGCTGTATTCGCTGAACACGCCGAACGGCGTGAAGGCGTCGATCATGCTGGAGGAGACCGGCCTGCCGTACGAGCCGCACCTGGTCGACATCATGCGGGACGAGAGTCACACGCCGGAGTTCCTCGCGCTCAACCCGAACGGCAAGATTCCCGCGATCATCGACCCGCACGGTCCCGGCGGCGCACCGCTGGCGTTGTTCGAGTCGGGCGCGATCCTGCTGTACCTGGCGGACAAGAGCGGGCAGTTCATCCCGGCCGACCCGGCGCGGCGCTGGGAGACGATCCAGTGGTTGTTTTTCCAGATGGCGTCGATCGGCCCGATGTTCGGCCAGGTCGGTTTCTTCAACAAGTTCGCCGGCAAGGCCTACGAGGACAAGCGCCCGCTGCAGCGCTACGTCAACGAATCGAAGCGCCTGCTCGGCGTGCTCGACGGGCGGCTCGCCGGCCGCCGCTGGCTGATGGGCGAGGACTACACCATCGCCGACATCGCCACGCTGGGCTGGGTGAACAACCTGATCACGTTATACGAGGCGCGCGAGCTGGTCGACTACGACCGCTTCACCCACGTCGGCGGCTGGCTCGAACGCGGCTTGGCACGACCGGCGGTGCAGCGCGGGCTGCAGATTCCCGGCCGCGGCTGAACACGCGGTCCGGCGCGGCAAGCAGACACATCGGGAGGATCGTCATGGGCACGGTACTGGTCACCGGCGGGTCGGGTTTCATCGGCAGCCACTGCATCCTGCAACTGCTGGCCGCGGGGCATCGCGTGCGCACCAGCGTGCGCAGCCGCGGGCGCGAAGGCGTGGTGCGCGCCCTGCTCAGGCAGGGCGGCGCCGAGCCGGGCGAGCGGCTGTCCTTCGTCGAGGCCGATCTGGAGCGCGATGCCGGCTGGCCGGCAGCGGTGGCCGGCTGCGACTACGTGCTGCACGTGGCCTCGCCGTTCCCGCCGGACCTTCCGAAACACGAGGACGAACTGATCGTGCCCGCGCGCGAGGGCGCGCTGCGCGTGCTGCGTGCCGCGCGCGACGCGGGCGTGCGGCGCGTAGTGTTGACCTCCTCGTTCGCGGCGGTCGGCTATGGCCATGCACCGCAGCCGGCGCCTTTCGACGAGACCCGCTGGACCGACCTCGACGGCGAGGGCGTGTTGCCCTACGTCAAGTCCAAGACGCTGGCCGAGCGCGCCGCGTGGGATTTCATCGCGCGCGAAGGCGGCGCGCTGGAGCTGGCGGTGGTCAATCCGGTGGGCGTGTTCGGGCCGGTGCTGGGGCCGGACTATTCCACCTCGATCCTGCTGGTGCAGCGGCTGATGGATGGCGCCATGCCCGGCTGCCCGCAGCTGTGTTTCGGCGTGGTCGACGTGCGCGACGTGGCCGACCTGCACCTGCGCGCGATGACCGACCCGGCCGCGGCCGGCGAGCGCTTTCTCACCGTTGCCGGCGACTTCCTGTGGATTCGCGAGATCGCCACGACGTTGCGCCAGCAACTGGGCGCGTCGGCGCGCAAGGTGCCCACGCGGCAACTGCCCAACTGGCTGGTGCGCCTGGCGGCGCTGCGCGACCCGGCGGTCAGGCAGATCCTGCCCGAGCTGGGCATGCCCAAGAACGCCAGCAGTGCCAAGGCCCGCCGCGTGCTGGGCTGGTCGCCGCGCTTGCCGCAGGAGGCCGTCGTCGCCACCGCCGAGAGCCTGTTGCAGCTGGGCCTGCTGAAGGGCGGCGCGAAGGCGCGGGCTTAGTTACGCCGTTGCCGGCCCCGGCGGGACGAGAAGCGTTTGCACGGCCGCCGGCCAACCTGCGCACAATGCGCCACCCGACCCGCGAGATTACCGGCATGCCCCGACACCATCACGAACGCCACCGTACCGACCGCATCGGCTGGCTGCGCGCCGCCGTGCTGGGCGCGAACGACGGCATCGTCTCGACCGCCAGCCTGGTGCTGGGCGTGGCGGCGGCGCATGCCAGCGGGCAGAACATCCTGGTCGCCGGCGTCGCCGGGCTGGTCGCCGGCGCGATGTCGATGGCTGCCGGCGAGTACGTGTCGGTGCATTCGCAGGCCGACAGCGAGCGCGCCGAACTCGCGCGCGAGCACCTGGAGCTGCAGACCCAGTCGGAAGCCGAGCACCGCGAACTGGCGGCGATCTACGTCGGCCGCGGGCTCGACCCGCAGCTGGCCCGGCAGGTGGCCGAGCAGCTGATGGCGCACGATGCGCTCGATGCGCACGCCCGCGACGAGCTGGGCATCACCGAGGTGCTGAAGGCGCGGCCGCTGCAGGCCGCCGGCGCCTCGGCGCTGAGCTTTGCGGTGGGTTCCGCGCTGCCGCTGCTGGTGGTGGCGCTGACGCCGGCGGCGAGCCTGCTGTGGCTGGTGTTCGCCACCTCGCTGGTGTTCCTCGCCGTGCTCGGCGCGGTGGCGGCGTGGGCTGGCGGCGCGAAGATGGGCGTCGGCGCCATGCGCATCACCTTCTGGGGTGCGCTGGCGATGGCGATCACCACCGGCGTGGGCATGCTGTTCGGCACCGCCGCGTAGCGCGGCGGCTCATTCGCCCGGGTGGTAGACCCGCTCGGTATGCCCCTTGAGCTGCTCCGGCCAGAAGTACACCGTGCGCAGGTTGCCGGTGGTGTAGCGCTCGGCCTCGTCGTTGAAGTGCTTCGAACCCGGGTGGCCGCTCTCGCCGCCGGCGGTGATCGCGCGGGCGCTGACCTTCGGACCGAATTCGACCACCGCCACGAAGCTGTTGCCGCTGGTGCCGTAGTACTTCTTCGTGCCCGGCCAGCGGTGCGCGCCGAACGAGGCCAGCGAGCCCCAGCGTGACGACACGAACGGCACCGGAATGCTCGGCTTGGCGTCGTCGAAGGTCTGCTCGATGGCACCATCGTTGCGCTGGAAGCGGTTGATCTCGCCCCACGGCACGCCCCAGCTGCCGAAATCCTTTTCCAGCCGGTCGGACGCTTCGGCCAGCGTGCCCAGGCGCGCTTTCGCACCGGCGTCACCGGCCATGTAGTCGTACACCGACTGGTGCTCGGCTTCGGCTGCGGCGTGCACCTTGTCCCACAGCATGTCGCCCCAGAACACCGCCAGTGTGGTCGGCATCGAGGCGATGCCCCAGCGGTAGTCCCAGCTGCGCAGCAGGGCGATCTGGCCGGCCAGGCGCGGCTTCAGCGGATCGTTGTCGGGCAGCATGTCGTAGTCGTGCACCAGCACCGGCACCAGTCGCGAGAACGCGGGCAGGTACGAGTCGAACGCGGCGCTGATCAGCGAGGCCTTGCTGAAATCGCGCACGCGGTCCAGCACGCGGGTGGCGTGGATGCCGCGCGGGTTCTCACCGAAGGTGTCCATGTAGCGCGGGTAGTCCGCCTGCTTCGGGCTGAACGCGCCGGCAGCGGAGTACGGCCAGTTGTTGGTGTTCATGATCCAGCCGTTCGGCGGGTTGAGCAGGTGCGGCGCCTCGTCGAGCGCGTGCAGGCCCTGCCAGTCAGTGGCCGGATCGCTGCCGTCGACCGGTTGGGTGTAGTCGAAGCGGTTGTCGCGTTTCGGGATGAACTGCGGGTGCATGTACGCGATCTCGCCCTTGTCGTCGGCAAAGATGGTGTTGTTGGACGAGTTGGCCTTGAGCTCGGCCACTTTCAGGTAGCTGGCGTAGTCGCTGGCCTTGGTGCGCAGCCAGCTCTGCTCCAGCGCTTCCAGCGGCTTGTTCATCAGTGCGGTGGCGATCCACTTGCCGTCGGCCGCGCGCACGATCGGGCCGTGGTGGGTGAAGTGGGCGTCGAAGTTGCGCGTGGCCATCGCGCCGTCCTTCGCGCGATACGCCACGCGGATCGTGCGCGTGGTGACCGGCCGCAACTCCTTGCCGTAGCGGTAGAACAGCTTGCCGCCCTGGTGCACGATGGTTTCGGCGAATTCGTCGACCACGTCGGCGCCGGTGGAGGTGTGCATCCAGCCGATATGGTGGTTGAAGCCCTGGTAGACGAAGAACTGGCCCCAGGTCACCGCGCCGTAGGCGTCCAGCCCTTGGTCGCTGCTCATCTGCAGTTCGGAGCGGAAGAAGAACGAGGTGTGCGGGTTGATCCAGAGCAGCGCGTGGCCGTCGGCGGTCAGCTTCGGCGCGATCGCGAAGCCGTTGGAGCCGGTCGGCTCGACCCAACTGGACGGCGTGGTCACACCGGCGAGCTGCTTGCCGTCCGTGCCGTAGAAGGCGGCGAGCTGCTCCAGCGAGACGCGCTCGATGTCGCCGCCGATGCTGCCCTCGCTGAAGCTGAGCGCCATCCACGGTTCGAAATGTTTGATCACGCGCGGATGCACGTCCGGATGCGTGGCGAGGTAGTAGTTGAGCCCGTCGGCCCAGCCGTTCATCAGTGCCTGCAGCCAGGCCGGGCTCTTCGCGTACAGCGCCTTGAGTTCGACCGGGTCAATGAACAGCTGCTGGCGCAGGTCGCTCCAGATCGCCGATTCGCCCTCGGCCTCGGCCAGCCGGCCCAGTGAGTTGAGGTAGTTCGTTTCGACCCGGTTGAAGTCGTCCTCGGCCTGGGCGTAGGCCATGCCGAACACCGCGTCGGCGTCGGTGCGGCCGTGCACATGGGCGATGCCCCAGTCGTCGCGGGTGATCGTGACGGCCTGCGCCTGGCGCTGCCAGCGCACCTGCCCGGTAGGCGGCGCAGCCTGCGCGCCGGCAACCAGCCCGTACGCAAGCAGCGCCACGGCCAGCAGCGGGCGTGGCAGACGTCGCCAGGGCGCCCGAGGGCGCGATTCGTTCGCTGTGTGCATGCGCATCGGTCTGTCATCTCCCCTGCGGCTTGTCGGTGCCACCGTGTGGCGTGGAGTTGACCATTACTGCACCCTACTTGCAAAAGGGCGAAGGGTGGCGGTGATTTGACGCATGCGCCGAAGGTCGCCTTGGCGGGCCGCGCCGGCACGCCCAGAATGGTTCCCGGATCTGGCCGCGGCACACGGCAGTGCGCGCAGCTGCGGCGGGTCCGGGTTCCTTTACCGAGTTGGACAACCATGACGACACGTATTGCACATGCCGGCCTGGCCGCACGCCGCATGTCGGCGGAGCAGGCGGCCGGGCTGATCCTGCCGGGCATGACCGTGGGCATGAGCGGCTTCACCGGCGCCGGCTACCCCAAGGCCGTGCCGCTGGCGCTGGCCGCACGCATCGCCGCGGCGCACGAGCGCGGCGACAAGTTCGCGCTGCGCATCCTCACCGGGGCCTCCACCGCACCGGAGCTGGACGGTGCGCTGGCGCGCGTGGGCGGCATCGACTTCCGCCTGCCTTACCAGTCCGACCCCGAGCTGCGCGCGCGCATCAATGCCGGCCAGATCGAGTACATGGACATCCACCTGGGCCAGGTGGCGCAGTACGCGTGGTGCGGTTTCCTCGGCAAGATCGACGTGGCGCTGATCGAGGTCGCCGGCATCCTGCCGGATGGCCGGCTGCTGCCGTCCACCTCGGTGGGCAACAACAAGACATGGCTGGACCTGGCCGACAAGGTGATCCTGGAGGTGAACCGGCGCCAGCCCGAAGGGCTCGACGGCATGCACGACATCTACTACGGCACCGCGCTGCCGCCGCATCGCAAGCCGATCCCGCTGCTGCAGCCGGGCGACCGCATCGGCGAGCCGTACCTGCGCTGCGACCTGGACAAGGTGATCGCGGTGGTGGAAAGCGATGCGCCCGACCGGCTGGGCCGCTTCGCGCCGCCGGACGAGGCGTCGCGGCACATCGCCGGACACCTGGTGGAGTTCTTCCGCCACGAGATCGCCGCGGGGCGGCTGGGCGACCAGCTGCTGCCGCTGCAATCCGGTGTGGGCAACATCGCCAATGCGGTACTGGGCGGCCTGCGCGAGGGCGGCTTCCGCGGGCTGACCGCGTTCACCGAGGTGATCCAGGACGGCATGCTGGAACTGATCGGCGACGGCACCATCGAGATGGCCTCGGCCACCTCGCTGTCGCTGAGCCCCGAGGGCGTGGAAGAGTTCGTGCGCCGCATCGACTTCTACCGCCAGCACATCGTGCTGCGGCCGCAGGAGATGTCCAACCACGCCGAACTGGTGCGCCGGCTCGGCTGCATCGCGATGAACGGCATGGTCGAGGCCGACATCTACGGCAACGTCAATTCCACCCACGTTGCGGGCAGCCGCATCATCAACGGCATCGGCGGTTCCGGCGATTTCGCCCGCAACGGTTTCCTGTCCTGCTTCATGAGCCCGAGCACGGCCAAGGATGGAGCGATCTCCGCGCTCGTGCCGATGGTCAGCCACGTCGACCACACCGAGCATGACGTGGGCCTGGTGGTCACCGAGCAGGGCCTGGCCGACTTGCGCGGGCTGTCGCCGAAGCAGCGCGCGCGGGCGGTGATCGCGCGGTGCGCACACCCGGACTACCGGCCGATGCTGCAGGACTACTTCGACCGCGCCTGCCGTGACAGCTACGGCAAGCACACGCCGCACCTGCTGAACGAGGCGTTGTCCTGGCACCAGCGTTACCTGGACAGCGGCAGCATGCGCTGAGAGGTGGCGAATTTTTCAACCTCGAAGTGCGGCCAGGGCGAGGGCATGGATGCCCGAGTCGAGGCAACGCAGAAGCGGTTGCCCGATGGCCGGGTGCGGATCGGGCACGCCAGTGCCTGATTCGCTTGAGCGAGTCCGGGCCTGTACCGGACTCGCGATCGAAGAAATCCGCAGGAAGCGGTTTTCTTCACAGGCTGTGAGCGCTGTCGATTGGCGCCCGGGCCATTCGTCGTCCCTCCGAGCCGATGTGTCGGCTCGGCGTGCCCAGACCACGACGAGGATGCCCCCATGCAAATCCAGCCCTACCTGTTCTTCGACGGCCATTGCGAAGAGGCCATCGCGTTCTACCGCCAGGCGATCGGTGCCGAGGTGGTCATGCTGATGCGCTACGCCGACGGCCCTGAAGGCTCCGCCCAGTGCCCCGACGGCACGCAGTTGCCGGCGGACAAGGTGATGCACGCCTGCCTGCAGATCGGCGCCAGCCAGGTGCTGGTCTCGGACGGCTACAGCGGCGGCACGCCGACGTTCGACGGCTTCTCGCTGGCGCTCACCGCCGATGACGATGCCCAGGCGAGGCGCCTGTTCGATGCGCTCGCCGACGGCGGCCAGGTGCAGCAGCCGCTGATGTCGACCTTCTTCGCCTCCAGCTTCGGCATGCTTGCGGACCGCTACGGCGTGTCGTGGATGGTGCTGGTGCCGAGCGAGCGGGCCGGCTGAGGGTCACGGCCTGCCGGGGCAACCGGACAGGCCTGTTCGATCCTCGGCGGCGGTGTCGCCGCATGCCGCCATCCGGCGCGAGGAACCCGCGGCTGCGGCGTGCATCAGATGACCGGGTGCGCCGCCATCTCGGCGCAGGCAGGTGGCTCGGATGGCAGAGGCAATTCCGGTCGTCGGCGGTGCGCAGCAGCGCACCGCCTTCGTGCTGGCCGGCGGCGGCAGCCTCGGCGCGGTCGAGGTGGGCATGCTGCAGGCGCTGCTCGAGTGGGGCGAGGCGCCGGCGTTCCTGGTCGGCGCCTCGGCCGGTGCGATCAACGCCGCGTACTTCGCCGGCGACCCGAGCCGCGCCGGCGCGCGCGAACTGGAACGGATCTGGTGCGCGCTGAAGCGGCGCGAGGTGTTCCCGTTCAACCTGGGCAGCGTGTTCGGCCTGCTGCGCCGGCGCGACCATCTGGTAGATTCGTCGGGGCTGCGGCGTCTGCTTGAGCGCCACCTGCCTTATCGGCAACTGGAGGATGCGGCCCTGCCGGTTCACCTGGTGGCGTCGGACATGCTGAGCGGGCGGGAGGCACTGCTGTCTGCCGGCCCGGTCGTCGACGCCGTGCTGGCCAGTGCCGCGATTCCGGGGGTGTACCCGCCGGTGTGGATCGACGGGCGCTGGCTGGTCGATGGGGGAGTGGCCAACAACACGCCGATCTCGGTGGCGGTCGGCCTGGGCGCCACGCGGGTGATCGTGCTGCCCACCGGGTTTGCCTGCGCGCTCGAGCGGGCACCCTCGGGCGCGATCGCGCGCGCGATGCATGCGCTCAGCCTGCTGGTGGCACGCCAGCTGGTCTACGACGCCGATCATTTTGCCGGCAGTGCGGTGGAACTGCGCATCGTGCCGAGCCTGTGTCCGCTGGGTGTCTCGCCGTACGACTATTCCGCGGCGGCCGGCTTGATCGCCCGTGCCAGGACCCAGACCAGCCGCTGGCTGGAACGAGGGGGATTGGAGCGCGCCGGGACACCGCCGCAATTGCGCGAGCACCACGACTGAGCGGGCATGCCTGCGAACCATGCCGGCACGGCCCGCCCCGGCTGGCTGCCACCGGTCACCGGTGCGGTGCGGTTCGTCACTGGCGGCTGGCGCGCGGAACGTTTGCGTCGCATCGTGGCGACTTCCACGGCGATCCCCCTGAAGGACGGTGCGATGAAACGAAGAGACCTGCTGAAGGCCGCACTGGCGATTCCCCTCCTGCCGGGCCTTCTTTCCGGTATCCCGGCGATGGCGCAGGCGGCTGACCCGCTGCCTGCGCGCTTGCGTTCGCGGGTGCGCCCCGGCGAGCCGGACTGGCCTTCCGCTGCCGACTGGGGCCGGCTGAAGCACGACGTGGGCGGGCGCCTGCTCAAGCTGGAGTCGCCGTTTGCCGGCTGCGGCCCGACCTCGGCCGGCGCCGCTTGCGACGAAGCGCTGAAGCACCTGGACAACCCGTTCTACCTGGGCGACCAGCCGGCGCTGACCCAGACCAGCGGCTGGGTCGATGCGTGGACCTCGCAGCCGAGCGCGTACGCGGTGGCCGCAGAAGGCACGGCGGACGTGGTCGCGGCGGTGAATTTCGCGCGCGAGCATCACCTGCGCCTGGTGGTGAAGGGCGGTGGGCACAGTTACCAGGGCACCTCCGACGCGCCGGATTCGTTGCTGGTGTGGACGCGGCACATGAACGAGGTCAGCTTGCACGACGCCTTCACGGCACACGGCTGCGCTGGCGTGCAGGCACCACAGCCGGCGGTGTCGATAGGCGCCGGCGCGATGTGGATCGACGCCTACGACGCGGTGACCACCCGCGGCGGCCGCTACGTGCAGGGCGGCGGCTGCACCACGGTGGGCGTGGCCGGGCTGGTGCAGAGCGGCGGCTTCGGCAGCTTCTCGAAGAATTACGGCATGGCCGCGGCGGGCCTGCTGGAGGCGGAGGTCGTTACTGCCGACGGCCAAGTGCGCATCGCCAACGCCTGCACCCACCCGGACCTGTTCTGGGCGATCAAGGGCGGCGGTGGCGGCAGCCTGGGGGTGGTCACCCGACTGACCTTGCGCACGCGCGAACTGCCGGAGTTCTTCGGCGGCGTGTCCGGTTCGATCAAGGCCGTGTCGGATGCGGCGTACCGCGCCCTGATCGCACGGGTGATCGGCTTCTACCAAAGCAGCCTGTTCAACCCGCACTGGGGCGAGCAGATCGGCTTCGGCTCGGACAACACCGTGCGGGTCGACATGGTGTTCCAGGGCCTGAGCCAGGCGCAGGCGGAGCAGGCCTGGGCGCCGCTGCTCGACTGGGTTCGCGCGCGCAAGGAATACGAGCTGGTCAAACCGATCCAGGCGCGCGCGCTGCCGGCCAGGTACATGTGGGATGCCGAGTTCTTCCGGCAGCACGCGCCCGGCGTCCAGGTCGACGACGACCGCCCCGGTGCGCCGCGCAACCATGTGCTGTGGGCGGGCGATCAGGGCCAGGTAGGCTGGTTCATCCATGGCTACAAGTCGGCATGGCTGCCGGCGTCGCTGCTGCGGAAGAAACAGCAGGCGCGGCTGGCCGATGCGCTGTTCGCCTGCACGCGCCACTGGGGCGTGGGCCTGCATTTCAACAAGGGCCTGGCCGGTGCGCCGAAGGCCGAGCTGGCCGCGGCGCGGAACACCGCGACGAATCCGCAGGTGCTGGATGCGTTCGCGCTGGCGATCATCGCCGGCGACGGCCCGCCGGCTTTTCCCGGCATGCCCGGCCCGAAACCGGATCTGGCGCGTGCCCGCGAGCGCGCCGCCGCCATGGGCCGGGCGATCGCCGCCCTGCGGCAGGCGGCACCCGACGCGGGTTCGTACGTGTCGGAGAGCGACTACTTCGAGCGCGACTGGCAGCACGCGTTCTGGGGCGCGAACTACCCGCGGCTGGCTGCGGTGAAGCGCAGCTACGACCCGACCGGGCTGTTCTTCGTGCACCACGGCGTCGGTAGCGAGGCATGGAGCGCGGACGGCTTCACCCGGGTGGCGTCGGGCTGAGGCCGGGTGCGGCGAGGCGCGCCGCGCCGGGGTCGCCAGTGCCGGGTCAGTCGGATGGCGGCGTCGCGCGCACGCCCAGCCAGCCCTTGACTGCGGCGATGGTCAGCGGGATCGCGCCGAAGATGATGAACACCAGGTCGCCGGGCAGGCGCATCCATTCGATCAGGTGCGAGCGCGGGCTGGCGATGTAGTCGAGCGCGCGGGCGTGCCAGTAGCCGTGCTGGATCACGTCCCACACCTGCAGCACGCCGCTGGGGAACAGGCTGAACACCACCATCATGGCCAGGCCGATGTTGGTGCCCCAGAAGCCGGTCCGCACGTATTTCTCCATGCCGGCCCAGCGCTCGTCGCTGCTGGTCTGGCGCAGCACGAACACCATCAGTGCCAGCGCCAGCATGCCGAACACGCCCATCATCGCGGCGTGGCCGTGGTTCGGCGTGAGCTGGGTGCCGACTTCGTAGTAGCTGACGATCGGCAGGTTGATCAGGAAGCCGAAGATGCCGGCGCCGACGAAGTTCCACACGCCCACTGCGATCAGGAAGTAGAACGTCCAGCGGTGCGGCACCGCCACCGACTTGCCGCAGACGTCGCAATGGCCGCGGGTGGTGCGCACGAAATCCCACGCGTCCAGCGTGAGCAGGGTCAGCGGCACCACCTCCAGCACCGAGATCATCGCCGACATCGCCATGTTGACGCTGGTCTGGCCGGTGAAATACCAGTGGTGGCCGGTGCCGATCAGGCCGCCGAGGAAGTACAGGATGCCGTCCAGATAGATCACCCGCAGCGCCACGTTGCGGCGGGTCAGCCCCAGCTGGTAGAAGGTCAGCGCCACCACCGTGGTGGCGAAGAACTCGAAGAAGCCCTCGACCCACAGGTGGATGATCCAGAAGCGCCAGGTATCGACCACCGTGTAGTTCGTCTTTGCGCCGAAGAACAGCGCGGGGATGTAGAACACCGGGATCGCCACCGCGGCGAACAGGAACATCTTCACCAGTGGCTTCGACTCCGGGTTGGCCAGCGAGCGCGGGCGCACCAGCAGCCACAGCAACGCAAACCACACCAACAGGCCGACCACCAGCAGCAGCTGCCAGATCCGGCCAAGTTCGAGGAACTCCCAGCCCTGGTTGCCCAGCCAGAACCACCACTTGCCGAGCATCTGCGAAATCCCCAGCCATTCGCCGAGCAGGCTGCCGCCGATCACCACCACGAACGCACCGAACAGCAGGTGCACCCAGGGGGCGAACCAGCGCGGTTCGTCGCTGCGCAGCGTGCGGCCCAGGAACAGCGCGGCAGCGACGTAGGCGGTGGCGATCCAGAAGATCGCCGTCTGCAGGTGCCAGGTACGCATCAGGTTGCTGGGGAAGATCGTTTCGAGCTGGAAGCCGTAGAAGCTGCCCGGATCGGCGCGGTAGTGCGCCACTGCGCCGCCGACCAGGGTCTGCGCCAGGAACAGCAGCGCCACCACCACGAAGAACTTCACCAGCGCGCGCTGGCCGGGACTGGCCACGCCCGGCAGCAGGTGCGGATGGATGTGCTGGCCGCGGCTGATCCAGCCGAGGTAGTCGAACTTGCCGAACATCAGCAGCACCACGGCGATGCCGGCCAGCAGCACGATCAGGCTCAGCGCGCTCCACAGCAGCGCGTCCGGCACCGGGATGTTGCCGACGGCGGGGTCGTACGGGAAGTTGTTGGTGTACGAGTAGTTCTCGCCGGGGCGGTTCGCCACCGAAGCCCAGGCGGCCCAGGTCACGAAGGCGGTGAACTGGTGCAGCTCGGCCGGGTCGGTGATCAACCCGGCTTTCAGCCCGCCGTTGCCCTCCGGGTGCAGGAAGTAGTCGGTCCAGTACGGCAGCTGCTGGCGGTATGCCGCCGCTTCCGCAGCGGTCAGCTGCAGGGTGTCGCTGACGGCGTCGTAGCGGTTGGTCTTCAGCTCGACCGCGGTTTCCGCGCGCACGGCCGCTTGCTGTCCGGGCGTCAATGCGACCAAGGGCTGCTGGTGCTGCTGCTGCGCGATCGCCGCGGCGGTGTCTTCGCCGATCCGGTGCAGCGCGGCAGCCGAATAGTCCGGCCCCAGGTAGGCGCCGTGGCCCCATATGCTGCCGTTGTCCATCAGACCGTATTTCAGGAACACCGCCTGGCCGTCGCGGATGTCGTCGCCGCTGAACAACGGACTGCCCTGCGCATCCACCACCCGGGCAGGAATCGGCGGGGCATTGCGGTAGGCCAATGCGGTGATCGCGAGCAGCCCGGCGAAGCCCAGCACCATCACGATCAGCACCGTGCGCAGCCACCAGGAGGAAAGTTCGGGATCTTCCGGGGTCAATGGCTGGGCGGCGATGCTCATGGCGCTTCCCCTTCCGCGATGTGTGGGCGAGTATCGGGCGGTATCGGGAACGCGGTTGCCCGCCCGTGTCGGAACCGGATCGTGTCTTGTACGGATTCAGCCAAGATGGCCGCGGCAAGCTTTTTCTTCTTTCCGTGCATGACGTGTGAAGGCTGTACCGCACTGGCCATCCATCGGGGGGGATGGAGCCGGATGTGAAGCGTCGCCATGGCCCCGCACCGCATCGGCGGCGGCCACGATGCCGGCATCGCAGGCGAGAGGGCGCCGCCACCGGGGTCATGCACCACAGAATTCCGGCATCACCGCGATGCCGGTGGCGGCCGGTATCGAGGCTTCAGCCTTGCGTGCCGGCCAACGACGCTGCAGCCGACTGCAGCACCCATTGACGACCGAGGAAAACCGTCATGCATACTCGTTTTGAGCGTACCGGCCCCCTGACCGAACTGAGCAGCTATCCGCAGTGGGCGCAAGATATGGTGGTTGACTGCGAAAGCACCAAGCAGAGCGTGCTGGATCACGAGCTGTGGGCGATGATGCGGGAGGTTCGGCTTGATCACGCTTCCACCGCCAATTTCATGGTGGGGGTCTGGCCGTTCATCGAGCGATTCCCGAGCTTCATGGCACTGAATCTGCTGAAAACCCGCTACGGGCGCAGTCTTGGCGATGACGTGGCGCGCCGCTGGCTGGTGCGCAACATACGGGTCGAACAGAATCATGCCGAATACTGGCTTGCCTGGGCCGAGGGCTCCGGTGTGCCTCGTGACGACGTGCTGAACGCGCGGCCCCCGCATGGCACTCAGACGCTGGCCAACTGGTGCGAGGAAATCAGTGCCAACGGAACCCTGGCTGCGGGCATGATCGCCACCAACTATGCCATCGAGGGCGTCACCGGCGAGTGGTCGCGGCCCATCTATGAGAGCACCGCTTATGCCGAGAGCTTCCCCCCCGGGATCAGGACGGGCAGCCTGCGTTGGCTCCAGCTGCACGCGGCCTACGACGACATCCACCCCTGGGAGGCACTGGAAATTGTCTGCACATTGCTGGGCATGACGCCCAAGGCTGACGAAGTGGCTCATCTGGGTGAGTGCGTCCGCAGAAGCTATACAAGCATGCGCATCGTCGGCGACCTCTGCATGCAGACGCATCGGCCGTCCACATGGATGAAGGAAGCGGCTGCCTGACGGCTGTCGAGACAACGGGCAGGGCGTTCCATTGACGGGTCAGGCATGAGATAACTTGCGCATGCGCAAGGTGTCCCCCATGTTGCAGCAGCCTTTGTCCCGACGCATGTTGCCGCTGGCCTACGCGCTGGTGGTGATGTTGGCCACGATCCTCGGGCTGACATGGTTTGCCCTGCAGACCCAGGTCACTCTCGCTGGATTTCTCAACAGCGAGAGTGTCTGGTCCAAGGCCCAGAAGCAGGCGGTGATCGCCCTGGATGCCTATGCAGTCACCGGCAGCCCCGCCGATCTCGCCGGGTTCTGGCAAAACTACTCTATCCTCGATTCGGATCGGTTGGCGCGCGACGAGATCGCGTCGGGAAATTTCGACCGGGAAGTGGTGGACAGGGCCTTTGTCCATGGCAACGTCATGCCGACGGCGAAGCCCGGCATGATTTTCGTGCTGGAGCACTTCTCCGGAGCACCTTATTTGCGTGACGCACTGGCAGCGTGGCGCTCCAGCGACGCGGAGATTGCCCAGCTGGCCTCGATAGCCAAGGAGCTGGAACACACGCATGCCGCCGGAGCCTCTTCGGCTGAACAGGCAGCCGTCCAGCGTGGCCGCATTCATGCCCTGAATGATTCGATCGAGCCGAAGGCCAACCGGTTTTCGCTCGAAATCGCCCGTGGCACGACGTGGATGGGGCATATGCTGTTCATTGGCGTGCTGAGTGCCGCCTGCGTTGCCGTTCTGCTGTGGCTGGACATGGCGCGCCGCACGCTGGCCAGCATCCGCGGCAGCGAGGAGCGCTACCGCCTGCTGTTCGACAGCGCCGCCGATGCGATCGTGATGGTCGACGAGGCCAGCGGGCGGATCCTGGACGTCAACCGCACCGCTTCGGCGTGGACCGGGCGCAGCGCGGGCGAGCTGGTCGGCGACCGCTTCGTGCACCTGTTCATGCAGTCCATGGCGGGGCAGCAGACCGGGCGGGCCGCCGCCAACGTGTTGCTGGGAGCCAAGGGCCGAACCCGCCCGGTGGAGACGCAGACCAGCCTGGTCAACTGGGGCAGCCAGCCGGTGCGCCAGGCGATCATCCGCGACATTTCCGAACGGGTGGCGATGGAGCGCGAGCGCCGGATCGCCGCCGAGGCGCTGGCCAGCATCGCCGAAGGCGTGATCATCGCCGATGCTGGGCGGCAGGTGATCTCGACCAATGCGGCGCATGCCGAGCTGACCGGCTTCACCAGCCAGGCGCTGCAGGGCAAGCGCCTCGACGACACCCGTCGCCTGCCCGGCGGCCAGCCGCTGCCGCGGTCGATCTGGGACAGCGTGGCCGCCGGCCACAACTGGATGGGCGAGGTCGTGAGTCTGCGCAGCGACGGCAGCAGCTATCCCGAGCACCTCAGCCTCAGCACGATCCGCGATGCCGACGGCCAGGTGGTCTACTACGTCGCCGTGCTCACCGACATCCACGAGGCGAAGGCGAACCAGCACCGCCTGGAGTACCTGGCGCAGCACGACCCGCTGACCGGCCTGGCCAACCGGGCGGAGTTCGAGCGGCATTGTGCCGAGGCGATTGCGGTGGCCGAACGCGAGCGGCTGGCGGTGGTAGTGCTGTTCATCGACCTGGATGCGTTCAAGATCGTCAACGACAGCTACAGCCATGCGATCGGCGACCGCCTGCTGGTCAAGGTTGCCGAACGCATCCGCCGGCAACTGTCCGAGGGCGACGTGGCCGGGCGCATCGGCGGCGACGAGTTCACCGTGCTGATCCCGCGGCTGATCCTGCGCGAGGACGCGCGGGCGGTCGTCAACCGCCTGCTGGCCAGCCTGTCCGAGCCGCTGCTGGTGGACGATTACGAGATCGTGCTGAGCGCCAGCATCGGCGTGGCCGGTTATCCGCTGGACGGCGACAACGCGCTGGCGTTGATCGCGAACGCCGACGCGGCGATGTACGCGGCAAAGACCGAGGAGCGCAATGCGTTCCGCTTCTACACGCCGATGATGCACGCCGATACCCGCCGGCGCCTGCAGCTGGCGGCCGAGTTGCGCCAGGCGCTGGCGCGCAACGAATTCCATCTGGTGTTCCAGCCCAGCGTCGAGCTGCGCAGCGGCCGCATCGTGGCGGTGGAGGCGTTGCTGCGCTGGCAGCATCCGGAACGCGGCGAGGTGCTGCCGGCCGAGTTCATCCCGGTGGCCGAAAGCCTGGGCCTGATCCGCCGCATCGACGAGTGGGTGATGCAGACCACCTGCGCCCAGATCCAGGCCTGGGACTTGGCCGGCGTGCCGCCGATCCGCGTGGCGGTGAACATCTCGGCGCGCTGGTTCGGTCACCCGGCCTTCGTCGACGGGGTCAGCCGCAACCTGCAGTCGCGGCGGCTGGTACCCGGACGATTGCTGCTGGAGATCACCGAGAGCGCAATGCTGCGGCTGGGCGACGACATCGAGCGCACCATGCAGACCCTGCATACGCTCGGCATCGCGGTGGCGATCGACGATTTCGGCACCGGTTATTCCTCGATGGCCTACCTGAAACTGCCGGCGGTGACCTGCCTGAAGATCGACCGCTCCTTCGTCACCGGCCTGCCGGGCGACGGCAACGACGCGGCGATCACCGTGGCGATGCTGGCGATGGCGAAAAGCCTTGGTCTGATCACGATCGCCGAGGGCATCGAGACCGAGGCGCAGCATGAGTTCCTGCTGCGCAGCGGTTGCATCGAGGGGCAGGGCTATCTGTACTCCTACCCGTTGCGGCCCGAGGAAGTGCAGCGCCTGCTGTGCCCGAGCCAGCCGTCGGTACCGATGCGGCTGAAGCTGGTGCCGCCCAAACGCAGTTGAGCGGCGCCCCGTGCACGGGGCCGGCCCGGCTGCCTTGATGTGCATCAGGGCAGGCGGCTGCGTGGAGCGGGACACTGGCTGCAGTCCAGCCAGCCGCGACCGTTCATGTCCAGCAGTCACTCCATCCCCGATGGCAGCAAGTACGTCAGTGCGCAGGGCATCCGCGCGGTCAAGGGCGGCCAGAAGCCCAATGCGCACAGCCATGAGCCCGACGTCAGCCGCAAGCCGCCGTGGCTGCGCGTGAAGCTGCCCAGCGGCGCGCGTTACGAGGAAGTGGCCGACATCGTGCGCACGCATCAGCTCAACACCGTGTGCGCCGAATCCAAGTGCCCCAACATCGCCGAGTGCTGGGGCCGCGGCACCGCCACGCTGATGCTGATGGGCTCGGTGTGCACGCGCGCGTGCAAGTTCTGCTCGGTCTCCACCGGCAACCCGAACGGCTGGCTCGACCCGCTGGAACCGGCCAAGGTGGCCGATGCGGTGGCGCTGATGGGGCTGAAGTACGTGGTGCTCACCTCGGTGGATCGCGACGACCTGGCGGACGGCGGTGCCGCCCACTACGCCGCCTGCGTGAAGGCCATCCACCTGCGCTCGCCCGATACCGCGGTGGAGGCGCTCACGCCCGATTTCGCCGGCAACCATGCCAGCGTCGCCACAGTGCTCGACGCCGGCCTGGCCACCTACGCGCAAAACCTGGAAACCGTGCGCCGCCTCACCCATCCGGTGCGCGATCCGCGCGCAGGCTACGAGCAGACCCTGGGCGTGCTGGCGTTCGCCAAGCGCCACGCGCCCAAGACGCTCACCAAGACCAGCCTGATGCTGGGCCTGGGCGAAACCGACGCCGAGGTCGAGCAGGCGCTGGACGACATGCGCGCCGCCCACGTGGACGTGGTCACCCTGGGCCAGTACATGCGGCCCAGCCCGCACCACCTGCCGGTGGAGCGCTTCGTCACGCCGGACGAGTTCCGCGATTATCGCAAGCTGGCGCTCGGCAAGGGTTTTCTGGAGGCGGTCGCAGGACCGCTGGTTCGTTCGAGTTATCGCGCCGAACGCGTGCTGGAGCACAACAATCTGGGGCTGTGACCCGCGGCGCGCCGGGCCGGTCCATCACTTCGATGTCCATCGACATCAGGAGGTACCGCCATGTTCCGTTTCTTCGTACGACGTTCCCTTCGCCGCTCGCTGACCGGGCCCGACGCCGCCGGCGCCGTGCTGGCGCCGGGCCGCAAGCTTTTCGTTGCACCGGCCGGCGAGTCCGTGCTGGCGCAGGAGCAGCGCGTCGACGACGAGCTCGCCCAGAGTTTCCCGGCCAGCGACCCGCCGAGCTGGGTGCAGGGCACGGTGTCGGCGCAGCATTGAATTTCCACCCGGCTTCATCCAAGGAGGATGGCATGGACACGACGATATACCCGCCGGCGACGGCGGAACTGGCGCGCAAGCGCCGCGAACTGGCGCCTGCGCCGCTGGATGCGTTCAAGGCGTTCAGCGCCGCGGTGTTCGCCGACGGCGCGCTGCCGGCGGTCACCAAGCAGCTGATCGCGGTGGCGGTGGCGCACGTCACCCAGTGCCCGTACTGCATCAAGGGACATACCGCCGGCGCCTTGAAGCAGGGCGCCAGCGAGCAGCAGATCATGGAGGCGATCTGGGTCGCCGCCGAGATGCGCGCGGGCGGCGCCTACGCCCATTCCGCGCTGGCGCTGGACACGATGCGTCACGCGCACGAGGCCGCCTGAGATGGCCACGCGCTTCACCACAGTATCGGACAGCATCCTCGACGCGGTCGGCGACACCCCGTTGCTGGAGATCGAGGGCGTCTACGCGAAGATCGAGTTCCTCAACCCTTCCGGCTCGATCAAGGCGCGTATCGCCAAGTACATGATCGAGCGGGCGGAGCGGGAAGGTTTGCTCAAGCCCGGCGACACCATCGTGGAGGCGACCAGCGGCAACACCGGCAACGCGCTGTCGATGGTGGCGGCGGTGAAGGGCTACCGCATGCTGGTGGTGATGCCCGAGGGCCTGTCCAGCGAGCGCGTGGCGATCTCGCGGGCCTACGGCGCGGACGTGCTGTTCTGCGGCAATTTCCATGTCAACGAGGCGCTGGTGCGCGCGCAGCGGCTTGGCCAGCAGGCCGGCTACTTCTGCCCCAGCCAGTTCGAGTCGGAATGGAACGTGGAGGAGAACCGGCTGATCCTCGGCCCGGAAATCCTGGCCCAGCTGCCGCCGGGCCGCGTGCCCGATGCGCTGGTGCTGGGCGTCGGCACCGGCGGCACGCTGATCGGCGTGGGCCAGGCATTCCGCGAGGTCAACCCGAATGTGCGGCTGTTCGCGATGGAGCCGTCCGAGTCGTGCACGATCCTGTGCGGCGAGATTGCCGCGCACACCATCGAAGGCATTTCCGACGGCTTCGTGCCGGGCATCTTCCAGCGCCACGCGGGGCTGGTGAACGAGGTGCTGAACGTGTCCAGCACCGATGCCGTAAGCGAGATGAAGCGGCTGGCGCGCAGCTACGGGCTGTTCTGCGGACCGAGCTCCGGCGCGCACCTGCTCGCCGCCAAGCGCATCCGGCAGAACTTCCCGAAGCTGAAGACGGTGGTCACCGTGTTCTGCGACGAGGGCGAAAAATACCTGCACGAGTACTTCATGCAGCCTGCCGCCGTCGACGTGGGCGCCACGCACTTTCGCTGAGGCGGTCACGCGTGGCCGGCTGCGCGACGCAGGGCGGTCACTGTCCGCCCTGCGCGTTCGGGGAGGAGCTACAGCGGCGCGCAGTGGCGGCTCAGCCACTCCAGGTCGGCGGCCTCCAGCAGCGGGCTGAGCGCGGCGCGCACGCTGGCGTGGTAGTCGTCCAGCCAGGCACGTTCCTCGGGGTTGAGCAGGCCCGGTTCCAGCGCGCGGCGGTCGAACGGGCACATGGTCAAGGTCTCGAAGGCGAGGAATTCGCCGAACTCGGTGCGGTCGGCTTCGACCACCACGGCCAGGTTCTCGTGGCGGATGCCGTGCCGGCCGGGCTTGTACAGGCCCGGCTCGATCGAGCTGATCATGCCCGGTTCCAGCGCCACCAGCGCGCCGCCGGCGACCGGCGGGCGAATCGACTGCGGGCCCTCGTGCACGTTGAGGAAGTAGCCCACGCCATGGCCGGTGCCATGGCCGTAATCCATGCCCGAAGCCCACAGTGGCGCGCGCGCCAGCGCATCCAGTTGCGGGCCGCTGGCACCCTTCGGGAAGCGGGCGCGCGACAGCCCGATCATGCCCTTCAGCACCAGGGTGGCGTCGCGGCGCTGTTCGGCGGTGGTCTCGCCGAGCGCCAGCACGCGGGTGATATCGGTGGTGCCGCCGAGGTACTGGCCGCCCGAATCGATCAGCAGCAGGCCCTTCGCCTGCAGCGTGACGTGCGATTCCGGCGTGGCGCGGTAGTGCGGCAGCGCGCCGTTCGCCTGGTAGCCGGCGATGGTGGCGAAGCTCTCGCCGACCCAGCCGGGCTGGGCCGAGCGCTCTTCGTGCAGCAAGGTGTCGACGTCTAGCTCGGTCACCGTCATACCGGCGGCGAGGCGCTGTTCCAGCCGGCGGAAAGCGCGCACCAGGGCGGCGCCGTCGCGGCGCATCACGTCGCGGATGTGGTCGAGTTCGGCGACGCTCTTGACCGCCTTGAACGCGGTGCTCGGATTGGCTGCCTCGATCCGGCTCACGCCTGACGGGATCGCCGCGGCGATCGCGCTGACCACCCGGCCGCTGTCCAGCAGCAGGCGGTCGGCAGCATCCAGTTCCTGCAGGGTCGAGGTGATCGAGGCGTAATCGGCGATGCCGATGCCGTCGGCAGCCAGTTTCGCGACCAGCGCATCGCTCAGCTTGGCGCGGCCGACGAACAGGGTGGCGCGGTGGTCCGCCTGGACCAGCAGATGGGCCAGGAACACCGGATTGCACTCCACGTCGCTGCCGCGCAGGTTGGTCAGCCAGGCGATGTCGTCGAGGCTGGACAGCAGGTGGTGGCTGGCGCCGAGCTTGTGCATCGCCTTGCGCAGGCGGGCGAGCTTGTCGGCGCGCAGGATGCAGGCGTAGACCGGATCGTGTTCGACTACCGGCGCCTGCGGCAGGGCGGGGCGGTCCGCCCAGATCGCACCGGGCAGGTCCAGGTCGGTGCGTACCGTGGCGCCGCTGTCGGCAAGCCGGCGCTCGATCTGGCGCTGGGTGGTCGCGGCCACGCTGTCGCCGGCCACGGCCAGCACGTCGCCCTCGTGCAGATGCTGCTGCAGCCACTCGAGATGCTCGGGCGTGTGCGGCACGCGCAGCTTCATCAGGCCGATGCCGCTGCCGGCGAGCTGCTGTTCGGCCTGCGAGAAGTAGCGCGAGTCGGTCCACAGCCCGGCCTGCTCGCGGCTGACGATCAGGGTGCCGGCCGAACCGGTGAAGCCGGACAGCCATTCGCGCGCGGCCCAGTGGGCGGGCAGGTATTCGGACAGGTGCGGATCGGCGCTGGGAACCAGCACGGCAGCGACGCCGTGCTGCTGCATGGCCGCACGCAGGGCGGCGAGACGGGCGGGGACGGGGTTGTTCATCCGGCCATGCTAGCAGGCGGCCCGAGGCCGTTTCATCCGTGGCGGACAGTTGGAAATGAACCGATCGCGACAAATTCTGCGCTTCCATCTCGCAGCGGGACGCTTCTGCAGCTAAAATGCCAATTTCCAGCACGGCTGCTTTCCATGACCCCCCTGATTTTCGTCACCGGCGGTGTGGTGTCCTCGCTTGGCAAGGGCATTGCTGCGGCGTCGCTCGCTTCCATTCTCGAAGCACGCGGCCTTTCGGTCACCATGATGAAGCTCGATCCCTACATCAACGTGGATCCGGGCACGATGAGTCCGTTCCAGCACGGCGAGGTCTACGTGACCGACGACGGCGCCGAGACCGACCTCGACCTCGGCCACTACGAGCGCTTCGTCCGCACCCGCCTGACCGGCAAGAACTCGATCACCACCGGCAAGATCTACGAGAGCGTGATCCGCAAGGAGCGCCGCGGCGATTACCTCGGCGCCACCGTGCAGGTGATCCCGCACATCACCGACGAGATCAAGCACTGCATCCACGAGGCCACCCGCGGTTTCGACGTGGCGCTGGTGGAGATCGGCGGCACCGTGGGCGACATCGAATCGCTGCCGTTCCTGGAGGCGATCCGCCAGCTGCGCATCGAGCACGGGCCGGAGAAGGTGGTGTTCATGCACCTCACCCTGGTGCCGTACATCAAGGCCGCCGGCGAGATCAAGACCAAGCCGACCCAGCATTCGGTGAAGGAACTGCGCTCGATCGGCATCCAGCCGGACATCCTGCTGTGCCGCTGCGAGCAGCCGCTGCCCGAGAGCGAACGGCGCAAGATCGCACTGTTCACCAACGTGCCGGAGCAGGCGGTGATCAGCGCTACTGACGTGGACATCATCTACAAGCAGCCGCTGTACCTGCATCAGCAGGGCCTGGACGACATCGTGGTCAAGCGCCTCGGCCTGGACGCCAAGCCGGCCGACCTGTCCGAATGGCAGCGCACGGTCGATGCGGTGGAACATCCGAAGGACGAGATCACCGTCGCCATCGTCGGCAAGTACGTCGAGCACAAGGACGCCTACAAGTCGCTGGGCGAGGCGCTGCGCCACGGCGGCATCAAGCAGCTGACGCGGGTGAACCTGGACTGGGTCGACTCCGAGCAGGTCGAGGCCGAAGGCGCCGCCAAGGTGCTCGGCAAGGCCGACGCGATCCTGGTGCCCGGCGGCTTCGGCAAGCGCGGTTTCGAGGGCAAGGTGCTGGCCGCGAAGTACGCGCGCGAGCACGGCGTGCCGTACTTCGGCATCTGCTACGGCATGCACGCGGCGGTGGTGGATTTCGCCCGCCACGTGGCCGGCCTCGCCGATGCCGACTCCAGCGAGAACGACCGCAACACGCCGAACCCGGTGATCGCGCTGATCACCGAATGGACCACCGCGGCAGGCGAGGTCGAGCAGCGCAGCGACCGCTCCGACCTCGGCGGCACCATGCGCCTGGGCGCGCAGGAATGCCGCCTCAAGGCCGGCACGCTGGCACGCGAGCTGTACGGCCAGGACGTGGTGCGCGAACGCCATCGCCACCGCTACGAGTTCAACAACCGCTACCGCCAGCCGTTCGAGGACCTGGGCCTGGTGATCTCCGGCAAGTCGATGGACGACCTGCTGGTGGAAATCGTGGAGCTGCCGCAACAGCGGCATCCGTGGTTCCTCGGCTGCCAGGCGCACCCGGAGTTCACCTCGACCCCGCGCGACGGCCACCCGCTGTTCATCGGCTTCGTGCGCGCGGCGCGCGAGTTCAAGGCCGTGCGCGACGGCGAGAAGCTGGCCCGGGAGCGCGTGGCATGAAGTTGTGCGGCTTCGACGTCGGCCTGGACCGGCCGCTGTTCCTGATCGCCGGTCCGTGCGTGGTGGAGTCCGAGCAACTGCAGCTGGACACCGCCGGCACGCTGAAGGAGATCACCTCGCGGCTCGGCGTGAACTTCATCTTCAAGTCCAGCTTCGACAAGGCGAACCGTTCCTCCGGCGAGAGCTTCCGCGGGCCGGGGCTGGAGGAAGGCCTGCGCATCCTGGGCGAGGTGAGGCGGCAGATCGGTGTGCCGGTGCTCACCGACGTGCACGAGTACACGCCGATGGACGAGGTCGCCGCGGTAGTCGACGTGCTGCAGACGCCGGCCTTCCTGTGCCGGCAGACCGACTTCATCCAGAAGGTGGCGCGTGCCGGCAAGCCGGTGAACATCAAGAAGGGCCAGTTCCTCGCGCCGTGGGACATGAAGCACGTGGTGGCCAAGGCGAAAGCCGTCGGCAACGATGCCATCATGGTGTGCGAGCGCGGCGCCAGCTTCGGCTACAACAACCTGGTGTCGGACATGCGCTCGCTGAGCGTGATGCGCGATACGAACTGCCCGGTCGTGTTCGACGCCACCCATTCGGTGCAGTTGCCGGGCGGCCAGGGCGCCACCTCGGGCGGCCAGCGCGAGTTCGTGCCGGTGCTGGCGCGCGCCGCGGTGGCGGTGGGCGTGGCCGGCCTGTTCGCCGAGACGCATCCCGACCCCAGCAAGGCGCTCAGCGATGGCCCCAACGCGTGGCCGCTGGGCAAGATGGAGGCGCTGCTGGAAACCCTGCTGGAGCTGGATGCCGTAACCAAGCGGCACCGCTTCCTGGAGCAGGATGTTTCCTGAAACACCGGGCGCAGCGATGCGCCCGTTCCAACTCATTCACCACCCAGGCAGACGGACACCGCATGAGCACCCAGATCACCCGCATCCACGCCCGTGAAATCCTCGACTCGCGCGGCAACCCCACGCTGGAAGCCGAAGTCACCCTGGCCGGCGGCGGCTTCGGCCGCGCCGCCGTGCCCAGCGGCGCATCCACCGGTTCGCGCGAGGCGGTCGAGCTGCGCGACGGCGACAAGTCACGCTACGGCGGCAAGGGCGTGAAGAACGCGGTGGCGAACGTCAACACCACGATTGCCGCGGCGCTGAAGGGTTTCGATGCGGCTGACCAGAAAGGCCTGGATGCGAAACTGATCGCGCTGGACGGCACGCCGAACAAGGGCAAGCTGGGCGCGAATGCGCTGCTCGGCGTGTCGATGGCGGCGGCGCACGCGGTGGCCGCGTCGCGCGGCGAGCCGCTGTGGCAGTACCTGTCGCACGGCAAGCCCGGCGTGCTGCCGGTGCCGATGATGAACATCATCAACGGCGGCGCGCACGCCGACAACAACGTGGACGTGCAGGAGTTCATGATACTGCCGGTGGGCCTGCCGACGTTCGCTGAGGCGCTGCGCGCCGGTGCGGAGATCTTCCATGCGCTGAAGAGCGTGCTGCACGGCCGCGGCCTCAGCACCGCGGTGGGCGACGAGGGGGGCTTTGCGCCAAACCTGCGCTCCAACGTCGAGGCGATCGACACCATTCTCGAAGCCGTCCACAAGACCGGCTACAAGGTCGGCAGCGAGATCCTGCTCGGCCTCGACGCGGCCAGTTCCGAGTTCTACAAGAACGGCAAGTACGACCTCGCCGGCGAAGGCAAGCAGTACAGCTCGGCGCAGTTCGTCGACCTGCTCGCCGGCTGGGCCAGGCAGTACCCGATTGTCACCATCGAGGACGGCATGGCCGAAGGCGACTGGGACGGCTGGAAGCTGCTCACCGATGCGATCGGCGAGCGCGTGCAGGTGGTCGGCGACGACCTGTTCGTGACCAATCCGGCGATCTTCCGCGAGGGCATCGAGAAGCACATCGCCAATTCGATCCTGATCAAGGTGAACCAGATCGGCACGCTGTCCGAGACCCTGGAAGCGATCGCGATGGCCGACGCGGCGAAGTATTCGGCGGTGATCTCGCATCGCTCCGGCGAGACCGAGGACACCACCATTGCCGACATCGCGGTGGCTACCACGGCGACCCAGATCAAGACCGGCTCGCTGTGCCGCAGCGATCGCGTGGCGAAGTACAACCAGCTGCTGCGCATCGAGGAGGCGCTGGGTTCGGCCGCACGCTATGCCGGCCGCGGGGCGTTTCCGAACCTGACCCGCCTGCCGGGCTGAACGGCCGCCCATGCTGCGCTGGATCGCCCTGGTTCTGATCCTGCTGCTGATCGGCCTGCAGCTGAAGCTGTGGACCGGCAGCGGCAGCATGCACGAGGTGGACAGCCTGCGCGTGGCGGTGAAGAAACAGGCCGACGAGAACGCGAAGCTGCTGCAGCGCAACCAGGCGGTCGGCGCCGATGTGCTGGACTTGAAGCATGGCGACCAGGCAGTCGAGGCGCGTGCGCGCACCGAGTTGGGCCTGATCAAGCCAGGTGAGGTGTTCTACCAGGTGGTGGAAACGCCGGCCTCGGCGTCCAGCAGCCTGCCGCCGCCGCCACCCGCCACGCCCGCCGGGTCGCCATGAGCGCGCCGGCGCTGTGGTGCGTGGTGCCGGCCGCGGGGCGCGGCACCCGGGTTGGCGGCGACTGCCCGAAGCAATACCTGCCGCTGGCCGGGCGGCCGCTGATCGCGCACACGCTGGAGCGGCTCGCTGCGCATCCGCGGATCGGCGGCCTGCTGGTGACGCTGGCCGCTGGCGATGCGCACTGGTCCAGGATCGACACGCTCAGCGGCAAGCCGGTGCTGACCGCGGTCGGTGGGGCCGAGCGCAGCGATTCGGTGCTGGCCGGAATCGACGCCTTGCCGGCGTCGGTGGGTGCGGACGATTTCGTGCTGGTGCACGACGCCGCGCGGCCCTGCGTGCGGCTGGCCGACATCGGCAGGCTGATCGAGCTGGCCGGGGCGGCCGACGGCGGCCTGCTCGGCGCGCCGCTGCGCGATACGCTGAAGCGCGCCGATGCGGCCGGCCGCAGTGTGCAGACCGAGCCGCGCGACCTGCGTTGGCGTGCCTTCACGCCACAGATGTTCCGGCGTGGTCAACTGGCGGCGGCGCTGCGCGACGCCGCACGGCGCGGCGTGAACGTCAGCGACGAGGCGATGGCGATGGAGCTGGCCGGCTTCGCGCCGTTGCTGGTCGAGGGCGCCGAGGACAACATCAAGGTGACCACGGCAGCGGATTTCGCGCTGGCCGAGTTCCTGCTTGCAAGGACAGTCGCATGAGGGCCGCCCCATGAGGATCGGACAGGGCTTCGACGTGCATGCATTCGGCGAGGGCGACCACGTCACCCTGGGTGGCGTGCGCGTACCGCATCGTCGCGGCGTGGTGGCGCATTCGGACGGCGACGTGGTGATCCATGCGCTGTGCGACGCGATCTTCGGTGCACTGGCGCTGGGCGACATCGGCCGGCATTTCCCGCCCTCGGACGAGCGCTGGCGCGATGCCGACAGCCGCCAGTTCCTGCGCCATGCGGCGATGCTGATGGCGCAGCATGGCTACACGCTGGGCAATGCCGACATCACCGTGATCGGCGAGGCGCCGAAGATCGGCCCGCACGCGCAGGCGATGCGCGAGAACCTCGCTGTCGACCTGGACAGCGAGGTCGGCCGCATTAGCGTCAAGGCCACCACCACCGAAAGACTCGGCTTCTGCGGCCGCGGCGAGGGGATCGCTGCGCAGGCGTGCGTCCTGCTGGAGCGCGCGTGACCGAAGTAGAGGCCCGCAGCGCCACCAGCCGGCTGCACGACCAGCTCGAAGCCATCGTCGAGGTGCTGCGCCGGCATGACGACGAAGGCCCGCTGCCGGCCGGATCGCAGGCCGAATTGCGCCGGCAACTGGACGAACTGCACCCGGCCGACATCGCCTTCATCCTCGAATCGCTGCCGCTGGACGACCGCCTGGCGGTCTGGCAGCTGGTCAAGGCCGACCGCGACGGCGAGATCCTGCTGGAAGTATCCGATGCGGTGCGCGAATCGCTGATCGCGGACATGGACCGCCAGGAGATCCTCGCCGCGGTCGAGCCGCTGGACGCGGACGAGCTGGCCGACCTGGTCGAGGATCTGCCGACCGCGATGCTGCCGGAGCTGATGGCGAGCCTGGACACGCAGCAGCGCCAGCAGGTGCAGTCGGCGCTGTCCTACGGGGACGACCAGGTCGGCGCGCTGATGGACTTCGAGATGGTCACCATCCGCGAGGATGTGAGCCTGGAAGTGGTGTTGCGCTACCTGCGCCGCTGGGACGAGCTGCCGGCGCAGACCGACAAGTTGTTCGTGATCAACCACGACAACCTGCTCACCGGCGTGCTGCCGCTGCACTGGCTGCTGGTGAACCCGCCGGAAAAAATGGTCAGTGCGGTGATGGCGCCGGACGTCAACACCTTCCACCCCACCGACGATGCGTACGACGTGGCGCAGGCGTTCGAGCGCTACGACCTGGTGACCGCGCCGGTGGTCGACGAGAGCGGCCACCTGATCGACCGCATCACCATCGACGCGATGGTCGACGTGATCCGCGAGGAAAGCGAGAGCGAAGCGCTCAGCCGCGGCGGCCTGCGCGAGGAGGAGGACATCTTCGCCTCGGTATGGGCCTCGCTGAAGAACCGCTGGGCGTGGCTGGCGATCAACCTGGTCACCGCGTTCATCGCCTCGCGCGTGATCGGCCTGTTCGAAGGCTCGATCGAGCGGCTGGTGGCGCTGGCCGCGCTGATGCCGATCGTGGCCGGCATCGGCGGCAACTCCGGCAACCAGACCATCACCATGATCGTGCGCGCGCTGGCGCTGAACCAGATCACCACCGAGAGCGCGAAGCGGCTATGGCGCAAGGAACTGACCGTGTCGCTGCTGAACGGGCTGGTCTGGGGCGGGGTGATCGGCGTCGTCGCGTGGCTGCTGTACGACAGCGCCTCGCTGGGCCTGGTGATGACCGCGGCGATGACGCTGAACCTGCTGCTGGCCGCGTTCGCCGGCGTCGGCATCCCGGTGCTGATGACGAAGTTCGGCCGCGATCCGGCGCTGGGCTCCAGCGTACTGATCACCGCGATGACCGACAGCGGCGGTTTCTTCATTTTTCTTGGCCTCGCCACCATCTTCTTGATGTAGGAGCCCGCTTGCGGGCGATGCTTTTGCTCTAGGTACTTCGGTGGAGATTCAGAGCAGAGCATCGCCCGCGAGTGGGCTCCTACAAAACTGACCGGACCTTTCGACGTGCAAGAACTTCCCCACGCCTTCGGCGAACCGCCACTGACCGCCCGACTGCGCAGCGCGCCGGAGGACTTCCAGGTCGAGGAGATCCTCGGCTACGACGCCGACGGTGCCGGCGAACACGCCCTGCTGTGGGTGGAGAAGCGCGGCGCGAATACCGACTGGGTGGCGCGAGAACTGGCGAAGTTCGCCGGCGTGCCGCCAGTCGCGGTGGGCTACGCAGGGCTGAAGGATCGCCACGCGGTGACCCGGCAGACCTTCTCCGTGCAGCTGGCGGGCAAGCCCGACCCGGACTGGTCGGCGTTCCCGCACGCGGAAGTGAAGGTGCTGGCGGCGACGCGGCATTCGCGCAAACTGAAGCGCGGCGCATTGCGCGGCAACCGCTTCGTGCTTGTGCTGCGCGAGGTGCAGGGCGACCGCGGCGCGGCGGAACAGGCGCTGCAGCAGATCGCCGCGCGCGGCGTGCCGAACTATTTCGGCGAACAGCGCTTCGGCCGCGAGGGCGGCAACGTGGCGCAGGCGCGGGCGATGTTCGGCGGGCGTCGCGTGGATCGCGACCAGCGCTCGTTCCTGTTGTCCGCGGCGCGTTCGCAGATCTTCAACAGCGTGCTGGCGGCACGGGTCGAACGCGGCGCCTGGGACAGCCCGCTGGATGGCGAGATCTGGTCGCTGGCCGGCTCGCGCTCGTGGTTCGGGCCGGAACCGTTCAACGCGGTGCTGGCCGAACGGCTGGCCCGCGCCGACATCCATCCGTCCGGCCCGTTGTGGGGGCAGGGCGAGCCGCCGAGCCAGGGCGAGGCGGGCGCGCTGGAGCGCGAGATCGGCGCGGCGAACGACGACCTGGCCGCCGGCCTGGCGGCGGCGCGGATGGACCAGGAACGCCGCCCGCTGCGGCTGCTGCCGAAGGACCTGCGCTGGCGCTGGCTGGGCGACGACGCGCTGGAACTGTCGTTCGAGCTGCCGGCCGGCGCGTACGCCACGGTGGTCGTGCGCGAAGTGGCCTCGATCGCGTAGGAGCGCAGCCTGTCCGCAAGGGACTTCCTTCATCGCGTGCGATGCTTTTGATCTCGCATCGGGAAGAGCATTCGCGCACCGGACGCGCTCCTGCAGTCAGCCCCTGAGCAGGACGATCACCGCGCCGGTGCCGCCCAGCGCCGGTCGTGCCGAGGCGAATGCGATCACGTCGTCGCGTCGGCGCAGCAGGCGGTCGGTGAGGCCTTTCAGTACCGGTCCGGCGGCTTTCGAGCGCAGGCCCTTGCCGTGCACGATGCGCACGCAGCGCAGGCCGTGCTGTTTCGCCTCGGCCAGGAAGGCGACGATGCTGGCCTGCGCGGCGGCGGCGTTCATCTGGTGCAAGTCGAGGTCGTCCTGCACGCTGAACTGGCCACGCTTGAGCTGGCGCAGCAGCTTCGGCGGGTAGCCATCGCGCAAGTAGCCCAGTTCCTCGCCGACTTCGAGCAGGGCCGGGTCAAACGCCATGTCCAGCAGTTCGCCGGGCACGGCGGCTTCGTCCGCGTCCAGCATGTGCGGATGCGGCGCGGGCTTCGCCGCCGCTGGTGGCGGCGCCACCGGGTCGAGCGGGCGCACGTCGCCGATCGCCTCGCGGAACAGGCGGCTGTCGTCGTCGTTGACCCGTGCAGGTGGGCGGCGCTTCATGTCGGCATGCTAAGTCAAAGCGCGCAGCGGATGCCCGGACGATGTGAAACCCATGCCGCGCTCCGGTAAACTCGACGGGTGTGGCGCGCGCCGTGAGGTCATGGACCAGCGTGTCCGCAGTCAGCTTTCGACGGAGCATCATGCGAGTTCTGGTCAGCAACGACGATGGCGTGGATGCACCTGGCATCCACGTGCTTGCCGAGCGCCTCGGCGAAGTGGCCCAGGTGACGGTGGTGGCGCCCGACCGCGATCGTTCCGGCGCCAGCAATTCGCTCACGCTCGATGCGCCGCTGCGCGTGCTGCCGATGGGCAACGGCTACTACCGCGTCGCCGGCACGCCGACCGATTGCGTGCATCTGGCGCTGGCCGGACTGCTGGACGAAGAGCCCGACATGGTCGTCTCCGGCATCAACAACTCGGCGAACCTCGGCGACGACGTGATCTATTCCGGCACGGTGTCGGCGGCGATGGAAGGGCGCTTCCTGGGACTGCCGGCAATCGCGGTGTCGCTGGTCAGCCATGACCACAAGGGCGTGCACTACGACTCGGCGGCGAAGGCGGTGCTGCTGCTGATGCAGCGGCTGCTGGTCGATCCGCTGCCGGCCGATACCATCCTCAACGTCAACGTGCCGGATCGGCTGTGGGCGGAAATCGAGGGCTTCGAGGTGACCCGCCTCGGTCGCCGCCATCGCGCCGCGCCGTGCATCGCGCAGACCGATCCGCGCGGCCGGCCGATCTGGTGGATCGGTCCGGCCGGCGAGGTGGACGATGCCGGTCCCGGCACCGATTTCAATGCCGTGCGGCGCGGCTTTGTTTCGGTCACGCCGATCCATGTCGACCTGACCCGCTTCCAGGCGCTGGAGAAGGTCAGCAGCTGGATGCAGCCGCTGAGCGACGCGATGGCGGTAGGCCGGACCAGCAACGACGAGGCGGCCTGAGCCATGACCACGTATCCATTGCCTGCCGCGGACCTGAAAGGCGAGGGGATGACCTCGCAGCGCGCGCGCGATCGCCTTGCGGCGACCCTGAAGGATGGCGGCATCCGCGATCTGCGCGTGATCGAGGTGATCCGCAACCTGCCGCGCCACCACTTCATCGACCAGGCGCTGCATTCGCGCGCTTACGAGAACGACGCGCTGCCGATCGGCCACGGCCAGACCATTTCTCAGCCTTGGGTGGTGGCGCGCATGACCGAGGCGCTGCTCGAGTTCGGTGTGCCGCAGAAGGTGCTGGAGATCGGCACCGGCTCCGGCTACCAGGCGGCGGTGCTGGCCGCGCTGGTGCCGCAGGTGTTCACCGTGGAGCGGATCGAGGCGCTGCTGCGCCAGGCACGCCGGCGCTTCCGCCAGCTTGGCCTGGCCAACCTGCGTTCGCGCTACGACGATGGCAAGCTCGGCTGGCCGGACGAGGCGCCGTTCGACGCGATCATCCTCACTGCCGCCGGCGACACCATTCCGACCCGCATCCTCGACCAGCTCAGTCCCACCGGCGTCTTGGTGGCGCCGGTCGGCTCGCCGAGCCGGCAGACCCTGATCCGCATGCGTGGCGACGGCAAGGGCGACTTCATCCAGGAGGAACTGGGCGCAGTCAGTTTCGTGCCGCTGCTGGGCGGGATCGGCTAATGCGTCTGTTCGGGGCACTTTATGCGCGTGCACTGACTTGGGCGCGCGAGCCGCGGGCGCTGTATTACCTGTCCGGGCTGAGCTTCGTCGAATCGTTCATCTTCCCGATTCCGCCGGAAGTGATGCTGGCACCGATGATGCTGGGCAAGCGGCACAAGGCGTTCTTCTTCGCCAACGTCAGCCTGCTGTTCTCGCTGCTGGGGGCGCTGGTCGGCTACGTGCTGGGCCATTGGGCGTTCCATGCCTTGCGGCCGGTGCTCGATGCGCTGCACCTGCTGGCACCGATCGAGCAGGGCGTGGCGACCTTGAGCCGACAGATGGTCGAGCATCGCTGGGGCATGTACGGCGTGCTGATCCTGGCCGCGCTGCAACCGGTGGTGCCGATGAAGTTCGTCACCTGGGCGTGCGGCATCATCGGCGTGCCGATCCTGCCGTTCCTGGCCTGCATCGGTGTTGGCCGCGGCAAGCGCGTGTGGTTGCTGGCGTTGCTGATCCGCCTGGTCGGCGAGCGTGCCGAGCGGATCCTGCACGAACACATCGAACGGATCGGCTGGGCCGCGCTGGTGCTGCTGGCCCTGCTGCTGCTGGTGTGGTGGTTCTGGTTGCATTGAGCAGCCGCGGCGCGGAGGGCAGCGTCGCATGAAAAAGGCCGTCCGCCTCGCTATGCTGGTGCGCATGGACCGATATCTTTCGTGCTGCGCAACCCTGGCCGTGACCCTGCTGCTTGCCGCTTGCGGCACCATGCGCAGCTCGGTCGTGGTGGAACCGGTGGCTGGCGGCTACGACGAGCACCGACCTGTCGCGTCGACACCGGCCCGTACCCCGATTCCCGGCGGCAGCTATGCCGTGGCCAAGGGCGACACGCTGTATTCGATCGCGTTCCGCAAGGGCGTGGATTTCCGCGACCTGGCGCAATGGAACGGGATCGCCGCACCGTACACGATCTGGCCGGGGCAGCGGCTGACGCTTTCGCCGCCGGCAGGACGTGCCGCCGCACCGCCGGCAGCCGCGCCCGTGCATGCCGGTGGCGCATCCGTGCGTGCCGCCGGCGCATCCGTGTCGAGTGCGCCGGCGACGTCGGCGCCGGTATTCGAGCCGGTGGCGGCGCCGGCTTCTCCCTCCGCGGCCCCGTCCGTGGAGGTGCCGGGCACCGCCACGGCGAACGTGCCGCCAAGGCCGGTCGCGCCCGCCGTCACAGCGACGTCCGTCGTGCCGGTGGCGGGCGTGCCGACCGCCGCGCCGGCAAGCATGCCGCCGCCGGCGCCCGCAGCCGCCGGAGTGTCACGCGTGGTCAGCCACGTGCAATGGCGCTGGCCGGCCGACGGCAGCCTGGTGGGGCGTTTCCAGAGTGGCGACGCGATCCCCGGCATCGAGATCGCCGGCAAGTCCGGCGACCCGGTGCGTGCCGCCGCCGATGGCGTGGTGGTGTACAGCGGCAACGGCCTGGTCGGCTACGGCGAGCTGGTGATCATCAAGCACAGCGACAGCTTCCTGTCCGCCTATGGCCACAACAGCAAGCGCCTGGTCAAGGAAGGCCAACGGGTCAGCATGGGTCAGCAGATCGCCGAGATGGGGTCGACCGGGACTACCCGCAACGAGCTGGAATTCCAGATCCGCAAGGACGGCAATCCGGTCGACCCACTGGGCTATCTGCCAGGAAGGTAAGCTCTTTGTGAATAGTGCGGCCATGGATGGCCGCCCGTGTGATTTTCGCGATCAGGGACGAGCGCTAAAGAATGAACGCGGCGATCACCCGTCGCCCTTCGCCGGCCAGCAGGTTGTAGGTGCGTGCGGCGGCAGCGTTGTCCATCACTTCGATGCCGATGCCCTTGCGCAGGAAACCGGCCATGAAGGCCGCGGCCGGGAACGCCTGGCGTTCGCCGGTGCCCAGCACCACCAGTTCGGGCCGCAATGCCAGCACGGCTTCCACGTGGCTGGCGTCGAGCGCCTCGACGGCGGTGACCGGCCAGTCCTCGACGGCCCGGTCCGGCGCCAGCAGGAAGCTGCGGGTGATCTCGCGGTCGATCAGGGTGATGCCGCGTGCGCCGACACGACGCACGTAGATATAGCCTTCGGGGCGTTCGAGCGACAGGTCCATCAGCGTGGCAGGGCGATCTTCGGCTCGTCGGCGTTGCGCCGGAACAGCACCACAACGTGGCCGATCTGGTGGATCGGCTCGGCCCCGGTGCCATGGGTCAGTACGTCGATCTGGGCCTGCCGCTCGTCCTTGTCGCCGCCTGACAGCTTCACCTTGACCAGCTCGTGGATATCCAGCGCCTGGCCCAGTTCCTTCACCACGGCGTCACTGGCACCCTTGTTGCCGAGCAGGACGACCGGGCTCAGGTCATGGGCGAGGCTGCGCAGGTAGCGGATCTGCGAGGGGGAAAGGGCCATGCGGCAGTGCTCGATTCGCGGTCAATGAACGGCAAAGGGTATCATGCGCCAACCCGTTCCCCAATCGGCGACCGTGACGACATGGCCCGCAGCAAGAGCAGCGCAGTCTGGCTGCGCGAACACTTCAACGACGAATACGTGAAGAAAGCCCAGTCCGAGGGCCTGCGTTCGCGTGCGGTGTACAAGCTGGAGGAGCTGATCGAGCGCGACCGCCTGCTGAAGCCGGGCATCAACGTGGTCGACCTCGGCGCCGCGCCGGGTAGCTGGTCGCAGCTGGTGCGCAACCGGCTGGGCGACAGCGGCAAGGTGTTCGCGCTGGACATCCTGCCGATGCAGAGCATCGCCGGGGTGGACTTCCTGCAGGGCGATTTTCGCGAGGAAGCGGTGCTGCACGAGCTGGAATCGCGCCTGGCAGGGCTCAAGGTGGATCTTGTACTGTGCGACATGGCCCCCAATATGAGTGGCGTGGCACTGGCCGACCAGATCCGCGCCATGGATCTGGCCGAATTGGCGCTGGATTTCGGCCGGCAGTGGCTGAAGCCGGGCGGCTCGTTCCTGATCAAATTGTTCCAGGGCGTCGGCTTTGACGATTACTTGCGCAGCTTGCGCGCGGACTTCACCCGCGTAACCATGCGTAAACCTAAGGCCTCCCGCGCACGTTCGCGTGAGGTGTACGCACTGGCGGTGGGCCGCAAGCCCGCCCCGGTGTCACCGGGCGAGAACCGTGCATGAATGAAACAGCGAAAAACGTGTTGCTCTGGGTGATCATCGCGGTGGTCCTGTTCACCGTGTTCCAGAGCTTCAATCCGCGCGGCGCGACCTCGTCCGACCTGCCTTACAGCTCGTTCGTGCAAAGCGTGGACAACGGCAACGTCGCCAATGCCACGATCAGCGCCGACCAGCCGGCCACCATCAGCGGCAAGCTGAAGGATGGCAGCCCGTTCCGCACGGTCGCGCCGATGCTCGGCTTCTCCACCAACGAGGTGGTCAAGCAGATGCAGGACAAGGGCGTCGAGGTCCGCCAGGATCCGTCCGAGGGCTTCTCGCTGATCGGCTTGCTGGTCAGCTGGCTGCCGGTGCTGCTGATCGTGGGCGTGTTCATCTGGTTCATGCGCCAGATGCAGTCCGGCGGCGGCGGGCGTGGCGCGATGAGCTTCGGCCGTTCGCGCGCCAAGCTGCAGGGCGAGGACCAGATCAAGGTCAACTTCAGCGACGTCGCCGGTTGCGACGAGGCGAAGGAGGAGGTCGGCGAACTGGTCGAGTTCCTGCGTGACCCGGGCCGTTTCCAGAAGCTTGGCGGCAAGATTCCGCGCGGCGTGCTGATGGTCGGCCCGCCCGGCACCGGCAAGACCTTGCTGGCGAAAGCCATCGCGGGCGAGGCCAAGGTGCCGTTCTTCGCGATCTCCGGTTCCGACTTTGTCGAGATGTTCGTCGGTGTCGGCGCCAGCCGCGTGCGCGACATGTTCGAGCAGGCCAAGAAGCACGCGCCGTGCATCATCTTCATCGACGAGATCGACGCGGTCGGCCGCCATCGCGGCGCCGGCCTGGGCGGCGGTCACGACGAACGCGAGCAGACCCTGAACCAGTTGCTGGTCGAGATGGACGGCTTCGAGGGCACCGAAGGCATCATCGTGATCGCCGCGACCAATCGCCCCGATGTGCTGGATCCGGCGCTGCTGCGCCCGGGCCGCTTCGACCGCCAGGTCGTGGTGGGCCTGCCCGACGTGCGAGGCCGCGAGCAGATCCTCAAGGTGCACATGCGCAAGGTGCCGACCGCCAGCGACGTCAATGCGATGACCATCGCACGCGGCACGCCCGGCTTCTCCGGCGCCGACCTGGCCAACCTGGTCAACGAGGCGGCGCTGTTCGCCGCGCGCGAGAACGCGCGCGAAGTGCGCATGAGCCACCTGGACAAGGCGCGCGACAAGATCCTGATGGGCACCGAGCGCCGCTCGATGGCGATGAGCGAGGACGAGAAGAAGCTTACCGCCTATCACGAGGCCGGCCACGCCATCGTCGGTCGGCTGGTGCCCGAGCACGACCCGGTCTACAAGGTCACCATCATCCCGCGCGGGCGTGCGCTGGGCGTCACCATGTACCTGCCCGAGGGCGACAAGTACAGCATCAACCGCGTGGCGATCCAGTCGCAGCTGTGCTCGCTGTACGGCGGGCGGGTGGCCGAGGAGCTGATCTTCGGCGCCGACAAGGTCACCACCGGCGCCTCCAACGACATCGAGCGGGCGACCAAGATGGCGCGCAACATGGCGACCAAGTGGGGGCTCTCCGACGAACTGGGGCCGATCACCTACGGCGAGGACGAGGACGAGGTGTTCCTCGGCCGTTCGGTGACCCAGCACAAGAGCATCTCCAACGAGACCGCCAGCAAGATCGACGAAGTGGTGCGCGGCATCCTCGATCGTGCCTATGCACGCAGCAAGGAGTTGCTGACCGCGAACCTCGACAAGCTGCATGCCATGGCCGAAGCCCTGCTGCAGTACGAGACGATCGACGCTCACCAGATCGACGACATCATGGCCGGGCGCGTACCCGGGCCGCCGTCCGACTGGACGAAGAACGCATCGACTGGCGCTACGCCGCCGCCTCCTCCGCCGAAGGGTGGCGCCGACTCGGCCGTCGGCAAGGTCGGCGACCCGGCACCGCAGAGTCGGATTGGCCTGGACGGCTGAGCGCGGTTTGGACGGCCATACGATGCAACGAAAGAGGGCAGCGAGTGGTTGCCCTCTTTCGTGTACGGGCGTTTTTTGTGGCGCCTGTGTGCAGGTGCTGCCTGGAGGCGTGGCGCGCCGCAAGCCGTCACCTGCCGGATGTGAATAAACCAGAGAAGAAATTTCACGAAAAGGGTTGACGCAAGCGGGCGGAGCCTGAATAATTCCGCTCCTTGCTTCACCGCCTCGGTGTCCAGACATCGAAAGCTGCAAGGCAAAGGTTTTTTTAGTGCGCCCGTAGCTCAGTTGGATAGAGTACCTGGCTACGAACTAGGTGGTCGGGAGTTCGAATCTCTCCGGGCGCACCATTTTTATTCTGCGAGACGGGGTGCTTGCGCCCCGTTTTGTTTTCAACGGGAAGCTGTACGGTTCTCCGCGAAAAGGATGATCAAGAAACACAAGGTGTGCTTCGATACGGATTGACTGAGCGAGGCGGCACCCGTAACATTTCAAGGCTCCGGTGGTGGCACGGCCGGTGATTCGAAAGCGGGGTATAGCTCAGTCTGGTAGAGCGTTGCGTTTGGGACGCAAAAGTCGGGGGTTCGAATCCCTCTACCCCGACCAGCGAAACGTTCTACCTGCAGCGACTGCGCCTGTAGCTCAACCGGATAGAGCATCGGCCTTCTAAGCCGACGGTTGCAGGTTCGAGTCCTGTCTGGCGCACCAGTATCGGTCGATGGTGGATGTAGCTCAGCTGGTTAGAGTCCCGGATTGTGATTCCGGTTGTCGTGGGTTCGAATCCCATCATCCACCCCAGTTTCAACCCAGGTTTCCTGGGCCGTTAGCTCAGTTGGTAGAGCAGTTGACTCTTAATCAATTGGTCGAAGGTTCGAATCCTTCACGGCCCACCAATCGACAAAACGCCGATCGCTTGCGATCGGCGTTTTGCTTTGCGCAGCCGGAACGTTGCGACACGTCGGCGATGGCGCGTTCGCAGCCGCCAGCGCTTGTGCTGCAAGGTCGCGCGACCGTAAAATGGTCTGCTTTCGTATAAGGGAATCATCGACTTAGGCAGGCGTGGCCATGGGGATGAGGCGCTTGCGGAGTTGCTCCGGCAAGTGACAATCGGTTTCAGAATCCGGTGGTTACGCACGTTTGGCGAGGGTGCAGGGCGAGAGTGGCGGAATTGGTAGACGCACCAGATTTAGGTTCTGGCGGTTAACCCCGTGGGGGTTCGAGTCCCCCCTTTCGCACCATACCCCGTTGATTTCTTTGTTTTCGGGCGGCACGGCCGCCATGGCGCCTGTGGCAGGCCCACAACATCAGGTAGTACCAGGAGACGTCATGCAGGTTTCGGTTGAGAACATCGGCACGCTCGAGCGCAAGCTCACGGTGAAATTCCCCGCGGAGCGGTTCGAGACGCAGGTGAGCGCGCGCATCGCGGAGATGGGCCGTACGGTTCGCCTGAAAGGTTTCCGTCCGGGCAAGGTGCCGACGACGGTGATCAAGCAGCGGTTCGGCGACCAGGTCCGCGGCGAGGTGTTGTCCGACCTGATCGGCAGCACGCTGCGCGAGGCGGTGGCGCAGGAAAAGCTGCAGCCGATCGCGAATCCGGCGATCGACACCACCGGCGAGCCGGAAAACGGTGAAATCGCGTATACCGCGACGTTTGAGATCATGCCGGAGTTCCCGGTGGTTGAAGTGGCCGCGCTCGAGATCAGCCGGCCGATGGCGGTGGTGACCGACGCCGATATCGACAAGATGCTGGAGACCCTGCGCCAGCAGCGCCGCAGCTTCGACGAGGTGGATCGCGCCTCCGCCGAGGGCGACTTCGTGATGTTCGAGTACTCGGCCGAGGCTGGCGACTACCGCTTCCCGACCGAGGGCCTGGAGCGTGCCGGCAGCGTGCTGGGCTCGGGCACCTTGTTCAAAGCGCTGGACGAGGCGCTGATTGGCCGCAAGATGGGTGACAGTTTCGAGACCGGGATTGCTTTCCCGGAAGACTTCCGCAATGCGCAGCTGGCGGGCAAGAACGCCCAGGTCAGCTTCAGCATCCTCAAGGTGCAGGAGCCGAAGCTGCCCGAGATCGATGCCGAATTCGCCAAGTTGTTCGGTATCGCCGATGGCGACCTGGAAACGTTCCGCAAGGAAGTCCGTGCGAACCTCGAACGCGAACTGAAGGCGGCGCTGATGGCGCGCCTGAAGTCCGAGGTGGCGGAGAAACTGTCCCTGGCGCATGCCGGACTGGACGTGCCGAAGCTGATGGTGCAGTCCGAGGCGCGCAACATGGCTGCCGGCAGCGTGCCGCAGGGCCAGCAGCCACCGCCGCAGCTGATCGAGGCCGCCATGCCGATCGCGCGCCAGCGGGTGATCGCCGGCCTGCTGATGGGCGAGATCGCGCGCAAGCAGGAGATCAAGATCGACCGCAAGCGCGTGGCCGAGCAGCTGGCGGCGATCGCCTCCACCTACGAGGAGCCGGAAAAGGTCATTGAACTCTACAACGGCGACCCCCAACTGATGTCCGGGCTGCAGAATCGCGTGATGGAAGATCAGGTGGCCGAATGGGTGGCCGAGCACGCCAAGACCACTCAGCTGGACCTGAGCTTCGACGACGTGATGCGCCCAGCCAACGCCTGAGCAATCGGGCCCATCGAGCGGAGAGCTGCAAACATGGCCATGGATCCGATCCAGAACCTCAATTTGGTGCCGATGGTCGTCGAGCAGACCGCTCGCGGCGAGCGCTCCTATGACATTTACTCGCGCCTGTTGAAGGAGCGGGTGATCTTCCTGGTGGGCGAGGTCAATGACCAGGTCGCCAACCTGATCGTTGCGCAGATGCTGTTTCTGGAGTCGGAGAACCCGGACAAGGACATCAACTTCTACATCAACAGTCCAGGCGGTGCGGTGACCGCCGGCCTGGCGATCTACGACACCATGCAGTTCATCAAGCCGAACGTCAGCACGATGTGCATCGGCCAGGCCTGCAGCATGGGTTCGTTCCTGTTGATGGCCGGCGCCAAGGGCAAGCGTTTCGCCTTGCCTAACTCGCGCGTCATGATTCACCAGCCTTCCGGCGGCGCGCAGGGCCAGGCCACCGACATCGAGATCCAGGCGCGCGAAATCCTGTATATCCGCGAGCGCCTGAACAAGCTGTATGTCCAGCACACCGGACAGACGCTGGAGAAGATCGAGTTGGACATGGAGCGCGACCGCTTCATGAGCGCTGCCGACGCCAAGGCCTATGGCCTGATCGACGAGGTGCTCGACAAGCGCGCCGGCGAAACGGTGAAATCGGCCTGATTTCGAGGTTTTACCCCAGGGTCGCGGGATGGGCTCTGCGTCTGCAGGCAGACGCGGGGCCCTGTGTTATTCTCGCGACGCATTCAGATTTACCAGCGGGATCGAGAGTATGAGCGACGACCGGCAGGGGCGTTCCAGCGACAGCGGCAAGATTCTCTATTGCTCTTTCTGCGGCAAGAGCCAGCATGAAGTGCGCAAGCTGATCGCGGGTCCGTCCGTGTTCATCTGCGACGAATGCGTGGAATTGTGCAACGACATCATTCGCGAGGAATTGGAGGAAAAGGCGGCTTCCGGCCGCACCCAGTTGCCCAAGCCCAAGGAGATCCGCGAATCGCTGGATCAGTACGTGGTCGGCCAGACCCGCGCCAAGAAGGCGCTGGCAGTGGCGGTATACAACCACTACAAGCGGATCGAGTCGCGCCAGAAGAGCGACGATATCGAACTGGGCAAGTCCAACATCCTGCTGATCGGCCCGACTGGTTCGGGCAAGACGCTGCTGGCCGAAACGCTGGCGCGCCTGCTCAACGTGCCGTTCACGATCGCCGACGCCACCACGCTGACCGAAGCCGGCTACGTGGGCGAGGATGTCGAGAACATTATCCAGAAACTGCTGCAGAAGTGTGACTACGACGTCGAGAAGGCGCAGTCGGGCATCGTCTACATCGACGAGATCGACAAGATCTCGCGCAAGAGCGAGAACCCGTCGATCACCCGCGACGTATCCGGCGAAGGCGTGCAGCAGGCGCTGCTGAAGCTGATCGAGGGCACGCTGGCCTCGGTGCCGCCGCAGGGCGGGCGCAAGCATCCGCAGCAGGAATTCCTGCAGGTCGACACCAAGAACATCCTGTTCATCTGCGGCGGCGCGTTCGCCGGCCTGGAAAAGGTCATCCAGCAGCGCTCCGAGAACACCAGCATCGGCTTTTCGGCCGAGGTACGCAGCAAGGAGCGCACCGAGAACCTGGGCAAGGTACTGGCCGACGTGGAACCGGCCGACCTGGTGCGCTTTGGCCTGATTCCGGAGTTCGTCGGGCGCCTACCGGTGGTGGCCACGCTGGACGAACTGGACGAGGCGGCGCTGGTGAAGATTCTCACCGAGCCGAAGAATGCGGTCACCAAACAGTTCAAACGGCTGTTCGAGATGGAGGAGGTGGAGCTGGAATTCCGCCCCGAGGCACTGCAGGCGATCGCGCGCAAGGCGCTCAAGCGCAAGACCGGCGCCCGCGGCCTGCGCACCATCCTGGAGCAGGTGCTGCTGGACACGATGTACGAGTTGCCGTCACTGGAGCACGTCAGCAAGGTGGTGGTGGATGATGCTGTGATCCAGGGCCAGGCCGAGCCCTATCTGATCTATCGCGGCAACCTGCAGCAACGGGTTGCCGGTGACGGCGGCGACGCTGCCTGACCCCTGCAAGCCCTGTCTGCGGCGACGACGGCTCCGGTGATTTCGCCGGGGCCGTTCTGTTTTTTGCGGCCAGCCCGCCTTGAGTAGACTCCCGGTCGCCTCCACTTGACGAGTTGACGGGCCCGGCGCAGTGTCGGGACGAAACCAGATCTGAACCCGAGGGACCCCTCTTTCATGGCCAAGAACGCCCCCCTTCCTGTTGCGCTGGACGCTCTGCCGGTGTTGCCGTTGCGCGACGTGGTGGTCTATCCGCACATGGTCATTCCGCTGTTTGTCGGCCGCGACAAGTCCATGCGCGCACTTGAGCGCGCGATGGAAGGCGAGCGGCAGATCCTGCTGGTCGCGCAGAAGAGTCCGGATATCGACGACCCGGAGATCACCGACCTGCACCAGGTCGGCACGCTGGCTGGCGTGCTGCAACTGCTGAAATTGCCCGATGGCACGGTCAAGGTGCTGGTCGAGGGCCAGTCGCGCGTGTCGGTCGAGGGCTTCAAGGAAGAAGACGGCATGCTGACCGCCCGTTCGCGCGTGATCGAGCCGGTCTACAACGCCAAGGAACGTGAGCTCGACGTGGTCTCGCGCACGCTGATCTCATTGTTCGAGCAACTGGTCAAGCAGAGCCGCAAGCTGCCGCCGGAAGTGTTGGCGAGCCTGTCCGGTATCGACGACCCCTCGCGCGTGGCCGATTCCATCGCCGCGCACCTGTCCGTGCGCATGGCCGACAAGCAGAAGGTGCTGGAGACCGCCGACGTCGGCCAGCGGCTGGAGTTGCTGATCGGCCTGGTCGATGGCGAGATGGACCTGCAGCAGGTGGAGAAGCGCATCCGCGGCCGGGTCAAGTCGCAGATGGAGAAGAGCCAGCGCGAGTACTACCTCAACGAGCAGATGAAGGCGATCCAGAAGGAGCTCGGCGACGGCGAGGACGGCCCCAACGAGATCGAGGAACTGCAGAAGAAGATCGAAGGTTCCGGCATGCCCAAGGCCGTGCTGGCCAAGGCGCGGCAGGAGTTTGGCAAGCTCAAGCAGATGTCGCCGATGTCGGCCGAGGCCACCGTGGTGCGCAACTACCTCGACTGGCTGGTTGGCGTGCCGTGGAAGAAGCGCAGCAAGGTGCGCAAGGACCTGCAACTGGCGCAGGAGGTGCTCGACGCCGATCACTTCGGCCTGGAGAAGGTCAAGGACCGCATCCTCGAATACCTCGCCGTGCAACAGCGCGTATCCGTGATGAAGGGGCCGATCCTGTGCCTGGTCGGCCCGCCCGGTGTGGGCAAGACCTCGCTGGGTCAGTCGATCGCCAAGGCGACCAACCGGAAGTTCGTGCGCATGAGCCTGGGCGGTGTGCGCGACGAAGCCGAGATTCGTGGTCATCGGCGCACCTATATCGGTTCGATGCCTGGCCGCATCGTGCAGAACATCAACAAGGTGGGCACCAAGAACCCGCTGTTCGTGCTGGACGAGATCGACAAGATGTCGATGGATTTCCGCGGCGACCCGTCGTCGGCGCTGCTGGAGGTGCTCGATCCGGAGCAGAACCATGCATTCAACGATCATTACCTGGAGGTCGACCTGGACCTTTCCGAGGTGATGTGGATCGCTACCGCCAATTCGCTGAACATCCCCGGCCCGCTGCTCGACCGCATGGAAGTCATCCGCATCCCCGGCTACACCGAGGACGAGAAGCTGGGCATTGCGCAGAAGTATCTCCTGTCCAAGCAGCTCAAGGCGAATGGCTTGAAGCCGGAGGAACTCAGCGTCACCGAGGACGCCTTGCGCGACATCGTGCGCTACTACACGCGTGAGTCGGGTGTGCGCAACCTCGAGCGCGAGATCTCCAAGATCTGCCGCAAGGTGGTCAAGGAGCTGACCCTGGGCCAGGTGAAGAAGGCGCGGGCGAAAGCCTCGCCCGCGAAGGCAACCAAGGGCAGGGCGAAGGCCAGCCCCGACAGGATCAAGGTGGATTCATCCAACCTGGACCAGTACCTGGGCGTGCGCCGGTTCGATTTCGGTCGCAAGGAACTGCAGAACGAAGTAGGCCTGGTCACCGGCCTGGCCTGGACCCAGGTCGGCGGCGAGCTGCTCAGCATCGAGGCCTCGGTGGTGGCGGGCAAGGGCCGGCTGGTGCATACCGGCCAGCTTGGCGACGTGATGAAAGAATCGATCCAGGCGGCGCTTTCGGTGGTGCGTGCGCGCGCCGACCAGTTGGGCATCGATCCGGAGTTCCATCAGAAGCTCGACGTGCATATCCATGTGCCCGAGGGCGCCACGCCGAAGGATGGCCCCAGCGCTGGCATCGGCATGTGCACTGCGCTGGTGTCCGCGCTGACCAGGGTGCCGGTGCGCTCCGAAGTGGCGATGACCGGCGAGATTACCCTTCGCGGTCGCGTGCTGCCGATCGGCGGCCTCAAGGAGAAACTGCTGGCGGCCCATCGCGGCGGGATCACCACGGTGATCATCCCGGAGGACAACAAGAAGGACCTGGTGGACATGCCGGCGAACATCACCTCGTCGCTGGAGATTCATCCGGTGCGCTGGATCGATGAGGTGCTGGATATCGCCCTGGAGCGCCCGCTGCAGCCGAATCCGGCCAAAGAGGCGGCTCCTGCGGCGGTTGCCGGCGAGCCGGCGGAAGGGCACTCGCTGACGCACTGATTCGCCGGCTCCGCTTCATCCTGCCGTGCTCCCTTCGAAGTGCCCTGCCGTGCAGGGCACCTTTTTGTTTTTCGCCGTCGGTCGACGAAATTTCCCCTAGTCCCCCGGAGTCGGTTTTGCAAGCGTTTCCGCAAGTCGCGAATCTTGCGGAAACGTTGCTGTGGCTTGTGTTGCGGAGTCCGGCAAGGCGCTGGTATAAAGGCGATACCGCAGTCCCGGCGTTGTAGGTCAGCGCAGCGATGCGGGGTTGCGTTACGGCCCAGGCAAGAGCCAACCATCCATGTCGTTGCTGTCCCGTCTCCGGGCAGACCGCACTGACGAAATCCGAACAAGGGAGTTTTTCAATGAATAAAACCGATCTGATCAATGCCATCGCCGAGAAGGCCGAGCTGACCAAGGCCGACGCTGGTCGTGCTCTCGAAGCCTTCTTCGAGACCGTGCAGAAGTCGTTGAAGAAAGGCGAGGATGTCTCGGTGGTTGGCTTCGGTACGTTCACCGTGCGCAAGCGCGCAGCCCGTACCGGTCGCAATCCCCGCACCAACGAAGCGATCAAGATCAAGGCCTCGAAGGTGCCTGCCTTCAAGGCTGGCAAGACCCTCAAGGATGCCCTAAACTAAGCGGCTAACGCTTGGTTTCGGGTGCTTAGCTCAGCGGTAGAGCGTCGCCCTTACAAGGCGGTGGTCGTAGGTTCGATCCCTACAGCACCCACCAGAAAAATGCGGAGTGGTAGTTCAGTCGGTTAGAATGCTGGCCTGTCACGCCGGAGGTCGCGGGTTCGAGTCCCGTCCACTCCGCCACAGTTCGCAAGGGCGCCCGTGTGGCGCCCTTGTCATTTGAGCGATGAGCGTCCGTACCGTTGTCGGACGCACGTCGGCACGTCGGCACGGCGGCTTGTGCCATCCGCGCGCCACGCGCTTTCACCACCTTGCGGGAAGATTTCAATGCTGCAGGCAATGCGTAACAAGATGCACGGATGGCCGTCCATCATTGTGCTTGGCCTCGCCGTCCTGGCGATGTCGCTGTTCGGCATGGAGAGCTACTTCATGTCGAACGACGACGCCTTCGTGGCGAAGGTCGGCAAGCACGAGATCGACCAGCGCGCCTACCAGGATCGCGTGAACCAGCTGCGGCAGCAGGCAGCCGAACAGCAGGGCGAGCAGTTCGACTCCAGCGCCTTCGAGAAGAACGAGACGAAGCTGCGCATTCTCGACGGGATGATCGACGAGCAATTGCTGCTGCAGGCCAACGGGGACTGGGGGCTGCGGGTATCGGATCTGGCCATGCGCGATTACATCGCCTCGATCCCCGCGTTCCAGGTCAACGGCCAGTTCGACGGCACCAGCTACCGCTCGTGGCTCACCAGCCAGTACAAGACGCCGGAAATGTTCGAGAACGAGATCCGCACGTCGCTGGCTACCCAGTTGCTGCCGGCCGCGATCAATGCCAGCACTGGCGCCAGCGATGCCCAGCTCGACAGCTTCCTGAAGCTGTTGGGCCAGCGCCGCGACTTGCGCTATTTCCAGCTGCCGCGTCCCGCGTTGGACAACAGCACGGTCAGCGATGCCGAGATCGAGGCCTGGTACAAGGCGCACCAGGCCGACTACATGAATCCGGAGCAGGTCTCGGTGAAGTACGTCGAGGTCGTTGGTGCGGATCTGCCGCTGGCTGCCGAGCCGAGCGACCAGGACCTGAGGAAGCGCTACGCGAGCGAGAAGCAGCGTTTCGTCCAGCCGGAGCAGCGGCTCGTCTCGCACATCCTGATCAACGTGCCAGCCAACGCCACGCCGGAGCAGCAGAAGACGGCCCTGGCCCAGGCCGAGAAGATCGCCGCGCAAGCCGATCCGGGCGACTTCGCCAAGCTGGCCGAACAGGATTCGCAGGATCTGGGTTCCCGCCGCCTGGGTGGCGACCTCGGCTGGCTGGAAAAAGGCGTGACCAACGAAGCCTTCGATTCGGCCCTGTTCGCGATGCAGAAGGGCCAGATTTCCAAGCCGGTGCTGTCGTCCGACGGCTACCACATTATCTGGCTGCGCGACATCCGCAGCGGCGAATCCAAGCCGTTCGAGGAAGTGCGCGAGCAGCTGGTCAAGGAGGCGACGACGGCCGATCGCGACCGCACGTACAACGAAGTCGCCGGCAAGATGTCCGACAACACCTACCAGAATCCGACTTCGCTGGAGCCGGCGTCGGTTGCGTTGAAGCTGCCGATCAAGACCACGGCCCTGTTCACGCGCAAGGGCGGCGAAGGCGTGGCCGCGAATCCGAAGGTGGTCGCGGCAGCGTTCAGCGATGACGTGCTGGTACAGGGTAACAACTCCGGTTTGATCGATCTTGGCAACAACCACTCCGTGGTGATCCATGTCGACCGGCATGTGCCGGCGGCGGCCAAGCCGCTGGCCGAGGTGCGGGCCGACGTGCAGCAGAAAATCCTCGACGCGCGCGTCGCCGCCATCGAGAAGAAGCAGGCCGACGAAGCGTTGGCGCGCCTGCGCAAGGGCGAGTCGATGGACGCCGTGGCCAAGTCGCTGGGCGCCAGCATCACCACCGCGAACGAGGTGGTAAGGCGCGCGCAGATCCCGGCGCCGCTGCTGACGCAGGCGTTCCTGCTGCCGCACCCGACGGAGGGCAAGCCGCAGTTCGCCGCCGTGGACATGCTGGACGGCAGCTATGTGCTGCTGGCCGTGGACAAGGTGCAGCCTGGCGACCGGTCCAAGGTGCCGCCGGAGCAGCGCGAGTCGTTGCGCCAGCAGATGGCCCAGGCCTACGGCTATGAGACGACGCGCGAGCTGATCGACCAGCTCAAGGCGAAGACCAAGATCAAGATCAACCAGCAGCGATTGTAGGCGCTGGCGGTCGGGCACGGCCGACGCCGCGCAGGAAGGGGTGGCCATCCTTGGGCTGCCCCTTTTCGTGTGTGGCGGATGGCTTGCCGGGCGACGCCATGAAGGTCGACGCTGCGGGTGAGGCGGGGGCGCGGCCGGGCGCCCGCCGTTCGGGCAACGAAACTAGTCCGGGGCGCCTACCGTCAACGTCTGGCCGGGCTTCAGCGCGTGGCCGTTCAGGTGGTTCCAGTGCCGCAACTGGCTGACGCCGACCGAGTATTTGCGCGCGATCTGCCACAGACTGTCGCCGCGCCTCACGGTGTGGACCTTCCACGGCGGGCTCGCGGCCGGCATCGGGCTGGGCGCAGTGTCGCCGCGGCTTGCGCTGGCCAGCAGATCGCCGCCGGAGCTGTCGGCCTGTTCCAGCAGGGCATCGCGGAACTGCCGGGCATGCCGGGCAGGCAGGATCAGGTAGGGGGCGGCGCTGGTATCGATCGTGTTGTTGCGGAATGCCGGGTTGAGATGTTTCAGCGCCTCCACCGACATGCCGGCGTGATCGGCTGCCCGCGCGATCGGCATCGAGTGGGAGATCCCGGTCTGCACCAGCTGCTGCTCGTCCGGCAGCGTGGGCAAGCTGACGTTGAAGCGCTCCGGCTCGCGCACCACACAAGCCATGCCGAGCAGCTTGGCCAGGTGTTCGCGCGTCACCTTGCGCACCGGCCATTGGGGAATCGCTGGCTGCGCCGCCGGCATGCCGTGCGCCTGAACCATTTTGCGTATCGTGAATTCGCCGGCGTTGTAGGCGTAGTCGGCCACGCGCCAGTCGTGGAACTGTTCGTGGTACTGCTCAAGCAGTTTCATCACCGCGTTGGCGGCGGCGGGTACGTCGAGCCGGCCGTCGTAGTGGCCATCGACACGCAGCCCCATCGCGCCGGCCGTCACCGGCATGATCTGCCACATGCCGGCCGGCCGGCGCTTGCGGGCGGGTACCGGCTGGAAGTGGCTTTCCACCCATGGCAACAGCACGAATTCGCCGGCGACATCGTAGCGGTCCGCCACTTGCTGCACGTAGACCAGGCGCGGCATCACCGCCTGCAGCTGGCTTTCGAACTGCCGGGGGTGGCGCGTGTAGTGCCTGGCCCAGGCCAGCACGGCGGGATCGGCGTCGCAGCCGGGCATGGCGAAGCTGCTGCGCAGTCGCTCCCAGACGTCGGCTGCGGGAGAGGGCGCCCCTGGTTCGGCGGGTGGCGGTGCGGCTTCGGGGGAGGCTGTCGGTGCCGGCAAGCTCTCGACGGAGGGTGGCCGTGGGCCGTGCGATGGCATGCCGGCACAGGCAGCGAGCAACATCGACAGCAGTAGCGGCAGGAATCGAGCGTACCGTCTCATGCGCGAAACCCGTCCTTGGCACGGCGTACGGCAGCAAAGCGGGCGACCCGGTCGTTGCCAGCGCCTTGCCGTTCGCACCAGGCGATGACGGCGTCGGTGTCGACGCGCAGGAACGGATTGGTCGCCCACTCGCTGGCGAGCAGTACCGGCAGGGTGGGTTGAAGGCGCGCGCGCAGCGCGGCGACTTCCTGCAGCCGCTGCTGCAAATCGGCATTGGCCGGCTCGATGGTGCGTGCAAAACGTCCGTTCGCCTCGGTGTACTCGTGGCCGCCGCATACCAGGGTGTCCCCCGGCAATTGGGCGAGGCGATCCAGCGAGGCGAGCATCTGCGCCGGCGTGCCCTCGAACAGGCGGCCGCAGCCGAGGCTGAACAAGGTATCGCCGCACAGCAGAATACCGGCGCCGACGTAGGCCACATGACTGAGCGTGTGACCGGGAACCGCAATCACCTCGAATTGCACGGAGGGCTCGGCCAACTCGACCCGGTCGCCATCGCGCACTCGCGCAGTCGCTTCGCCGATGCGCTCGTCGTCCGGCGCATGAACCGGTACGTCGTGGTGCGCACGCAGGGCCGGCACGCCGCCAATGTGATCGTGGTGGTGATGAGTCAGCAGGATCGCGCGCAGTTGCAGCCGATGCGCGACCAGCGCCTGCTCGACGACCGCAGCATCGCCCGGGTCGACCACGACAGCGTTGCCATGGTCATCGTGCAGCAGCCAGATGTAGTTGTCGGCCAATGCCGGTAACGGGATGAGGTGCAAGGCGGGCTCCGCTGCGTTTGAGGAGCACCCGGCAGGCCGGGTGCCTTTCCTGGGGAACGACAGACGCAACCGTCCGGGGCGCGCATGAGGCGGTCGAATATAAAGGGGCGCCGGTGCCGGCTCGTTAGCAGAACGTTAACACGCCGGGCGGCTGTTCAGCCGCGTGCGGCAGTTCCGCTCCGCCTTCGAACTGCTGCCCGTTGTCGTCAGCCGCTACACTCTCGATACAGATGAATGACCGGGTCGACCGCAAGCAGCAACGGGGTGACGACATCTATGCCAGCGCGCCATTGCGCCGCTTGCTGGATGCGCAGACGTGCGCGTTGAAGCCGGTCCTGCAGCGCTGCTTCGGCACCCACGCCCTGTTGTTGGGCGCTTCCCGTGACGATGCGCCACCGGCGTTGCCGATGTTCGGCTGCTGGACCTGCTTGCAGCTGCGGGAAGGGCGTTACCAGGGCGATCTGCGGGCCGCCGCGGACGAGCCGTTGCCCTTCATCGACGACGCGTTCGAGCTGGTGCTGTTGCGGCATGCGCTGGAGGTGGCGCCGCTGCCTTCGAGCCTGCTCGACGAAGCGATGCGCGTGCTGGCACCCGGTGGCGTGCTGGCGTTGACCGGCGTGCATCCGCTCGGCGGCTGGTCGCCGTGGTGCTACTGGCATGCACGCCGCAAGCCGCCGGCATTGCAGATGCCGTGGCGGCTCCGGCATCAACTCGAACGGGCTGGTCTGACTGTCGAGCAGTTGCAGCGGGTAGGTGGTGTGTGGCCGGGGCGGAAGGCACCGTGGGGCGCATTGGCCGGTGCTTTCGGTGGCGGCTACGTGCTGGTGGCACGCAAGCGTCGGCGTCCGGCCATGCCGCTGCGGCTTGCGCCGGTACCGGTACGCGTGCCGGCGAACGGCCGGTTGTCGCCGGGTACCCGGCGCAGTGCGGCGCCGTGATTTCCAATGGAATACGTGAGCAACGATGAGCGAAGTGGAAGCATTTACCGACGGTGCCTGCCTCGGCAATCCGGGCCCTGGCGGTTGGGCCGCCCTGTTGCGGGCGCAGGGTAGCGAGCGCATGGTGTCCGGTGGCGAGCCGGCCACCACCAACAACCGGATGGAGCTGATGGCGGCGATCGGCGCGCTGGAAGCATTGAAGCGGCCGTGTCGGGTGACGCTCACCACCGACTCGCGCTACGTGATGCAGGGCATCGAGCAGTGGATGCCGAAGTGGCGCGCGAATGGCTGGCGTACCGCCGACCGGAAGCCGGTGAAGAACCAGGACCTGTGGCAACGGCTGTCCGATGCGGTCGGCGCCCATCAGGTGCGCTGGAAGTGGGTGAAGGGCCACAACGGCCACATCGAAAACGAGCAGGTCGACCAGGCCGCGCGCAAACAGGCCGAGCTGATGAAGGGCAGGGCATGAGGCAGATCGTTCTCGATACCGAAACCACCGGCCTGGAAGTGCGCCAGGGCCACCGCCTGGTGGAAATCGCCTGTGTCGAACTGGTCGAGCGCCGGCTTACCGGCCGGCACTACCAGACCTACCTGAACCCGGATCGGGCGATCGACGAGGGCGCCCGGCTGGTCACCGGCATCGAAGACGAATTCCTGCTCGACAAGCCGCGCTTTGCCGAGGTGGCGGAGGAGTTCCTGGCCTTCATCGACGGCGCCGAGCTGATCATCCACAACGCCAGCTTCGACATCGGCTTCCTCGACGCCGAACTGGCCCGACTGGGCAATGCCGCGGGCCGGATCGGCGACCGCTGCAGCGTGCTGGATACCCTGGCGATGGCGCGCGAGCGCTACCCGGGGCAGCGCAACAGCCTCGATGCCCTGTGCAAGCGGTTGGGTGTGGACAACTCGCGGCGCGATTTGCACGGGGGCCTGATCGACGCGCAACTGCTGGCCGACGTGTACCTGGCGATGACTTCGGGGCAGGTGGCGTTCGACCTGGGCTTCGAGGGCGCCGCCGAGCAGCGCGATGTGATGGTGATGGTACCGGCGGTGCTGCATGCGCGGCCACGTGTGCTGCGTGCATCGGCAGAGGAGATATCGGCGCACGAGCAGCGCCTGGCCGCGCTGGACAAGAGCAGTGCGGATGGGCAGAGCGTGTGGCGGCGGTTGTGAGGTGGTGCGGCGCCGGTGCTTGGCGACGACCGTGGTGGTCAGAAGGGCAGGAGGGCGGGTACCGCGGGGTTGCTGGCGAGATTGTTCGGCCCATCCTTGGGCCGAACCTCTCCGCGCTGGGCGCTGCGGGGCCAGCCTGCGGCTGTCCAGATTTGTTCCTGACGAATTTGTCGACTGCGGAGGCAGGATGCCGGAGCGAACCCGGCGAAGCCGACGGCCCGAAGGGTGAGGCATAGGATGCGTCGAATAACCTGGGTGGGTTCTCACCCAGCCATCACCGCCAGAAAGGCAAAACGCCCCACATGGGGGCGTTTTGCCTTTCTGGCGGAGAGGGTGGGATTCGAACCCACGGTACGCTTGCACGTACGCCTGATTTCGAGTCAGGTACATTCGACCACTCTGCCACCTCTCCGGTGCGGTGCATGGTGGCGCATGCGAGCCGGGAATCATACGCGAGCGAACTTGCCGTGACAACAACCCGGTCTTCCGGCATGCTGCAACGGCTCGCACCTACTGAAAACCCATGATCGAATTCGGACACGGAACGCATGTCGGCTTGCGCCGCACGCGCAATGAGGACACCTATTACGCTGATGCCTCACTGGGCCTGTTCCTGGTGGCCGACGGCATGGGCGGGCACCAGCATGGGGAGGTGGCGTCGGCGCTGGTGCGCGACGGGGTGGTCGAGCTGGTCGGCAAGGGGCACGGCCTGATCGAAGCCGTGCACGCTGCCGCCGAACGGCTGCTGGCGCATACCCGGCCCAGTTTCGACGTGCTGCCGATGGGCACGACCATCGCCGCGCTGCGGATCAGCGGCGAGGGCTATGAGGTCGCCTGGGTCGGCGACAGCCGGATCTACCTGTGGAAGAAGGAACTGCGGCAGATCAGCCACGACCACTCGCTGGTACAGGCGCTGGTCGAGGCCGGCCAGCTCGATCCGGCGCAGGTTGCCCAGCATCCGCAGCGCAATGTGTTGACCCAGGCGCTGGGCGTGACCGCCATCGAGCAGTTGCATGTCGGCATGGCGCGGGGGCAATTGGAGCCGGGCATGGGCTTCCTGCTATGCAGCGACGGACTGACCGAGGGCGTCAGCGACGCCTCGATCGCGCGTGTGGTGGCACGCACCGACCTGGCCGCCCAGGAGTGCGTGGACCAGTTGCTGCTGAGTGCGCTCGACAGCGGCGGCGACGACAACGTCACGGTGTTGCTCGTGCGTTCCAGCTGAACCCGGCCACGCGCCGTCCGTCACCAAAAAGGGCCGGATGATTCCGGCCCTTTGGTCGATCGGTGGGGCGAATGCGGGGTCCGTCGGTTCAGCCGGCCTTCTTTTTCGCCAGCCGCAGCCAGGTGTCGACGACGGTGTCCGGGTTCAGCGATACCGATTCGATGCCCTGTTCCATCAGCCATTCGGCCAGGTCCGGATGGTCGCTGGGACCCTGGCCGCAGATGCCGATGTACTTGCCCCTGGCGCGGGCGGTCTTGATCGCCATCGCCAGCAGTTTCTTCACGGCCGGGTCACGCTCGTCGAACAGGCTGGCGACGATGCCCGAATCGCGGTCGAGGCCCAGGGTGAGCTGGGTGAGATCGTTGGAGCCGATCGAGAAGCCGTCGAAGATATCGAGGAACTCGTCGGCGAGCAGGGCATTGGATGGCACCTCGCACATCATGATGACCTTGAGTTCGTGCTCGCCCTGCTTGAGGCCGTTCTTCGCCAGCACCTCGATCACCTTGCGGCCTTCGCCGAGCGTGCGCACGAACGGGATCATCACCCACACGTTGGTCAGGCCCATCACCTCGCGCACGTGCTTGACCGCCTTGCACTCCAGCGCGAACGCCTCGGCGAAACTCGGGTCGACGTAGCGACTCGCGCCGCGGAAGCCGATCATCGGATTTTCCTCGCGCGGTTCGTAGCGCGAGCCGCCGATCAGGCCGGCGTACTCGTTCGACTTGAAGTCGGACAGGCGCACGATCACCGGCTTGGGGTAGACCGAGGCGGCGATCGTGGCGATCCCTTCGGCCAGGCGCTCGACGTAGAACGACACCGGATCGGCGTAGCCGGCCATGCGCTCGTCGATCTTCGCCCTGGTCTCGGCGTCCTGTTCGGCATATTCCAGCAACGCCTTCGGATGCACGCCGATGTGGCTGGCGATGATCATCTCCAGCCGGGCCAGGCCGATGCCGGCGTTCGGCAGCATGCCGAAGTCGAACGCGCGCTCGGGGTTGGCCACGTTCATCATGATCTTCAGCGGCGCCTCGGGCATCGCGCCAAGGTCGGCGGTGATGCGCTCGAACTTCAGGATGCCCTCGTAGATCGTGCCGGTGTCGCCTTCGGCGCAGGACACGGTGACGTCGGCGCCGTCCGGAATCAGCTCCAGCGCGTTGCCGGTGCCGACCACCGCCGGCACGCCCAGCTCGCGCGCGATGATCGCTGCGTGGCAGGTGCGGCCGCCGCGGTTGGTGACGATCGCCGAGGCACGCTTCATCACCGGCTCCCAGTCGGGGTCGGTCATGTCCGCGACCAGCACGTCGCCGACCTGCACCTTGTTCATATCGGCCAGCGAACGGATCACGCGGGCCTTGCCGGCGCCGATCTTCTGGCCGATCGAGCGGCCCTCGGCCAGTACTTTGCCTTTTTCGCCGAGACTGAAGCGCTCCAGCTGGGTGGCGTGTGCGCGCGACTTCACCGTCTCGGGACGTGCCTGCACGATGTACAGCTTGCCGGTGTGGCCGTCCTTCGCCCACTCGATGTCCATCGGCCGGCCGTAGTGCTGTTCGATGACCAGCGCCTGCTTGGCCAGCTCCTGCACATCGGCATCGCTGACGCAGAACGTGCGGCGCAACTCGGCCGGGGTCTCCTCGATCCTGACCCGCTCGCCCGGTGCGCCTGAATACACCATGCGCTGCTGCTTGGCGCCGAGACTGCGGCGCAGCAGGGCGGGCTTGCCGGCCTTCAGCGTGGGCTTGAACACGTAGAATTCGTCGGGATTCACCGCACCCTGCACGACCATCTCGCCCAGGCCGTAGCTGCCGGTGACGAACACCACGTCACGGAAGCCCGACTCGGTGTCCAGCGTGAACAGCACGCCGGAGGCGCCCACGTCCGAGCGCACCATCAGCTGCACGCCGGCGGAGAGGAACACCTCCTCGTGCTTGAAGCCCTGGTGCACGCGGTAGGCGATCGCGCGGTCGTTGTACAGCGAGGCGAAGACCTCCTTCACCTTGTGCAGCACGTCGTCGATGCCGACCACGTTGAGGAAGGTTTCCTGTTGGCCGGCGAACGAGGCGTCGGGCAGGTCCTCGGCCGTGGCCGAGGAACGCACGGCCACGGCTATATCGTCGGCACCGGCGTCCTTGCACAGCTTGAGGTAGGCCGCGCGGATCGCCTGTTCGAGCTCGGCCGGCAGCGCGGTGTCGATGATCCAGCTGCGGATTTCCCTGCCGGCGGCGACCAGCGCGTCGACGTCATCGACGTCGAGCGTGGCCAGCCGGTCCTGGATGCGCCGGGCCAGGCCGCTCTTTTCCAGGTACTGCTGGAACGCGCTGGCGGTGGTGGCGAAGCCGCCGGGCACCGACACGCCGAGCTTGGCGAGGTTGCCGATCATCTCGCCGAGCGAGGCGTTCTTGCCGCCGACCTTGCCCAGGTCGGTCATGCGCAGTTGGTCGAGCCAAAGCACCAGGTCGTTCAAGGGTGTCTCCTCAGGGAAAACGCGGATAAGTGGAATGGGCGCGGCACGAAGGCCCGGAGCGGGTTGCAAAGAACTGGTATTGTCCGCTGCGGATGGTGCGCGGCACAAGAAGACCATTGCCGACCGATGTCATTCCAACGCCATACCAGTCAGCTGGCGGTGGATTTCGTGCTTGCGCTAAGGTGCCGGCAAACGGCTCTTTCCACGAACCAGGACCTTGTATGCAGCGAACGGTTTTCTTCATCTCCGACTCCACCGGCATCACCGCGGAGACGATCGGCAACAGCATCCTGGCGCAGTTCGAGGGCGTGCGGTTCGACAAGCACCGGCTGCCGTTCACCGACAACGCGCACAAGGCGGAAGCCGCTGCGCTGCGGATCAAGACCAACTATGCGCAGAGCGGGCAGCGGCCGATCGTGGTCAACACCATGGCCGACCGTGCGCTGTGCGAGATCGTCGCCGCCAGCGGCGCGTTGATGCTGGACGTGTTTGCGCCGTTCATCGGCCCGCTGGAGGACGAGCTGGGAAGCAAGCGCACCGGCCTGGTGAACCGCTCGCACGGCCTGGTCGATTTCGACAAGTACGAGGCGCGCATCAACGCCACCAACTATGCACTCACGCATGACGACGGCATCGACGTGAACTATGCCGAGGCCGACCTGATCCTGGTTGGCGTATCGCGTTCGGGCAAGACGCCGACCTGCCTCTACATGGCCTTGCATTACGGCGTACGCGCCGCCAATTATCCGCTTACCGACGAGGACCTCGAGAAACTCGAACTGCCGGCGCGCCTGGGGCCGTACCGGGACCGGCTGTATGGCCTGACCATCGACCCGGTGCGGCTGGCGCAGATCCGCGAACAGCGTCGCGCCGGCAGCCGCTACGCCACCCTGCAGCAGTGCCGCTGGGAACTGGAGCAGGCCGACCGGTTGATGCGCCAGGCCGGCATCCCCAGCCTCAACACCACGCACGTGTCGATCGAGGAAATCGCCAGCAAGATCTTCGACCGCTTCGGCATCGAGCGGACCATGTTCTGATTGGAGCCTGCACTCCGCATGAGCGTCGTACTGGACAACCGCCACAGCCTGCTGCCCGGACGCTTCGAGTTCCTGATGGGGCTGTATGCGGAAAACTACCACCGGCTGGCGCGGTTGTTCGCGCCGCAGCAGCTGGCGCCAGGCCGATACGTGTCCGACGTGGGCGACGGACTGGACGTGCACCTGCACGTGCAGGAATGCCATCCGTACACGCTGGAACTGGAACTCACCTACGACTTCGTGGACGCGCACACCGGTCAGCGCGCGCCCTCGGCGCAATTGCGCATGTATACCGATGCGCATGTGGCGGAAGCCTTGCACTGCCATCCCGGTCGGCACCTGTGGCAGGTGCTGGGGCCGTTCTCGCCGGCACACACCGTGTTCCAGCATCGCCTGCGCATGAACGGATTCCTGTCGCGCTGGCTGGAGTACCTGGCCGAGCAGGGGCATTCCATCGGTACGCTGGAGCCGCAACCGGGACAATCAGAAAGCGGCGGCCTCGTTTGAAAGTGCGGCCAGGGATGGCCGCCTTTTGACTTTCTCGCGCTCAGGGATGAGCGCACAAGTACAGCAAGTGCAGCCATGGATGGCTGCTTCTTGATCTTTGCGCACATGGATGAGCGCACAAATACACCGCAGCAAAAAGCCCGCGCAAGGCGGGCTTTCTACTTGAATAGTGGCGGAGTGGACGGGACTCGAACCCGCGACCTCCGGCGTGACAGGCCAGCATTCTAACCGACTGAACTACCACTCCGCATTTGCAGCATCTTCCAGCGTCTCAACCAACTTGCCATTTGACCTCGACAGCCAACGTCGACTGCCGGGTTAAAGTGGCGTCCCCACGGGGATTCGAACCCCGGTCGCCACCGTGAAAGGGTGATGTCCTAGGCCTCTAGACGATGGGGACGTTGCTTTTTCGAAAAGTCCGCACATGGAAGTGCGGGTTCTCGCAAAGGACACTTGCACTGAATCAATGGTGGAGCCAGGCGGGATCGAACCGCCGACCTCCTGCATGCCATGCAGGCGCTCTCCCAGCTGAGCTATGGCCCCGCCGCTGGAAGCCGAGAAGAATAGGTGCGGGCCACATATCCGTCAAGCTTTTTTTCAGCATCCCGGCGCAGGAATCATCCGTCGCCCATCGCCTCGTTCGACGGCCGGCCGGGTACTGCCGTGCTTCGTTTAAGCTGCAGCGACTTGCGTCGTTTCGAAGAGTTGACGAATGCACGAAATCGGCTTCATTCGCGACCTTGCCGTGGTGATGATCGTGGCAGGCGCCACCACGATACTGTTCCAGCGGATGCGCCAGCCGGTGTTGCTGGGCTACATCCTGGCTGGCGTGCTGATCGGGCCGCACACGCCGGGCGTGCTGGTCGGCGATCCGCGCACGATCGACGACATCTCCAATCTCGGCGTGGTGTTGCTGATGTTCACGCTGGGCCTTGAATTCAGCGTGCGCAAGCTGCGCGAGGTCGGCATCGGCGTGCTGGCCGCAGCCGTGGCCGAAGTCGGGCTGATGCTGTGGATCGGCTACGGCATCGGCGGCCTGTTCGGCTGGACCGGCATGGACGCGCTGTTCCTTGGCGCGATCATCTCGCTCTCGTCCACGATGGTGGCCACCCGCACGCTGGCGGAGAGCGGGCAGCGGCATCAACCGTTCGCCCAACTGGTGGTGGGGCTGCTGGTGGCCGAGGACATGCTGGCCATCGTCATGCTGACCTTGCTCACGGCGGTGGCGATCGGCGGCTCGGTGCAGGCGGAGACCGCGTTCACCCTGGTCGGTCACCTGGGCCTGTTCGTGATTGTCGGGATGATCCTCGGCCTGTTGTTGCTGCCGCGGCTGGTGGATTACGTGGCTGGCTTCGATCGCGACGAAACGCTGCTGGTCAGCGTGCTCGGCATCTGTTTCGGCACCAGCCTGCTCGCGGCCTGGATGGGTTTCAGCGTGGCGCTGGGCGCCTTCCTGGCGGGCGCGGTGGTGGCCGAGTCGCGCAGCGTGGGGCGCGTGCTGCACCTGGTGGAACCGCTGCGCGACATGTTCGCGGCGCTGTTCTTCGTGGCGATCGGCCTGAAGATCGATCCGGCGATGTTGCTGCAGTACGCACTGCCGGCGCTGCTCATCGCGGCGGTCGTCATCGTCGGCAAGACGCTGGCGTGCAGCCTGGGCATCTTCGTGGTCGGGCACGACGCGCGCACGGCGCTGCGCTCGGGGCTGGGCATGGCGCAGATCGGCGAGTTCTCCTTCGTCATCGCCACGCTCGGGCTTTCGCTTGGCGTGATCAGCGATTTCATCTATCCGATTGCGGTGGCGGTTTCGGTGCTGTGCATGGCCGCCTCGCCGTACATGAATCGTTCGGCCGACGGGTTGGCGAACGGCTTGCGCCGGGTGACGCCGCGCTCGTTGAGGCTGCTGGCGACCAGCTACAGCGGTTGGCTGGAAAACCTCAAACCGGTCAACGAGAACGCGGCGATCGCCGCCATGTTCCGGCGCCTGCTCTGGCATATCGGCATCAACGTGCTGCTGGTGGTGGCGCTGTTCGTCATTGGCGCCTACATCAATACGCACAACTGGAGCTGGTTCTCGATGCTCGGCATCGACCGGAACCTGCGCCATACGCTGATCTGGGCCGGTGCGCTGTTCCTGTCCCTGCCCATGCTGATCGCGGTCTACCGCAAGGCCGAGGCGCTGGGCATGCTGCTGGCGGAGATCGGCATACGCGAGCGGTTTGCCGGTTCGTATACCCTGGCCATCCGCAACGTGCTGGCCAGGGTCATCCCGCTGGCGACGCTGCTGGCGCTGGCGTTGCTGGTGAGTGGGCTCAGTTCGGCGATTCTGCCGCCCCGCGGTATCGCGCTGTCCCTGATCGTGCTGGGCGTGGTGGTGGCGGTGGTGTTGTGGCGCGGCCTGGTAAAGATGCATGCGCGTCTGCAGGCGGCGCTGAAGGAGACCTTGGAGAAGCCGGGCCCTTCCGGGGGCGGCGCGGGCTGATCGGCGGGGCCGGCCGGCAGTGGCGTGAACCTTTATCCCGACTGACGGTCTGAACCCTGAATCGTTGCCAAGACCGGACAAGCACCGCACAATGCGAGGCCTGCCCCCATCGGGGGGGCCCGGCCGGCAACGCCGGCATATCCATACATGAGGGAGTTACGAATGAAGCACTTTCTGCGTCCCACGCTGACGGCGGTGGCGATGGCCGTTGCGCTGGGCATGACGGCTGGCGCTGCCGCCCAGACGGCCGGCGCTGCCGGTACCGTCGACAAGGCGAAGGCCAGCTACGTTGTGGGCTGGGAGATTGCTTCCCAGGTTCCGCCGATCATGCGCGACGAACTGGATCCGAATGCGGTGGCCAACGCGGTGAAGGCGGCGCTGTCCGGCCAGAAGCCGACCATGAGCGAAACCGAAGCCAAGCAGGTGCATGAGGCCTTCATGGCCAAGATCCAGGCCAAGTACCAGGCCGAGATGACCAAGCTGGCGGCCAAGAACAAGGCCGAGGGCGACGCCTTCCTGGCCAAGAACAAGACTGCGCCGGGCGTGAAGACGACCGCCTCGGGCCTGCAGTACCAGGTGATCAGCCAAGGCACCGGCGCTCGCCCGGGCCCGAACGATACCGTCGAGATCAACTACACCGGTACCTTCGTCGATGGCCAGGTGTTCGATGCCTCCGCCAAGCACAATCCGCCGGGCGCGGCCAAGATCCCGCTGGCCGGCGTGATCCCCGGCTTCCGCGAAGGCCTGCAGCTGATGCAGGTGGGCGGTCATTACAAGCTGTTCATCCCGGCAGCGCTGGCCTATGGCGCCGAGCCGCAGCCGCCGATGCCGCCGAATGCCACGCTGATCTTCGACGTGACCCTGGTCAAGACCGGTCCGACGCCGGCTGGTGCGGCTCCGGCCGACAAGTAATCAGAAGTCCATCGCCGTTGTGCGGCGTTGACCAAGCAGAAGGGCGCGAAGCGATTCGCGCCCTTCTGCGTTTTCGCCGATGGCGGCGCGGTGCCGTGCGGTGCGTTTGAGCGGTTAGAATAGACGGCTCGGTTTTCAAGGGATTGCTGCGACGATGATGAAAGTCACCATTTTCGGTACCGGCTACGTCGGCCTGGTCACCGGTGCCTGCCTGGCGGAGATGGGCAACCACGTGGTCTGCGTCGACATCGACGCGGGCAAGGTCGATCGGCTGAAGCGTGGCGAGATCCCGATCTACGAACCGGGTCTGGAATCGATCGTGCAGAGCAACCACGCCAGTGGCAGGCTCGATTTCACCACCGAGGCGGCACCGGCGATCGCCCACGGCGAGCTGATCTTCATCGCCGTCGGCACACCGCCGGACGAAGACGGCAGTGCCGACCTGCAGTACGTGCAGAAGGTGGCCGGCACGATCGGCCGGCACCTGCAGCGTTACGCCGTGGTGGTGAACAAGTCGACCGTGCCGGTGGGCACCGCCGACCGCGTGCGCGAGGCGATTGCGGCCGAGCTGGCAGTGCGCCAGGCCACGGTGGAGTTCGACGTGGTGTCGAATCCGGAGTTCCTGAAGGAAGGCGCCGCGGTGGAGGACTGCCTGCGTCCCGATCGCATCGTGGTGGGAACGTCCAGCACGCGCGCGGTGGCGCTGCTGCGCAAGCTGTATGCACCGTTCAACCGCAACCACGACCGCATGGTGGTGATGGACGAGCGTTCGGCCGAGCTGACCAAGTACGCCGCCAACGCGATGCTGGCGACCAAGATCAGTTTCATGAACGAGATCGCGAACATCGCCGAGCGGGTGGGCGCCGACGTGGAACTGGTGCGCCAGGGCATCGGCTCGGATCCGCGCATCGGCTACAGCTTCATCTATCCAGGCGCCGGGTACGGCGGTTCGTGCTTCCCCAAGGACGTGCAGGCGCTGGAGCGCACCGCGCACGCGCACGGCTACGAGGCGCGCCTGCTCGGTGCGGTCGAGGCGGTCAACCGGCAGCAGAAGGGCAAGCTGTTCGAGCTGATCTCGCGGCATTTCGACGGCCGGCTGGCCGGCCGCACGATTGCGCTGTGGGGCCTGGCGTTCAAACCGAATACCGACGACATGCGCGAGGCCTCCAGCCGGCGCCTGATGGAACAGCTGTGGGAAGCCGGCGCGAAGGTGCGCGCGTTCGATCCGGAGGCACGCGGAGAAGCGCAGCGGCTCTATGGCGATCGCGATGACCTGGTGCTGTGCGAGCACGCCATGGATGCCCTGCAAGGCGCGGACGTGCTGGCGGTGGTCACCGAGTGGAAGGCCTTTCGCAGCCCGGATTTCAGGGCCATCCGCGCCACGCTGGCGGTGCCGGCGATCTTCGACGGGCGCAACCTGTACGACCCGCTCGTGGTGGAGGAGGCGGGCCTGGCCTATTACGGCATCGGCCGCGGCCGCAGCCTGCAAGTATCGCGATGAACGACTCGAACGACATGCTTGCCCGGCGGCTCGACGAGATGGAGGTCAAGCTGACCTTCATCGATGAGGCGGTGCAGGCGTTGACCACGGCGGATGCCGACCAGTCGCAGCGGATTGCCGCGCTGGAGCGCGCGTTGCGCGACCTGCGCGGCGAGATGGCGTCGATGCGCATCGCGCAGGGCGACGATCCGCACGACGAACCGCCGCCGCCGCATTACTGATCCGATCCATCCAGCCCACCGATCACGGAACCCCCGCATGGCCGATTCCCTGCGCGATCAGCTGCTCAAGAGCGGCATCGTCAAACAGGTCCAACAGGACCGGGCGCGCGAGCCGAAACGCCCGGCTGCGCCGTCGTCCGGCAAGCCCGTGCGCAAGGGCGGCAAGCCACATGCCGCGTCGCACGCCGCACGACCGTCGGGGCAGAGCCAGCAGGACATCGACCTGGCCAAGGCGTACGCGTTGCGCGCACAAACCGAAGCCCGCGAACGCCAGCGGGTCGAGCGGGAGGCCGCCGAACAGTCCAGGCTGCGGCGCGAGCGCAAGCAGAAGATCCAGCAGTTGCTGGACGGCAAGGCGTTGAACAAGGCCGATGCCGACCAGCCGCGCAATTTCGAATACGGCGGCAAGATCCGCCGCGTGCACGTGGATGCCGCGCAACTGGCGGCCCTCAATGCCGGCGAACTGGGCGTGGTGCAGCAGGGCGGTCGCTATCTGTTGGTCAGTCGCGAGATTGCCGAGCAGGTACGCGACATCGATCCGCACCAGCTGGCGCTGCTGGTCGACCCGAATGCCGCCGGCGCGGGCGATGACGGCGTGCCCGACGACCTGATGTGGTGATGCCGGTCTGCGTCAACGGAAACGCCCGGCCGTGCCGGGCGTTTTCACGCCGGTCATCGCAAACCGGTCAGTCGGCGGAAGCGGCCGGCAACCCGAAACCACGCTGCGCCAGCGCCGGAAGCTCCCAGCCGTGCTTCGGCTTGAACCGGTCGCCGTAGCGCTGCGCCAGCTGTTCGAGCCTGGCCTTGAGCTTGTCGGCGCCTTCGCTGCGCGTGTACTGGATCGGGCCGCCGCGGAACGGCGCGAAGCCGGTGCCGAAGATCACGCCGGCGTCGAGCAGGTCGGCATCGTCGACCACGCCGTCGGCGAGGCAGGCGATCGCCTCGTTGACCATCGGCAGGATCATGCGCTCCTGCACGTCCGGCGGCGTCACGTAATCCTTGTCGATCTCGGGCTTCTGCGGCTTGCCGTCCTGCCACACGTACAGGCCCTGGCCGTCCTTCTTGCCGCGCTTGCCGGCCGCGAGTTTTTCGTCCAGTCCGGGCGGCACTTCCAGCCCAAGGAATGGCGCCAGTTCCTTGCCGACCGAGGCGCAGACATCCAGGCCTACCGTGTCGGCCAGTTCGATCGGGCCCATCGGCATGCCGAACTTCTTCGCCTCGCGATCGAGCACCGGGCCGGGTACGCCTTCGCTGTATAGCCGCATGGCTTCCAGCAGGTATGGCATCAGGATGCGGTTGACCAGGAAGCCCGGGGTGCCCTTGACCGCCACCGGCAGCTTGCCGATCGCCTTGCAGAACGCCAACGCGCGTTTTTCGATGGCCGGGTCGAGCCGGTCGTGGCGCACCACCTCGACCAGCGGCATCTGCGCCACCGGGTTGAAGAAGTGCAGGCCGAGGAAGCGCTGCGGCGCGGCAAGGTTCTTGCGCAGCTCGTCCAGCGGAATGCTGGAGGTGTTGCTGGCGAGGATTTCGTCGGCCTGGAACTGCGGCTCGATGCCGGCGTACAGCGCTTCCTTCGCCCGCGCGTTCTCGTAGATCGCCTCGATCGCCAGGTCGGCCGAAGCCACGCCGCTGCCTTCGACGTCCACACGCAGGCGCCGCATGGCCACCTCGACCTTCTCAGGCGCCTTCAGCTTCTTCTCGTACAGCGCCCGGGCGCGGTCCAGCGCGGGCTGGACGAATTTCATCTCGCGGTCCTGCAAGGTCACCTCGAAACCCTTGAGCGCAGCCCATGCGGCGATGTCGCCGCCCATCACGCCGGCGCCGACCACGTGCACGTGCTTGATGCCGTGCTCGATGCCGCCGCCCTGGCCCTTCAGCCGTTCCTGCAGGAAGAAGATGCGGATCAGGTTCTGCGCGGTCGGCGTCTGCGCCAGCTTCGCCACCGAGCGCGCCTCGAGTTTCAGCCGCTGCTGGATGGCCGAGCCGCCGCGCTTCCATACGTCGATCATCGCGAACGGCGCGGGGTAATGTTCCTTGCGCACCTTCGCGGCAGTCTGCTTGAACACCATCGGCGCCAGGATCTGCCGCGCCAGCCAGGTGTTGCTGGCCCAGGCCCTGGCGCGCCGGGCGAACGGGCGCGAGGCGGGATGGCGCAGCAGCAGTTTCGCTTCGGCCAGCAGTTCGTCGGCGCGGGCCAGCCGATCGACCACGCCCAGGCCCAGCGCGCGTTTCGCCGACAGCGACTTGCCGGTCAGCATCAGCGGCAGCGCCTCGGTGGCGCCGATCAGTCGCGGCAGGCGCGCGGTGCCGCCCCAGCCGGGGTGGATGCCCAACATCACCTCGGGCAGGGCGATCCGGGTCCTCTCGTCGTCGGCGGCGATGCGCTGGCGGCAGGCCAGGATCAGCTCGGTGCCGCCGCCCATGCAGGCACCGTGCACGGCGGCCACGGTGGGGCAGGGCAGTCGCGCCAGTGCCTCGTAGACGCGCTGGCCGTGCTCGATGTTCTCCAGCACGCTGTCGTGCTTCGCGTACTCGATGAATTCCTTCACGTCGGCACCGACGGCAAACCCCGAGGATTTGGCCGAATGCACGATGACGCCGGCCGGCTTGTCGATCGCCAGCCGCTCGACGATCTGTTCGAGCTCGTCCAGCACTGCACGGGAGATCGCATTGACGCTGCTGTCGGCGCGGTCGAGGGTCAGCGTGACGACGCCGTCGTCGCCTTGGCTGGTCTTCCAGTGGTTGAAACGCAATCCTTCGAACATGGGCGTACAGGCGTGGTGGTCGAGGCCTGAACCATACCGTCCCGCCGCCGTGATTGCGAGATGTGACGTGCTTGCTTGACCCTGTACCGGCGCCGGTGTGAAATCGAGCCTTCTTCGGGGAAACCGCCTGTCGTGGCCAGCCGGGCGGTGCGGCGGGCCGATCGTGTCACGGCGCAGCGCGGGACCGTCGGACCGCGGAGCCATCCGTCGTGGTTCAATGGGCCACGCATGGTTCGATGGGCTGAGCCACGGGTGGTTGCCAGCGGGCCGGATTCACCAGTGCACTATCGCCGACACGGCAGGACGGAGACGCAATGACCTCAGTACTGGCCTCCGTTCCGCCACAAGCCGGCGCCGAGATTTTCGAGCGTATCCTGGCGGCACCCAGCGGCCTGGTGGTGCTGGACTGCAAGGACGTGCACGTCCTGATCGACCAGTTCCGCGCGATCGCCCGGCACACCGGGCAGGCGGTGTACCTGTGGCAACCCGATACCGGCCTCGGCAGCCTGCGCGATGCGCAGGTCCGGGTGCCGGACTGTCAGCGGCTGGGCAACGCCTTGCGCTACATGCAGCAGAGCATGCATTTCGGCGTTTACTTCCTGCTCGGGCTGGAGCTGCCGCTGTCGGCGATGGACGCCACCTTGCTGCGCCAGCTTGCACGCGCGCCGAAGGGTCATCTGCGCCGTGTCGTGCTGATCGACGCGCCGGTGGCGCTGGTCGAGCACCTTGGCGAACTGGCGGCGCACGTGGGCAGCGAAGACAGCCAGCCGCGCCGCCTGCGCCTGCGCGACGGCCGCTGGCTGGTCTGAGGCCGACACGCAGATGAGTTCCGGCATTCTGGTGGTTGCCGCCCAGCGCGAACTGCGCCGCAGCCTGTTCGATGCGCTCGACCAGGCGGGTTATCCGCAGATCCACAGTGCGCGCGACGTATCGCACGCAGCCATCCTGCTCGAGGGCCGCGCATCGTTGCCGCCGCTGCAGCTGATCGTGGCGGTGCTGTCCGGCGACGAACAGCAGGCGCGCATCAGTTGCGAGCAACTGCATCGTCTGCCGGGCGGCACGGACACGCCGCTGATCGTGGTGTTGGGCGAGGATGCCACGCTGAGTGCGGCCGACCTGCCTGCCGACATCGCCGACTGGCTTTCGGCCGCGCAGATCGGCAGCGAACTGGTGCCGCGCTGGCGGCGCTGGCAGGCCGGCAACGGCCAGCGGCCGCGCCCGCTGGCCGCCACGTCCGACGGCAGTGCGCACGAGGACTACCGCTACGTGTTCGAGGAGGGCGACAGCGAGTGGCTGATCGCCGATGCGCAAACCGGCCGCCTGCTCGAGGTCAGTCCCACGGTGGCACGGCACAGCCGCATGCACGCCAGCCAGTGGGAGGGCCTGCCGCTGGCTGAAGTGCTGCGTTTCGAGGGCATCACGATCGACCAGGTGCTGGCCGAGGCCAACCGCGGCTGGTATCCCTGCCAGCGCAAGTCGGCGCAGGGTGCCGACACCGGCCAGGCCAGCGTGCGGCGCATCCGGCACGCCGGGCGCGAGGCGCTGGCCTTGATGTTCCGCAGCGATCGCGCCGACCTGCGGGCGGAAGCCGCCCTGTCGTTGCTGTCGCGCATCTTCGCCTCGACCAGCGGCGTCGACGCGCAGACTGCCTCCGGTCGCTTGCTGTTCGACGAGCTGGGGCTGGATTACCTCGCTGTATGGTCGGCGCGCCAGGACGGCGCCGACGCGCCGGCCCAGATGCTGCAGCTGTGGAACGGCGATGCCCCGGCGTGGCCGCCGGCGCAGCTGCAGAGTTCGCTGCAGCTGGTGCTGGGCGGCAAGCCGATCCTGTATCGCACCGATGCGAAACGGCTGGCGTCGGTCGACCCGCTGCTGCAGCAGCTCGACCTGGCCGGGTTTGCCGGACTGCCGCTGTACGACGAGCGTCACACCGTACTCGGCGCGATGCTGGCCGGCAGCCGGCGCGGTTTCGGCAAGATGGGCATCATCGAACCGGTACTGCGCTGCGCCGCGGCACGCTTCGCGCAGATGCTGGAACTGGGCCGCACCCGCGAGCAGGGTCGTGCAGAGGGCCTGGTGGACGCCCTGACCGGCCTGCCGAACCGGCTGCTGTTCAACGACCGGCTGGACACCATCATCCGCGAGGCAACCCGCAACGGCGAGTGCTTCGCAGTGCTGTTCGTCGACCTCGACCGCTTCAAGGCGATCAACGACACCTACGGCCATGCCGCCGGCGACCAGGTGCTGCGCTCGGTCACCCAGCGCCTGTGCGGCAGCATTCGCGCGTCCGACACGGTGGCCCGCTATGCCGGCGACGAGTTCACCGTCGTGCTGCGCCATATCGTGAAGAACGACGACGTGCTGCGCGTGGCCGAGAAGATCGTGCAGGTGATGGAGACGCCGCTGTTCCTGGAGGACGGCACCGAGTTGCAGGTCACCGCCTCGATGGGCCTGAGCTTCTTCCCGGACGACGCCGGCGACGCGCAGACCCTGCTCAAGCATGCCGACGAGGCGATGTACGCGGCCAAGCACCAGGGCCGCAACACGTTCCAGATCTACGAGGTGAGTCCGGAGTACGCCCAGCAGCACGGCATCGCGCTGAAGACCCGCCTGCGCCACGCTGAGGGCAACGGCGAACTGCGCGTGGTCTACCAGCCGCAGGTCAACACCGAGACCGAGGACATCATGGGGATGGAGGCGCTGGTGCGCTGGGAGCATCCCGAACTGGGCATGATCAGCCCGGCGGTGTTCATCCCGCTGGCCGAGGAAAGCGGCCTGATCGTCTCGATCGGCGAGTGGGTGATGCGCACCGCCTGTCGCCAGGCGAAGGAATGGGAGCAACGCTACGGCTTGCGCCTGCGGCTGGGCGTGAACCTGTCCGCGGTGCAGCTGATGGAGCCGCAGCTGCTGGACACCGTGGCGGCCGTGCTGCGCGAAACCGGGCTGGACCCCACCCTGCTGGAGATGGAGGTCACCGAGAGCATCAGCATCAAGGAGGCGCCGAACCTGGTCGAGAACCTGCATGCGCTGCACCGGCTGGGCTGCCACATCGCGATCGACGATTTCGGCACCGGCGCGGCCTCGCTGGACTACCTGCGCCGGCTGCCGGCCGACCGCATCAAGATCGACCAGAGCTTCGTGCGCAACATCGGGGTGGACCCCGACGACGAGGCGATCGTGCGTGCCACCGTCGAAATGGCACACCGGCTGAAGCGTGCCGTGGTGGCCGAAGGCGTGGAGATCGAGCAGCACCTGCAGTTCCTGCGCCAGCACGGTTGCGACGAGTTGCAGGGCTACCTGTTCTGCCGTCCGCTGCCGCCGGTCAGTTTCGACAAGTTGCTGGCCGAGCGCCAACGCCTGCTGGAGGCGCGCGTGGCCGAACCGGCTTGAGCCGGCGGCAGGCGTCCCCATAACTAAGCCGACCCGGCACGGGTCCGGGGCGCGGGCCAGGCACGACAGGCAGTCGACAGGCTGTACGTTGTGGTGGAGGCGAGACCCGGTGCATGCTGAACTCGGGCGCCGGATCGTGGTCTGAGCGCCGCGTTCAGTTCAAAACAGCTCCCGCAGCGGAAGACGGCATTGACGACGGATACGGCCCGGACGGGCGAAAACGAACTGGATCGCCTGCTGGTCGAGCGGGTCCAGCAGGGGGACAAGCGGGCCTTCGACCTGCTGGTGCGCAAGTACCAGCACAAGGTGATCGGACTGGTCTCGCGCTACGTGCGCAGCCACGCCGAATGCGAGGACATCGCGCAGGAGTCGTTCATCCGTGCGTGGCGGGCGATCGGCTCGTTCCGCGGCGACAGCGCGTTCTACACCTGGCTGTACAAGATCGCGGTGAACACGGCCAAGAACCACCTGGTGGCGATGGGCCGGCGGCCGCCGGCCGGCGACATCGATGCCGATGACGCGGAGTTCATGGCCGGCGCCGAACGCATGCACGACAGCGCCACGCCCGAGCGCGAGCTGATGCGCCAGGAAATTGAACAATCCGTGTTTTCCACTGTCCAAGCCTTGCCCGAAGAGCTGCGGACCGCCATCACGCTGCGCGAGGTGGATGGCCTCAGCTACGATGAAATCGCCGAAGCGATGGGCTGCCCGATCGGTACGGTGCGTTCGCGCATCTTCCGGGCGCGCGAGGCGATCGACGAGAAGCTGCGGCCCCTGTTGTCGGACCGCGAGGATCAGACATGAAGCAGGCAGGCATGAATCAGGACACCCGGGAAAGCCTTTCCGCGGGCATCGATGGCGAATTGTCGAGGGAGCAGCTGCGTTTCCTGCTGCGCCGGCTCGACCATGACGCTTCGCTGCAGCAGGCCTGGACCCGTTACCACATCGCCCGCGACAGCCTGCACCAGCAGTTGCCGCCGCTGGCCGGGGCCGGTTTTGCCGCGCGGGTGATGCTGGCGATCGAACAGGAGTCGTCGCCGGCCGCGACGTCGCCCCAGCGCAGCCACTGGCTGCGCTGGTCCACCGGCGGCGCGATCGCCGCCAGCGTGGCCGCCGCCGCCCTGATGATCGGCCAGCCGACCGGCGATGCCGAACGCCTGACCGCGTCGACCGCCCGGCAGGCCAGTGCAGTTGCCGCCGCGCCGGCGAACAAGCCGGTCGCTCCGGCCGCCGTGCCGCCATGGCTCAGCGGCAATTCCGCCGGACTGCTCAGCCAGCAGGCCTCGGCGACCTTCGGTACGCCGTTCGGCCAGAGCCAGTCGGCGTATGCGCGGCGCCTGTCCGGTTACCCTTCGATGCCCCGCTACCGCACGCTCGACAACAACGACGGCAGCTACCTGCTGCTGCTCGAGCCGGAGCAACCGGTGGCCCCGGATACCTCGCGCCGGGCTTCCGCCGTCGCGCAATGACACGGGTCCGCGTGTGATTGCCCGCGGCTCGTTCTCGCTGTTCCCGCCTCCATCGACCCGCCGCCCGGGTCGATCGGTGGTGCGCGTGCGGAGCGGGCACGGCGCCGCCGGAGTCATCCATCCACTTGAAGCGTGTCGACCGAAATCAACCAAGGAGGAGTCATGAACCATTCCATCTTGCGCAGCCTGGCGTGCTGCGCGCTGCTGGGCATCGCCGCTGCCGGCACAGTGCAGGCGCAGGCGCCGGCCGCAGCGGCGCTGCCGGACTTCACCGGCATCGTGCAGAAGAACGCGCCGGCCGTGGTGCACGTCGAGGCCCGCTACAACGGCGAGCGGCAGGGCAGCAGCCGCAGCATAGGCGGGCAGATGATGCCCGGCCAAGGCATGCCGGACGACCCGCAGGCGGAGATCCTGCGGCGCTTCTTCGGCATGCCGATGATGCCGTCGCCGCAGGAGCAGCGGCACACCTCGCTGGGTTCGGGCTTCATCATCTCGGGCGACGGCTACATCCTCACCAACAATCACGTGGTCGACCATGCCGACAAGGTCACCGTGCGCCTGCAGGACCGGCGTACGCTGACGGCCAGGGTGATCGGCACCGACCCGACCTACGACATCGCCCTGCTCAAGGTGGATGCCGGCGGCAGCCTGCCGGCGGTGACCCTCGGCGATTCGCGCAGCCTGAAGCCCGGCCAGTGGGTGCTGGCGATCGGCTCGCCGTTCGGTTTCGACTACACCGTGACCCAGGGCATCGTCAGCGCGGTGGGCCGCAACCTGGGCCAGCGCGACCAGCCGTACACCTCGTTCATCCAGACCGACGTGCCGATCAACCGCGGCAATTCCGGCGGTCCGCTGTTCGACCTGCAGGGCCGGGTGGTCGGCATCAACTCGCAGATCTATTCCAACACCGGCACCTACTCCGGGGTGGCGTTTTCGATCCCGATCGACGTGGCGATGAACGCGGTGCAGCAGCTCAAGAGCAAGGGCTACGTGTCGCGCGGCATGCTCGGGGTGACGGTGCAGCCGGTCGACGACGACATGGTCAAGGCGTTCGGCCTGGACAACGGTGTGGGCGCCGCGGTGGTCGACGTCACGGCGAACAGCGGTGCGGCCAGGGCCGGCATCCAGTCCGGCGACGTCATCCTGGCCTACGACGGGCGCACGCTGCAGCAGGCCTCGGACCTGCCGCCGCTGGTGGGCATGACCAAGCCGGGCAGCAAGGTGCCGGTGGAAATCCTGCGCAACGGCAGGAAGCAGACGCTTCAAGTCACCATCAGCGAGGCCGCGCGCGACCGCAACGCGGTGAACGGCCAGGGCACCGCCCCGTCGCTGGCACACAGCGGCTCGGCCGCGCTGGGCCTGACCGTGCAGTCGATCGACGACGGCACCCGCACGCAGCTCGGACTGAAGCCGGGTCAGGGCGTGGTGATCGGCGACATCGCCGGGCCGGTGGCGGCACAGGCCGGGCTGCGTGCGGGCGACGTGATCCTGATGGTCAACCAGCAGAAGATCGGCAGCGTGGCCGAGTTCGAGGCGGCCACCAAGGGCGTGAAGGCTGGCAGCACGGTGCTGCTGCTGGTGCGCCGCGGCGAGCAGAGCAACTTCGTCGGCCTGACCGTGCCGGATGACAAGTGATCGAACCGCGGTTCGCATGACACCCCGCGGGGTACCCCGCGCCGCGGGGGGCGTGCTTGGCGCTGGCGGGTTCCGTGCGACAATACCGGGTTAGCATCGCTTCATGCCGATGCGCCGCCACGCATGGTGCGTGGCGGCAAGCCCAAGCCCGACAGGCCGCCCGCGCTCCATGGAATTGATCCGCAACTTCTCCATCATCGCCCACATCGACCACGGCAAGTCGACCCTGGCCGATCGCATCATCCACCTCTGCGGCGGCCTGGCCGACCGCGAGATGGAGGCGCAGGTGCTGGACAACAATCCGATCGAGCGCGAGCGCGGCATCACCATCAAGGCGCAATCGGTGTCGCTGCCGTACACCGCGCGCGACGGCAAGACCTATCAGCTCAACTTCATCGACACCCCCGGCCACGTCGACTTCTCCTACGAGGTCAGCCGCTCGCTGGCCGCCTGCGAAGGCGCGCTGCTGGTGGTGGATGCCGCCCAGGGCGTGGAGGCGCAGTCCGTCGCCAACTGCTACACCGCGGTGGAGATGGGGCTGGAAGTGGTGCCGGTGCTGAACAAGATCGACCTGCCGACGGCCGACATCGAGAAGGTGAAGGGCGAGATCGAGGCGGTGATCGGCATCGACGCCACCGATGCGGTGGCGATCAGCGCCAAGACCGGCCTCAACGTGGTCGAGGTGCTGGAGGCGATCGTGGCGCGCATCCCGCCGCCCAAGCCGCGCGACACCGACCGGCTGCAGGCGCTGATCATCGACTCGTGGTTCGACAACTACCTGGGCGTGGTCTCGCTGGTGCGCGTGATGCAGGGCGAGATCAAGCCCGGCGACAAGCTGCTGGTGATGTCCACCGGGCGCACCCACGAGGTGGACGACGTCGGCGTGTTCACGCCCAAGCGCAAGAAGCTGGACAAGCTCGGCGCCGGCGAGGTGGGCTGGATCAATGCCTCGATCAAGGACGTGCACGGCGCGCCCGTCGGCGACACGCTGACCTTGGCCGGCAAGCCGGCCGACAAGGCGCTGCCCGGTTTCCAGACCATGCAGCCGCGGGTGTTCGCCGGCCTGTTCCCGGTCTCGTCGGACGACTTCCCGGCGATGCGCGAGGCGCTGGACAAGCTGCGCCTGAACGACGCCGCGCTGTTCTTCGAGCCGGAATCCTCCGAGGCGATGGGTTTCGGCTTCCGCTGCGGCTTCCTCGGCATGCTGCACATGGAAATCGTGCAGGAGCGGCTGGAACGCGAGTACGACCTTGACCTGATCACCACCGCGCCGACCGTGGTGTACGAGGTGCTCAAGACCGACGGTTCGACGATGATGCTGGACAACCCGGCCAAGTTGCCGACGAATTCCAGCCTGGTGCAGGAAATCCGCGAACCGATCATCGTCGCCAACATCCTCACCCCGCCGGACTACATCGGCAACGTGATCACCTTGTGCGAGGAAAAGCGCGGCGTGCAGCGTTCGATCCAGTACCTGGCGACCCAGGTGCAGATCAGCTACGAAATGCCGCTGGCCGAAGTGGTGATGGACTTCTTCGACCGGCTGAAATCCGTTTCGCGCGGCTATGCCTCGATGGACTACCACTTCGAGCGTTTCGATGCCGGCCCGTTCGTGCGCGTGGACGTGCTGATCAACGGCGATCGCGTCGACGCGCTGTCGCTGATCGTGCACCGCAGCCACGCCGACCGCCGCGGACGCGACCTGGTCGAGCGGATGAAGGATCTGATTCCACGCCAGCAGTTCGACGTGGCGATCCAGGCCGCCGTGGGTGCCCAAATTATCGCGCGCTCCACGGTGAAAGCCCTGCGCAAGAATGTTCTGGCCAAGTGCTACGGCGGCGACGTCAGCCGCAAGAAGAAGCTTCTGGAAAAGCAGAAGGAAGGCAAGAAGCGCATGAAGCAGGTCGGTCGCGTGGAGATTCCGCAGGAAGCGTTCCTGGCTGTACTGAAGGTCGACAAATAACAAGTGCGATCAGCGATGATCCGTCAGGCAACCTGGAGTTAAGGCATGGAATTCGATTTCTCGGCGATTCTGCTTGGCCTCACCGTGCTGTTCGGCGTGGTGTGGGGTCTGGACCGCCTGTTCCTGTACAAGAAGCGCAAGGCGCGGCTGGAGGCGGCCGGCGAGGAATACCGCGACCCGATGCCGGTGGACTGGTCGCGCTCGCTGTTCCCGGTGGTGCTGGCGGTGCTGCTGCTGCGCTCGTTCGTGGCAGAACCCTTTCGCATCCCGTCCGGCTCGATGATGCCGACGCTGGACGTGGGCGACTTCATCCTGGTCAACAAGTTCGCCTACGGCCTGCGCATGCCGGCGTTCAACAACAAGCTGGTCGACCTCGGCGAGCCGCAGCGCGGCGACGTGGTGGTGTTCCGCTTCCCCGGCTACCTGTGCCAGGACGGCGACACGCTGGTGCGCAGCGGCGACATGAGCTGCAACGACCCGCATGCGCCGGTACCGGCGCAGAACTGGATCAAGCGGGTGATCGGCCTGCCGGGCGACAGCATCGAGGTGCACGGTGCCGAGCTGTGGGTCAACGGCCAGCGGGTGAACGCCGAGGAGATCGGCCCGTACGTGGGCAACCCGCAGCGCAGCGTGGACCAGATCATGCTGAACATGGGCGCCACGGTATGGACCGAGCACCTGGGCAAGGTCAGCCACATGATCGCGCGCATGCCGGCCTACACCACGCCCAATTCGATCCCGAACGACCGGGTGCCCTCGAAGGTGCCGCCGGGCTGCTACCTGGTGATGGGCGACAACCGCTACGACAGCCTGGACAGCCGCTGGTGGGGCTGCATGCCGGAGCAGAACCTGGCCGGCAAGGCGTTCCTGATCTGGATGAGCTGGAAGGGCTGGGGCACCGGCGGCGTGGACTTCTCGCGCATCGGCACGGTGATCCACTGAGGCCGGCCGCGGCCGGCCGGTGGGCGAAAGCGTGACGGGATCGAACCGCTGCGCACGCGCGGCCGCCGACAGTGCGAGAATCCGCAGGCATAATCGGCACGCCGGCGGGGGCGGCCACGGTCGCCATGCCCGGATCACCATTCACAGACAGGCACGCCGAACAGGCGGCATAGCGAGGGGACTATGAAATCGAAGCAGTCCGGCGTCACCCTGATCGGGTTCCTGATCATCATGGCCATCGTTGGCTTCCTGGCCTACATGAGCATGAAGTTGCTGCCGTCCTACTCGGAGTACATGGGCGTGGTCAAGGCGATGAACCAGGTCGCCACCGAGGGCACCAACGGCAAGTCGCTGGACGATATTCGCCGTGGCCTGATGTTCAAGATGGGCTTCCAGTACGTCGACGACGCCACCATCAAGCCGGCGAACATCACCATCGTGCGCAACAGCGGCGGCGCCAACCAGCTGCGCGTGGCCTACGACAAGCAGATTCCGTTCATGTACAACATCGACTTCCTGCTGCACTTCGACAAGAGCGTGCCGCTGCAGGGCAACGTGGGCGAGTAAATTTGGAACCGAACTACCGTTTTCGCGACCCGACGCTGGCGCAGCTGGCACTGACCCACCGCAGCGTCGGCAAACCGAACAACGAGCGGCTGGAGTTCCTCGGTGATGCGCTGCTCGGCGCGATCGTCGCCGAGATGCTTTACGAAGCGCATCCCCGGGCCAGCGAAGGCGAGCTGTCGCGGCTGCGCGCGCAACTGGTCAATGGCCAGGCGCTGGCCGTGGTGGCCCGCGAATTGGACCTGGGCGACGGGCTGAAGCTCGGCCCGGGCGAATTGAAGAGCGGCGGCTTCCGACGCGATTCGATCCTCGCCGACGCGTTCGAGGCGATGGTCGCCGCGGTCTACCAGGATGGCGGCTTCGATGCCTGCCGCGAGTTCGTGCGCGGGCTGTTCGCCGAGCGCATCGCCGCCTTGCGCCGCTCCTCCAAGGATGCCAAGACGCGGTTGCAGGAGTGGCTGCAGGCCAAGGGTCTGCCGCTGCCGCACTACGAACTGGTGGCCAGCCACGGCGAGGACCACGCCAAGACCTTCGAGGTCAGCTGCAGCATCGGCGAGCCGATCGCATTCACCGCCGAAGCCCATGGCGGCAGCCGCCGCGCCGCGGAGCAGGACGCGGCCGAGGCCGTGCTCAACCAGCTGCTGGAGCAGCAGCGCGACGCCTGACGTCGCCGCCTCGCCACCTGAACCGCCCGCCTGCCGCTTCCGGCGAAGCACTACACTTGCCATCCGACCCGTCGAGCAACCCGCGTCATGAACCAAGAACTGGACTCCGCCGCCGGCAGCCTGCCGCACGATAACTTCCGCTGCGGCACGGTCGCGCTGGCCGGGCGTCCCAACGTGGGCAAGTCCACCCTGCTCAACGCGCTGATCGGTTTTCGCCTGTCGATCACCAGCCCGCGGCCGCAGACCACCCGCCACCGCATCCTCGGCATCAACACCAGCGAGGCCGGGCAGATCATGTACGTCGACACGCCTGGGCTGCATCGCGGCGCCAAGCGTGCGATGAACCGCAGCCTGAACCGCGCCGCGCGCTCGGCGATCAGCGATGTCGACCTGGTGGTGCAGGTGATCGAGGCCGGCCGCTGGACCGACGAGGACGAGGCGTTGTACGCCGCCCTGGTCGAGCAGTCGTCGCCGCGCCTGCTGGTGATCAACAAGGTCGACCTCAACAAGGACAAGACGGTGATGCTGCCGTTCGTGGCCGAACTGGTGGCGAAGCACAGCTACGACGAGATCCACTACGTCAGCGCGCTCAAGGGGCAGGGCCTGCAGGAACTGGAGCAGGCGATCCTGCAGCGCCTGCCGGTGCGCCCACCGGTGTTCGGCGAGGACGAGGTCACCGACCGCAGCGAGCGCTTCCTCGCTGCCGAGATGGTGCGCGAGCAGCTGATGCTGCGGCTCGACCAGGAGCTGCCGTACGCCACCACGGTGGAGATCGAGCAGTTCAACGACCGTCCCGACGGCATCGCCGAGATCCACGCGATCATCTGGGTCGAGCGCGCCGGCCAGAAGGCGATCGTGATCGGCAACGGCGGCGCCCAGCTCAAGGCGATCGGCACGGGCGCGCGGCGTCACATGGAACGCATGTTCGAGCGCAAGGTGTTCCTCAAGCTGTGGGTGAAGGTACGCGAAGGCTGGGTCGACGACGAGAACATGCTGAAGAAGTTCGGCTATACCGATTGAGGGCATCGGGAATCGTCGGGATCGCGGCTTTGTTCCTGTTCCCCATGCTCGATTTCCTATTCCCTGCCCACCAGCCATGCGCCTCGAACAGCAACCCAGCTACGTCCTGCATGCGCGCCCCTATCGCGAGACGTCGCTGCTGCTCGAATGCCTGACCCGTGAGCATGGCCGGCTCGGCGTGGTGGCGCGCGGCGTGCGCGGCGAACGCTCGCGCCTGCGCCGGGCCCAGCTGGAACCGTTCCAGCCGTTGGCAATGGACCTGCTGCTGCGCGGCGAGATGGCCACGCTGACCGGAGTCGAAACGGTAGGCACGCCGTTGCGCCTGCCGGGCGACGCCGGCCTGGCCGGGCTGTATCTCAACGAGCTGGTGGTGCGCCTGACCGGCCGGCAGGACCCGTACCCGCGGCTGTTCGACGCCTATGCCGGCACCCTGGCGCGGCTGGCTGCCGGTGAATCGCTGGCCTGGAGCCTGCGCCGCTTCGAGCGCGACCTGCTGGAGGCGATTGGCTACGGCCTGCAACTGCAGCACGACTCGGACTCCGGCGAACCGCTGGCGGCGGCGGCCAGCTACCGCTACCTGGTCGAGCAGGGGGCGGTGCGCTGCGCCGCCGACCGCCCGCATGCGCTGCGCGGCAGCGACCTGCTGGCACTCGGCCAGGACCGGGTGCCCGACGCCCGTGGCCTCAAGGCCTTGCGCGACATGATGCGTGAGGTGATCCGCTTCCACCTGGGCGGCGGCGAGCTGCGCGCCTGGCGGGTGCTGGCGACGGCGGTCTCGGGGCGCAGGGCAACGCCTGATTAGCTGTCCAGCGCCTGCAGCGTCGCCAGCAGGGCCTGGCGGAAGCGTGCCAGCGCGATCGGCGTGGCGCCGCGCTGCAGCAGTTGCTGCTGCAGCAGCACGGTCTGTGCCGACAGCGCGGTCGCGCCGCAGAAACCGCAGGACGAACGCAGCCGGTGCAGGCGCTCGCTGAAACCGGCACGGTCGCGGCTCAGCGCATCCAGCTCCTGGTGCAGCAGGGCCAGCTCCTCGCGCAGCAGCAGGCGCAGCGCGCGCATGGTGGTGGCATCGCCGGTGGCGGTCAGCGCGGCCCGGTCGTCCAGCATGCCGGCGGGGTGACGACCCGGCTGCACCAGTGCCAGCACCTGCTGCAGCTCGGCCAGGCCACAGGGCTTCAGCAGGATCTGGCTGAAGCCCGCGTCGAGCAGCGACTGGCGGCCGCCGGGTTCCAGCTCGGCCGTGGTGGCCACCGCGATGCTTTCCGCCGAGCACGCCCGCTGGTCCGCGCGCAGCGCGGTCAGGATCTGCAGCGCGCCGGCGCCGGGCATGCGGCAATCCAGCAGCAGCAGGTCGAACGGTTCGGCGCGTGCCCGTTGCAGGGCCGCCATGCCGTCCATGCAGGCTTCGGTCCGAGCGCCCATCGAGTCCAGCCCGTCGCACAGGAAACGGCAACTGCCGGGATCGTCGTCGGCCACCAGTACGTGGGCACGGGCAGTGCCGATCGGGTCGGAATCGGTGTTGGCAAGGGGGCTGTTCATGACGAAATCCATATCGTTCATCTTGATTTGGCAGAATGGCCTGACATGCGCCCGACTTCAAGCCACGTCCTGCTGTGCTGCTGCCTGCTGCTGGGGTTCGGCTGGACGCTGCCTGCGCGGGCGGAGGTGCTGTTGGCGGCGAAGTCGATCAGCGTGCCCGGCGCCCGCCTGCAGGCGGTCAGCCTGCGCCTCGGCGAAGATGCCGCCGGCGGACTGCGGCTGCAACTGAGCGCGGAGCAGGCCGACGTGCCGGCGATGGGCTGGCGGCGGCTGGGCCTGAGCCTCGATGGCAACCTGCAACGGGACGCCCGCCTGCGCTGGAGCCTCGACGGCAACGTGCACCTGGCCGGTGCGCCGGGCGGTGCGCTCAGCGACGCCCACGTGAACATCGTGCTCAGCGAAGCGGCCAACACCCTGCTCGTCGATATCGTGCAGGGCAAGGCCCATGCCAGCACCGCGTTGCCGCTGGACCAGCCCACGCATGCGCAGATCAGCCTGGACAATCTCCCCGTCGGCTGGCTGCAGGGCCTGCTCGGCACGGTCTGGTCGGGGCGTCCCACTGGCGGCCGGCTGGATGCCGAACTGGCGCTGGACCTGCGCGATCCCGGCCTGCAGTCGTCCGGGCAGTTCACCCTGGTCAAGCTGGGCTTCGACACCCCAAGCGGCACCCTGGCCGGGCAGGGACTGGACGGCAGCGGGCGCTTCAGCCTCGACACCACCGCCGGCCCGGCGCGGATCGAGCTGGATGCCAGCCTGCGTGGCGGCGAGCTGCTGCTGGGGCCGATCTACGCGAAGCTGCCGGGTCATCCGGTCCAGCTGGCCCTGCATGCGAATGCGCAGAACGGCGCCTTCGAACTGAGCCACCTGCGCCTGAACGATGCCGACGCGCTGCAGCTCGACGGCGCGCTGGCCTTCGACGCGAACGGCACGCTGAAGAGCCTGCGGCTGGACCGCCTGCGCGCGAACTTCCCGGCGGCCTACCAGCGCTACGGCGAGGCGTGGCTGAGCACGCTGGGCCTGCGCGACATGCGCATCACCGGCCAGCTGAGTGGCAGGCTGGACCTGCGTGCGGATGGCCCGCACGGCTTCGCGTTCGACACCGACGGGCTGGACCTGGCCGACGCCGATGGCCGGCTGGCGGTCGATGGCCTGCATGGCGGGCTGGATTGGGCGATCGACGGCGAACGGCCGGCTACCACGCTGAGCTGGCACAAGCTGCAGTTCCACCGGATAGCGAACGGCGCCGCGCAATCGCAGTGGCGGAGCCGCGCCGGCATGCTCAGCCTGCAGCAGCCGCTGCTGGTGCCGGTGCTGCAGGGCCAGTTGCGCATTGGCCAGCTGGACTGGCGCCCGGCAGCGGCCAAGGGACAGCGGCTGGCGGCCTCGCTGGCGCTGACCGGCGTCGACATGGCCGCCTTCAGCCAGGCGATGGGCTGGCCGGCGTTTCCCGGCACGCTCGGCGGGGCGATTCCGTCGCTGCGCTGGGTCGACGACCGTTTCGAGCTGGACGGCGGCCTGTCGGCCAGCCTGTTCGGCGGCTTCGTCGACATCACCGATCTCTCGCTGCAACAGCCGTTCGGCGCCACCCCGGTACTGACGGGTAACATCACCCTGAAGCAGCTGGACCTGGCCGCGATCACCAGCGTGTTCGACTTCGGCGGCATCACCGGCCCGCTGGACGGTTCGATCGAGGATCTGCGCCTGGTCAACTGGAGCCCGGTCGCGTTCAAGGCCAGCCTGCTGGCAGGCGAGGGCGGCCGGATCAGCCAGCGCGCGGTGAACAACCTCACTGCGGTCGGTGGCGGCGGCATGGCGGCCGGCCTGCAGGGCGCCGTGCTGAAGCTGTTCAAGACCTTCGGCTACAAGCGCATCGGCCTCAACTGCACGCTGCAGGGCACGTTGTGCCGGATGAGCGGTCTGGAGGCCACCGACGACGGCTACACTATCGTCGAAGGCAGCGGCTTGCCGCGGTTGCAGGTGGTCGGTCACCAGACCCAGGTCGACTGGCCGACCCTGGTGCGGCGCCTGCAGGATGCGATCCACGGAGGAGCGCCGCAGATCCGCTGAACCCAGCTGCGGATGGCGGCTCTTCCACCCCTTTCAACGACAGGAGTTCGTCATGCGCAAGCTCGTCTACGTCATTCTGACCTCGCTGGCCGTGGCGCTGGTCGGCTGCGTCACCATCAACGTGTACTTTCCCGAGGCCGCCGCGCAGAAGGCCGCCGACCAGTTCATCGGCAACGTGCTGAACCAGGCGGCGCCCGCCAAGCCGGCACCGAAGGTGCAGCAGCCGGCGGCGAAGGATGGCGGCGCGCAGCCGTCGGCGATGCTGCTCGACCTGCTGGTGCCGGCCGCGCATGCCGCCGACACGCCGGACATCCGCATCCAGACCGCCGCCACCGAGGCGATCCGTGGCCGCATGCAGGGCCGCTTCCAGGGCGCGCTGGGCGAACTGCTCGACAGCGGCGCGGTGGGCTTCACCCGCGACGGCATGGTGGCCATGCGCGACGCCGCCAAGGTGCCGCTGAGCCAGCGCGCGCAGGCAAATGCCACCGTGGCCGACGAGAACCGCGACCGCACCGCGCTGTACCGCGAAATCGCCAACGCCAACAACCATCCGGAGTGGGAGGCGCAGATCCGCACCACCTTCGCCAAGAGCTGGATCGAGAAGGCGCACGCAGGCTGGTACTACCAGGACGCCTCCGGCGCCTGGCAGAAAAAATGAATGCAACCCTGCGCGCGATGCCTTGCGTCACGTCACGGCAAGCATCGCGCACAGGGTGCGCTCCCGCAGGCGCAGCGAGGACTGATCTGGGATAATCGGGAGCCAGCCTCACGATCCGCACCCCATGTCCCGATCCAACTCCGTTCCGTCGACGCTTTTCGAAGCCCACATCACCGATCTCGGCCACGACGGCCGTGGCGTGGCGCGGGTCGACGGCAAGGCGGTGTTCATCAGCGGCGCCCTGCTCGGCGAGCAGGTGACGGCGAAGCTGCGCAAGCGCCACCGCCACTTCGACGAGGCGGACGTGGTCGAGGTGATCGTTGCCTCGCCGCACCGGGTGGAGCCTCGCTGCCGCCACTTCGCCGAGTGCAGCGGCTGCTCGCTGCAGCACCTGGACGCCGCCACCCAGATCGAGACCAAGCAGCGCGTGCTGGCGGAAAACTTCGAGCGCATCGGCAAGGTCGCGCCGCAGGCATGGCTGCCGCCGCTCACGGCCGAGCCGTGGGGCTACCGGCGCAAGGGCCGGCTGTCGGTGCGCCATGTGGCCAAGAAGGAGCGCGTGCTGGTGGGTTTCCGCGAGGAACAGAACCCGCGCTTCGTCACCGAGATCCGGCAATGCGAGGTGATGCACCCGGCGCTCGGCCCCAAGGTCGGCCTGCTCGCCGACCTGCTCGGCACGATGGACGCGGTCAACGACATCCCGCAGATCGAGTTCGCCGCCGGCGACGACCTGATGGCGCTGGTGTTCCGCCACATGCAGCCGCTGAGCGAGCGCGACCGTGCCGCACTGATCGCGTTCGGCGGGCAGCACGGTTTCGCGATCTACCTGCAGCCGGGCGGCACCAGCAGCGTGCATCCGCTGTGGCCGGAGAACCCGCGGCTGGCGTTCCGCATCGCCAGCGGCGACGCGCGTTTTGCCGACGTCGAACTGGAGTTCCAGCCGCTCGACTTCGTGCAGGTCAACGCCGGCATGAACCAGCTGATGATGGCGCGCGCGCTGGAACTGCTCGACCCGCAGCCGGGCGACCGCGTGCTGGACCTGTTCTGCGGCCTCGGCAACTTCACCCTGCCGATCGCCCGCCGCGTGGCCGAGGTGGTCGGCGTGGAAGGCGAGCACGGCCTGGTCGAGCGCGCCGCGCAGAACGCCGTGCGCAACGGCATCGGCAACGCGCGCTTCCACGTGGCGAACCTGTTCGAGGACCAGCGCGCCGCCGACTGGGCGAAGCAGCCATGGGACAAGCTGCTGCTCGATCCGCCGCGTGCCGGCGCGGACAAGGTGCTGGAATACCTGCCGCACAAGCAGACGCGGCGTATCGTCTACGTCTCCTGCCATCCCGCCTCGCTGGCGCGCGACGCCGGCATCCTGGTCGAGCGGCATGGCTTCAGGCTGGCCTCGGCCGGCGTCATGGATATGTTCCCGCATACCTCGCACGTCGAATCCATAGCGGTATTTGTGCGGTGATGCTTGTGCATTCGTCCGTGAATGCGAAGATCAAGAAGCGGCCATCCATGGCCGCACTCTTCGATGAAGCCTCGCTTCATCCGGCTTTTGTCATTGGCTGAGAGCGTCTGTCCGTGCCTGTAGAGATCGAGAGGAAATTCCTGTTGCGCGACGACAGTTGGCACGCGCAGGTCGAGCGCAGCGAGCCGATGGCGCAGGGCTACCTGGTGGATGCGCAGGCGCTGCGCGCCGGGCTGGCGCATGCGTCGGTGCGTGTGCGCGTGGCGGGCGCGCGCGCGTGGCTCAACATCAAGGCCGCCACGCTCGCCATCGCGCGGGCCGAGTTCGAGTATCCGATCCCGCCCGACGAGGCGCAGACCATGCTGGTCACGCTGTGCAACGGCGTGCTGGAGAAGACGCGCCATCACGTGCGGGTCGACGGCACGCTGTTCGAGGTCGACGAGTTCGCGGGTGACAACGCGGGCCTGGTGGTGGCCGAGGTCGAGCTGCCGGCGGTCGACGCGCCGTTCCCGCGCCCGCCATGGCTGGGCCGCGAGGTGAGCGCGCTGGCGCGCTACTACAACGTCAACCTGATCGCGCATCCGTACCGACAGTGGTCGCTGGCGGAGCGCGCCGCGGAGGACGCCGCATGCTGATGATCGGCGTGGCCGGACTGCAGCTGGCCGAACACGAGAAGCGCTGGCTCCGTGCGCCCGGGGTGGCGGGGGTGCTGCTGTTTGCGCGCAACTACGCCTCGCGCGAACAGCTGATTGCGCTGTGCGAGGCGATCCGCGAGGCCGGCGGCGACGACCTGCTGATCGCGGTGGACCAGGAAGGCGGCCCGGTGCAGCGCTTCCGTGACGGCTTCACCCGCCTGCCGCCCCTGGCCGCGGTCGGCGCGGTGCATGACCGCGATCCCGGCGAGGCGGTGCGCCTGGCCGAGGAGCACGCCTGGGTGATGGCCAGCGAGCTGCGCGCCAGCGGCGTCGATTTCAGTTTCGCGCCGGTGGTGGACCTGGCCCGCGGCAATGCCGCGATCGGCTTGCGCGCGTTTCACGCCGATCCGGCGGTGACCGCCGAGCTGGGTCAGGCCTACGTGCGCGGCATGCACCTGGGCGGCATGGCGGCGGTGCTCAAGCATTTTCCGGGGCACGGCTCGGTCGCCACCGACACGCACAAGGCGCCGGCGATCGACCCGCGCAGCCTGGCGCAGATCCGCCGCGACGACCTGCTGCCGTTCGCCGAGTGCATCGATGCGCGGGTCGAGGCGGTGATGATGGCGCACGTCACCTATCCGGCGGTGGACAGCCGCCCGGCGGGCTACTCGAAGGTGTGGATCGAACAGATCCTGCGCGGCGAGCTGGGTTTCGCCGGCGCGGTGGTCAGCGACGACATCAGCATGGCCGCCGCCGGTGCCGCCGGCAGCGTGGGCGAGCGCGTGCGCGCGCACCTGGATGCCGGCTGCGACCTGGTGCTGGCCTGCTTCCCCGAGGTGGTGGACGAGGCGATTGCCGCGTTGCCGGCCGACGCCTCGCCGGTGCCGCCGCCACTGGCCGCCCTGCGCGGGTCGTTGGGTTCCAGCTGGGCCGGCCTTCTGGACAACCCGCAGCGCGACCGCTTCGTCGCGCGCATCACGGCACTGCACGTTGACCAAGGAACTGCATGAACACCCCAACCCCTTCCCTGGCCGACGCCTTGGCGCAGGCCGAACTGCTGCACGACCGCGCCACGCTGGAAAACGTGATCGCCGACATGGGTCGGCAGATCGACGCCGCGCTGGACGGCGAGCGCGCGGTGTTCCTCACCGTGATGAACGGCGCGCTGATCTTCGCCGGGCATCTGGCGCTGGCGATCCGTACTGACCTCGAGTTCGACTACGTGCACGCCACCCGCTACCGCGGCGCCACCTCCGGCAGCGAGCTGCACTGGCTGCGCGAGCCGGCGGTGCCGCTGGCCGGCCGCACGGTGCTGCTGGTCGACGACATCCTCGACGAAGGCCATACGCTGAAGGCGGTGCGCGACGACTGCTACCGGCGCGGCGCGAAGCGCGTGCTGATCGCCAGCCTGTGCACCAAGCGGCACGACCGCCTGGTCGAAGGCATCGCGTCGGATTTCAACGGTGTCGAACTGCCGGACCGCTACGTGTTCGGCTACGGCATGGACTACTACGAGCAGGGCCGCAATTTGCCGGGGATCTATGCCTTGAAAGCCGAGAGCGCGGAATAGGGTTTTGCTCCTCCCCCTGCTTGCAGGGGGAGGCCGGGAGGGGGTAAAGCTCTTGCCTTTGACTTGAAGATCAAGAGCGACCCCACCCCAACCCTCCCCTGCTGTGCAGGGGAGGGGGCAAAGCAGGTTCCCCCCGTTGGCTTCACCCGGACATGGATCATCACGATGCCTCACCCTGACCAGGCCCCCCTCGACCTCGCCGTCATCGGCGGCAGCGGCCTGTACAACTTCCCGGGCCTGGAAAACGCCACGCGACAGGCGGTCGACACGCCCTACGGGCCCGCTTCGGGCGACGTGGTGCTCGGCGACTTCGCCGGCAAGCGGCTGGCCTTCCTGGCCCGCCACGGCGAGAGCCACACGCTGCCGCCGCACCGGGTGAACTACCGCGCCAATCTGTGGGCGCTGCACAGCCTGGGCGCGCGCCGGGTGGTCGGGGTCAACGCGGTGGGCGGCATCCGCAGCGACATGGGGCCGCGGGTGATCGTGGTGCCCGACCAGCTGATCGACTACACCCACGGCCGCATCACCAGCTACTGCGACGTCGAGGGCGCCGAGGTGAGGCACATCGACTTCAGCGAGCCGTACACCGAAGCGCTGCGCCGGCAACTGCTGGCGGCGGCGCGCGCGGCGGGCGTCGAGGTGGTCGATGGCGGCTGCTATGGCGCCACCCAGGGGCCGCGGCTGGAAACCCGCGCCGAGATCGCCCGCATGAAGCGCGATGGCTGCGACCTGGTCGGCATGACCGGCATGCCCGAAGCCGTGCTGGCGCGCGAGCTGGCGCTGGAATACGCCTGCCTTGCGCTGGTGGCGAATTTCGCCGCCGGCTGCGGCGACCAGGCGGAGATCAGCATCGAGGAAATCTTCGCCCACCTGGCGGCGGCCACCGCCGAGGTGCCGCGCATCCTCGCCGCCCTGCCGGGAAATTGAGCGCCGCGGCGAATTTGTGCACTGGCGGGACATTTTCGTATTGCGTTTGGCCTTCACATGTTGCTACTTTGCGCCGGCCGGGGCGGCGAACCCAAGGGGAGAACTGTGGTTCAGCGCAGTTCCTGGCGCACCCATTCCATGGATCCAGAGGTTCGCTCAAATGAGTTTCGGTACGGTCAAATGGTTCAACGATGCCAAGGGTTTCGGCTTCATCGCACCCGAGGACGGCAGTGCGGACGTGTTCGTCCATTTTTCGGCGATCAACTCCAAGGGCTTCCGCAGCCTGCAGGAAGGTCAGCGCGTGCAGTTCGAAGTGACCCAGGGCCCGAAGGGCGCCCAGGCGTCGGCAGTCGAACCCGCCTGATCAGCCAGACAAACGTTGTAAAGCAAAAGCGAAACCCCGCATCCTGTGCGGGGTTTTTTTGTTTCCGGACTGCGGAGTAGGCCATGACTGATCGCCGGCGTTTCCTCAAGGCATCCCTGCTCGGCGCTTCGGCGCCGCTGCTGGCGTGGGCAGGCAGCGGGGTCGCCGGGCCGGCGGCGCGGGGGACGAAGGCATCGGCGGCACGGGTCGTCTCGACCTGGGACTTCGGCGTTGCCGCGAACCGCGCGGCCTGGGCGATCCTGGGCCAGGGCGGCCATGCGCTGGATGCGGTCGAGACCGGCGTGCAGGTGCCCGAATCCGACCTGAAGAACCATAGCGTCGGCAAGGGCGGCTACCCGGATCGCGACGGCCACGTCACCCTCGACGCCAGCATCATGGACGCCGACGGCAGTTGCGGCGCGGTGGCCGCCCTGGAGCACATCGAGCATCCGATCTCGGTGGCGCGGCGGGTGATGGAGCGCACGCCGCACGTGCTGCTGGTCGGCGAGGGCGCGCTGCAGTTCGCGCTGGAGCAGGGCTTCAAGAAGCAGGACCTGCTCACGCCCGAAGCCGAGCAGGCCTGGCACGAATGGCTGAAGACGGCGAAGTACCGGCCCTCGATCAACAGCGAGGTGCACGACTACGGCAAGGGCGGCGCCCCCGGCATGCCCGGCGGGGCGAACAACCACGACACCATCGGCATGCTGGCGCTGGACGCGCACGGCAAGCTGGCCGGTGCCTGCACCACCAGCGGCATGGCGTGGAAGCTGCGCGGCCGCGTCGGCGACAGCCCGATCATCGGCGCCGGCCTGTACGTCGACGGCGAGGTCGGCGGCGCCACCTCCACCGGCGTCGGCGAGGAAGTGATCCGCAACGCCGGCAGCTTCCTGGTGGTCGAACTGATGCGCCAGGGCCGCTCGCCGCACGAGGCCTGCAAGGAGGCGGTGATGCGCATCGTCAAAAAGCGCCCGGAAGCCTCCAAGACCCTGCAGGTCGGCTTCCTCGCCATGAACCGCGACGGCGAGGTCGGCGCCTACGCCATCCAGCACGGCTTCTCCTACGCGGTATGCGATGTGAAGAAGCAGGACACCCTGATCCCCTCGCCAAGCGTCTACGCGACGAGCTATTCATGATCCCGCTTGCCCATGATGCTTGAGATCGCCGCCAACTCGGTCGCCTCCGCACTGGCCGCGCAAGAGGGCGGAGCGGGGCGGGTCGAACTGTGCACGGCGCTGGAACTGGGCGGCCTCACGCCGTCGCACGCGCAGATCGCGCTGGCCCGCGAACGCCTGCGCATCCCGCTGGTCGTGCTGATCCGCCCGCGCGCTGGCGACTTCCTCTACAGCGAGCTGGAATGCGAGACCATGCAGCACGACATCGAAGCCTGCGGCGCGCTGGGCTGCGACGGCGTAGTGCTCGGCGTGCTCGATGCGAATGGCGAGGTCGACATGCCGCGCTGCCGCGCCCTGATCGCCGCCGCCGGCAAGCTCGGCGTGACCTTCCACCGCGCCTTCGACCTCAGCCGCGACCCGGCGCGCGCGCTGGAGGACATCGTCGCGCTCGGTTGCGAGCGCGTGCTGACCTCGGGCGCGCAGGCCAGCGCGGTGGACGGCGCCACGCTGATCCGCGAGCTGGTGACGCAGGCCGCCGGGCGTCTGGCGGTGATGCCCGGCGCCGGCATCACCGCGCAGAACATCGCGGCGCTCGCCGCCGCCACCGGCGCGCGCGAATTCCACGCCTCCGCCAAGCACTATCTGCCATCCGCCATGCGGCACCGCCGGGCGCTGCTGGCCGACATGGAAAGCGGCGAGCTGCGCAGCGATGCCGGGCAGGTGCGCGCCATGGCGACCGTCCTGCACACCCTGTCGTAGGAGCCCGCCGCGGACGATGCTCTTGTCCAAGGTGTCCGGCGCAGGCCGCAATCGCACTTCGCAATGACGCACCTCGCCCCCACATCGTCATTCCGGCGCAGGCCGGAGGAGCTTTTCAACAGCGAAGCTGGTCATCGCACTTCGGCAACGAGGAGGGTTATCCAAAGAGCCGTCTGCGACAGCCAGTGCGATCCCGGCCTGCGCCGGGATGACGATCAAAAGCAGGGAACAGGACCCTACGGCAGCGCATGGCCGCCCCGCTTGGTTAATATGACGAACTGCCCATCAGCATCCGAATACCAGCAGGAGCCCCGAGTGATCATCAAGCCCAAAGTCCGCGGTTTCATCTGCATCACCGCCCACCCGGTCGGTTGCGAGCGCAACGTGCTCGACCAGATCAAGGTCACCCAGGCCGCGGGCCACGACAAGGCCAAGGGCCCGAAGCGCGTGCTGGTGATCGGCGCCTCCACCGGCTACGGCCTGGCCTCGCGCATCACCGCCGCGTTCGGCTACGGCGCGGCCACGCTCGGCGTGTTCTTCGAGAAGCCCAGCAGCCACGACAAGACCGGCACCGCCGGCTGGTACAACTCCGCCGCGTTCGACAAGGCGGCCAAAGCCGCCGGCCTGTACAGCAAGTCGATCAACGCCGACGCGTTCGCCCACGAGACCCGCGCCAAGGCGATCGAGATCATCAAGAACGAGATGGGCGGCCCGATCGACCTGGTGGTCTACTCGCTGGCCTCGCCGGTGCGCAAGCTGCCGGACACCGGCGAAGTGGTGCGCTCGGCGCTCAAGACCATCGGCGCGCCGTTCCACAACACCTCGGTCGACACCAACAAGGACACCGTGATCGAGGCCACCGTCGAGCCGGCCACCGAGCAGGAAATCAAGGACACCGTCACCGTGATGGGCGGCGAGGACTGGGCGCTGTGGATCGACGCGCTGAGCGCCGCCGGCGTGCTCGCCGAGCACGCCAAGACCGTCGCCTACAGCTACATCGGCACCGAGATCACCTGGCCGATGTACTGGCACGGCACCCTGGGCCAGGCCAAGCAGCACCTGGACAACACCGCGAAACAATTGCGCAGCCGCCACCCCGGCCTCGACGCCTACGTCGGCGTGATGAAGTCCGTGGTCACCCAGGCCAGCGCCGCCATCCCGGTGATCCCGCTGTACGTGTCCATCGCCTTCAAGATCATGAAGGAGAAGGGCATCCACGAAAACCCGATCGAACAGGCCAACCGCCTGTTCCACGACCGCCTCTATCGCGCTGATGGAAAAGCTGCACCCACCGACGATGAAGGCCGCCTGCGGCTGGACGACTGGGAACTGCGCGACGACGTGCAGATCCCGTGCAAAACCCTCTGGCCCACCGTCACCACCGAAAACCTCAAGCAGATCACCGACTACGCGGGGTACAAGCACGAGTTTTTGCAGCTGTTCGGGTTTGATCGGGCGGATGTGGACTATGACGCCGAGGTGGAGGCGGATCGGCGGTTTGATTGTTTGGAGGGGTAAGGGGCTTGGTAGTCACTGAAGTCGCATGGCTTCAGTGACTGCTGTATTCGATCCACAAGAAATTACAGTTTGATCCGAGTTCCGCTCATGCCATCAAGCCAAATTACGTGCTGATCTCATGTACACGTAGAAATATATTGCCTGTTTGAGCTGCATGCCGCTTTTTCCGAAGCAGCAGTGAGACAAAGTCGATTCGCTCTTCCAACACAGCCATGAGATCAGCACCATCCATGAGCACAACGCTGGGTCGCCCCGTGGAATGTGCTGCTACGCCATCTTGCGAAAAGCCGTTCATTGACAGGAAGACACCCAAAGTGTTGTCCAGCTTGCGCCTTACTTTCGCAGCGAAGGCGTCCATATCCTGAACGCCGACAGGTTCCTCTTGCCATTTCGCCTCGAACAAATAATCGGTGCCCTCCAAGGCAAAAGCCCCATCGATTTGTTCCCCAGTATTTTTGAATGACGCCTTGGGGTCTAAGTCAAAGAGCTCGAATATGTCATACATTAGGCGTTCAAGATCAAAGCCCCGCGCCTGCGGGCTCGAACCGGTGGCGATGGCCATGAATTTTGTATTAAGTTCCCGAAGCTTTTCCCGAACGGCGCTGTTTCTCTGAAGCTTTTCGGCCCGCTCTTGCCGGTGCTTCTCTGCAGTTTCTTCATCTCTGACCTTGTCTTGGTGTGGCTCTACGAGTTGGCGGAGTTGCTCGACGGATTCCTTGGCTTTTCGCGCCTTTTGTGCACCGCCGTCAAGCTGTTCGAGGTGAGAGAAGTTTTTGATATTCACTACTTCGAAGCAGAGCTTGGTGAGCACGCCAAGATGCTTATCTTGATCTCGCACTAGAACATCTACAAGATCGGCGACCACTTGGCGCTTGTAGTTATCCCAATTCAATGTGCCGATGAGTGTTGCGTTCCCGGCGCAGTTGGACAGAAAGCTGCGCAAGTCCGATTTGTACCAGTAGATGCTGCATAAGGCTTCCTTTAGTGCAACGATCGCGGCTGGTGAAAGACGTTTTCCTGTCATATGACGCAGTCTCCAGTGGAAGCTAACGTTTGAAGCCGAGTCGCAAGCAGTGGCTTTTCGACGCGAGTCAGATTAAGCGGCTGGTTAGGCATCGTGCGTACGCTGAAACACCGTGCGGAACGAATTCGCCGGCAATGGCTGAATGGCCCAGGTATGTTTGGTTCCACTGCCCGGGCCGATGATGCCGTGAGTGGCGACCTTCGTGTAAGAATGACTGAAGTTTCTGGTCTCGTGAATGCTGTTCCGAAGCGGTAAGGTGCCGTAGCGGCGAAAGAAGACCTCAAGGAGATGCGCCTCGAAGTCCTTATAGGCGTTCGTGTTCTTACGCACACGAGGAAATGCACATGCCACCTCGGTTGGGAATGCGTAGCCGAGGCTCTGAAATCTTTTGACCCACCTGATTAGCGACGACGCTCAGCCGACTGTCGCGTGATGTGAGACGTGCGCGGCGGAGGCTCAGTGCCATGTTACGAGGCGGAGAACCGGCATGGCCATGAACCAAGTGCAGTTCCAGTCGGGGTTGTCGATGGCGCAGTTCATCCGGCGCTACGGCACGGAGGCGAGG
>NZ_AXBJ01000022.1:0-70678 GCF_000473345.1 Rhodanobacter sp. OR87
GTATGCATAGGCAGATGCCGCATGAGCTGCGTGAACACAAACTGGCCTTCGTGCATGGCGACGCCCTCCCCGTGAGGTCGTCCAGGTTGAGGCCTGCATGGTTGAAATCGCTAACACCCCGGAGCTGTCATTTTTTATCGCATGATCAATCGTTTACTGAGATCGCCGAGCAATTTCCCCGGACAGTACTGGGATATCCCACAAAGCGCAGCGCTATGTCTTATCTCCCACAAATCACGGTGATAACAACCATCGTTCCGGCTTGTTCGCGGGGTTTGGCAGCCGCGTGCATTCACCCCAGCCGCAGCAACTTCCGCACAGCCGGCAGGTTGCGCCGGCTGATTTCGGGAGCGTGGTCGCTGCCGTCGAGGCGCGCCAGCACGCGACCGTCGGCGAGGGTCTTGAGGCCGAGCAGGCGGGTCGGCGGGACCAGGCAGTTGCGGTGCAGGCGGATCAGCTGGTCGGGGTAGGTTTCTTCCAGCTGGCGCAGCGAGTCCTCGATCAGCAGTTCGCCGCGGCGGTGCTGTACGACCACGTATTTCTCGTCGGCGAGCAGGCAGATCACCTCGTCCAGCGCGATGCGCACCTGCTCGCCGCGCAGGCGGCCGTACAGGTAGGCGGCCGGTTCGCGCGGGGCGTCGGCGAGGCGGCGCTGGGCGCGCTGCAGCGCTTCGCGCAGGCGGTCGAGGCGCACCGGCTTGAGCAGGTAGTCGACCGCGCCCAGCTCGAACGCTTTCAGCGCGTGCGCCTCGTAGGCGGTGCAGAAGATCACCTGCGGCTGCGCGCGGCCGGCCAGCCGCTGCGCCAGCGCCACGCCGTCGGTGCCGGGCATGTTGATGTCGAGCAGCAGCGCGTCCGGCTGCAGGTCGTCGAGCGCGGCCAGCGCGGCCTCGCCATCGCCGAGCTTGCCGACCACTTCCACGCCGGCGCATTCGCCGAGCAGCGCGGCCAGGCGCGCGCGCGCCAGCGGCTCGTCGTCGACCACCAGCACGCGCATCAAGCGGACCCTCCGGGCAGTTGCAGCCGCACCACGAAGCGCCCGTCCTGCGGACCGGCCTGCACTTTCGCCAAGGACCCGTAGCGGTAGGCCACGCGCTGGCGCACGCTGTCGAGGCCATGGCCGTTGCCGGCGGTGGGCGGGGTGGCGGGCAGCGGGTTGCCGATCTCGATATGGATGCCCTTGCCGTCGCGCCCGCCGCGCAGGATCACCTCGCCACCTTCGCGCAACGGCTGGATGCCGTGGCGCACCGCGTTCTCCACCAGCGGCTGCAGCAGCAGGCGCGGCAGTGGGAAATCGGCGGGCAGCTCATCCAGCTCCCGGCGCACGCGCAGGCGTTCGCCCAGGCGCAGCTGCTCGATCGCCAGGTAGCGCTCGACCAGCGCCAGCTCCTCGCCCAGCGTGCCGTCGGCGCTGTCGTGCTGGCCCAAGGCGGCGCGGAACAGTTCGGAGAGGTCTTCCACCGTGCGCTCGGCGGCCTCGGGGTCGACCCGGATCAGCGCCGCCACGGTGTTCATGCTGTTGAACAGGAAGTGCGGGCGGATGCGCGCCTGCAGTGCCTCGACCTGGGCGCGGGTGACCGCCGCCAGCCGCGCCTGCCACTGCGCCAGCACGTAGAAATAGCGCAGCATCGCGGCGCCGAGCAGGGCGGCGATCAGCACGTTGTCGCGCACGAACACGGGCAGGCTGCCGCGCACCAGATGCATCTGCAGCGCGCCGTCGAACCAGTGCGCCACGATGCTGGCGAGCAGCACCAGCAGCAGGATCAGCAGCCACACACCGACATACGGCAGGTGTCCTGGCAGGCGCTGCAGCCACGGCCGCAGCCCGCACAGCACCACCGCCGCCACCATCCCCAGCAGGGTCACGAACAGCATGCCGACGCTGTAGGCCGACCAGTCGCGCGGATCGTCGCGAGCCAGCCACATCACGGTCACCGTCAGCGCGCCCACCACCAGCAGCGCGAACAGCGCCGGCAGCTGGCAGAAATCCGGCAGCGGACTGTGTTCGGTGCGGCCGCGCGCGGCGCGGCGGGAGGTTGGTTCGCGCATGCGGCAAGTATGCCGCAGCGCGGTCGCGCTTACGCCAGCCGCTGGCCCAGCCAGCGGCGCAGGTCGTCGATCTCCTCGGCGCAGACCGCGTGGGCCATCGGGTAGGTGTGCCAGTCCACCGGATAGCCCAGCGCCTGCAGCGCATCGCGCGAGGCGGTGCCGCGCGGCAGCGCGACCACCGGGTCGGCGCTGCCGTGGCCCTGGAAGATCGGCGTGGCCGCGTTTGCGGCGCTGCGCTCGGCGGCGAGCGTGGCGGAGATGGGCAGGTAGGTCGACAGCGCGATGATGCCGGCCAGCTTTTCCGCATGGCGCAGCCCCGCGGACAGCGCGATCGCGCCGCCCTGCGAGAAGCCGGCGAGGAAGATCCGCTCGCTCGGCACGCCGCGCGCGTGCTCGCGTTCGATCAGCGTCCCGACGGCGGCGATCGAGGCGCGGATGCCGGCCTCGTCCTGTGGCGCGCGCGCGTCGAAGCCGATGATGTCGTACCACGCACGCATCGACATGCCGTTGTTGATCGTCACCGGCCGCACCGGCGCATGCGGAAACACGAAACGCAGCGCCGGCCACGCCGGGTCCACCAGCTCCGGCACGATCGGCGCGAAGTCGTGGCCGTCGGCACCGAGGCCGTGCAGCCAGATGATGCTGTAGCGGGGCGAGGTGCCGGTTTCGTGTTCGACGGTGGGGAGGGTCATGGTAGGAATCGACGGCGGAAGGCGGATGCCATCGTAGCAGTCTCGATCCCCTGCCTCGATGCGTAGGAGCCCGCTGGCGGGCGATGCTCTTTCCCCTGAGGCATCAGAGCAAAGGCATCGCCCGCCAGCGGGCTCCTACTGGGCGTAGAGGATTGGGAGGACAGGAGTCGATGCTGACACGCGATGTGTTTTGCTGATATCCACGGCAGTCTGCACGCATGCCTGCTTTTCCACCCATTGGTCGCCATGCCTTGCGCCAGGGCCGCGTGTCCATTCCTGGCCAGATGTATTTGCTGACGACGGTGACCCGCCATCGCGAGTGTCTCTTTGCGGATCTGGCCCGCGCACGGGTGGCCAGCCGGGTCATCCATGCGGCGTCGACCTGGGCGGATGCCCGCCTGCTCGCCTGGGTGCTGATGCCCGACCATTGGCATGGCTTGTTGCAGCTCGGCGATGAGCCGCTGGGCCGGGTCATGAATCGATTCAAGGGCTGCGCGTCGCGCGCGTTGCATGAGTCGTGCGGGCTGGATGGACCGCCGTGGGATCGCAGCTTTCATGATCACGCGTTGCGGGCCGATGAGGAAGTCAGGGCGGTTGCGCGATACATCGTCGCCAATCCGGTGCGTGCCAGCCTGGTCGACAGCGTGCTTGCCTATCCCTACTGGGATGCCGTCTGGCTCGACGGCGATGCATCGCCACTCTTGTAGGAGCCCGCTGGCGGGCGATGTTTTTGTTCTGATCTTAGCGACATCAGAGCTAAGGCATCGCCCGCCAGCGGGCTCCTACGACGGAGTGGGTGATTTATTTTTCAACGTCCAGCCCCAGCTCGTGCGCGAAGAACGTCAGTCCGATCGCGGTGTCGCCGACGCGCTGGCTGAACGGGGCGCCGATGCCGTGGCCGGCGTTCATGCGGGTCAGCAGCAGGATCGGCCGCGTCGACGCGCTGGCGTTCTGCAGCGTGGCGGCGAACTTGCGCGATTGCCACGGCGCCACCCGCGGGTCGTTTTCGCCGGTGGTGAGTAGCACCGCCGGGTAGGCGGTGTTGGCCTCGACGTGCTGCAGCGGCGAGTAGGCCAGGGTGGCCTTGAACTGCGCCGGGTCGGCGATGCTGCCGTACTCGGGGATGTTGTACGGGCCGTTGGCGAAGTGGGTCTCGTGGCGCAGCATGTCGTAGATGCCCACGCGCGCCACCACGGCGCGGTAGTCGGCCGGGTGCTGCACGATCTGCGTGCCCATCAGCAGGCCGCCGTTGCTGCCGCCGAGGATGCCAAGGTGCGCGCGGTCGGTCCAGCGCGCATGGATCAGCGCCAGCGCGGCGGCGTGGAAGTCGTCGAACACGTTCTGCTTGTCGAGCTGCTGCCCCTGCGCGTGCCAGCGCTGTCCGTTCTCGTTGCCGCCGCGGATGTTGGCGTAGGCGAGCACGCCGCCGCGCTCCAGCCAGGCCAGGTTCGGGCCGATGAAGCCGGGCTTGATCGGGATGTCGAAGCCGCCGTAGCTGTAGAGGATGGTGGGCCGCTTGCCGTTCGCCGTGGTGCCGCGCAGCGACAGCACGGTCACCGGGATCTTCGTGCCGTCCTTCGAGGTGCCGTCGATGCGCTGCGCGACCACCTTCGAATAGTCGGCGGCAGGCTTGACCTCGAACACGGTCTTCAGCGCGCCACTGCGGCCGTCGTACTCGGCCCAGCGCGTGGGCGTGCTCCAGCCGCCGTAGCTCACCAGTGCCTTGTTGCTGCCGGATTCGGAGGCGATCTCGCCGATGCCGATGCCATGTTCCGGCAGCGGCAGCCGGCGCACGAAGATCGCGCCGGCGTCGTACTGCTCGACCCACCAGTCGGGGCCCCGGCTGCGCACCACCAGGAAGCCGTCGCCGAGCGGGGCGATCTGCTGGATCGCGCCTTCGCGCTCGGCCAGCACCGGCGCTGCCTTGCCGTCGTCGCCGATGGCCACGACCTTGCCGCGCGGCGCATCGCGGAACGCGGCGACGTACAGACGTCCATTCACCCAGGCTGCGGTGCGCACGTTGGCGCCGCGATCGAGCACGCGGATGAAGCGATCGCCGTGCTGCAGGAACACTTCGGCCGGGCCGCCGTCGCCGTCGTAGGCGAGCACGGCGGCCTGCGCGCTGGCCGGCGCATTCACCAGCACGTACTCGGCGGTTTTCGAGTAGCCCTTGCCGAACACCACGGCGTCCGCCGTGGCGGCCTGGCCCAGCGTGTGATGCACCAGGGTGGCGTGGAACTGTTCCACTTCCTGCCCCGCCGCCGGCGGCGCGAAGCGCACGTAGCTGAAGCCGCGCTCGTCGGCATCCCAGGCCAGGCCTTGCGGCGTGGTGCCTCCGCCGGCCCAGGGCAGGGTGTCGGGCAGGGTCTTGCCGCTGGCCACCTCGAGCACGCGGATGGTGGTCAGCTCGCTGCCGCCCTCGGCGCTGCCGTAGGCGAGGTAGCGCCCGCGCGGCGAGGGCCAGTAGGCGGTGATCGCGGTGCCGGCGCCGCCGTGGTCGGCGTTCGGATCCACCAGCACCTTCGCCGTGCCGTCCGGCCACGCCTGCGCGATCAGCACCGGCTGCGGCTGCGGCGGGGTCTGCTGCAGATAGAACAAGGTGCCGCCGGCCAGCGTGGGGCCGGAGCGCGTGGTCGAGGTGATCGCCAGCTGCTGCACCCGCACGGTGAGCGCCTTGCCCTGCGGCATCGCCGCCAGGGTCGCCTCGGTGTACGCGTTCTGCGCGGCTATCCACCGCCGCACCGCCGGGTCGTCCGGGTTTTCCAGCCAGCGGTACGGATCGGCCACGCTGACGCCGTGGAAGGTGCCGGACGCGGCCTGCTGCGGCGTGGGCGGCGGCAGCGGCTGCGGCTCGCCGATCAGCGCCAGCTCGCGCGGCGGCTTCGTCGACGGATTCACGGGCGGCAGCTGGGCGGCGGCAGCGGCGCCGGCGGCGAGCAGCAGGGCGGCGGCGAAGGACGCAAGGCGCATGGCGAGGGTTCCATGGGAAGACGTGGCAGCAAGCAGGGTAGCAACGCGCCGCCGCCGCTGCAGCCGCCGGCCGCTGACTTTCGGCAGGGGTGGCCGCGGATCGCCGCTGCGCTCGGTTATGCTGGCTTTTTTGCCCGGGAAGAATCCATGCGCCGATTGCTGCTGGCCGCCCTTGTCGCCTTCACCGTCGCGCCGCTGGCCGCGCTCGCCACGCCGGCATCGACGCCGCTGGACCTGGACACCGTGATGGCCAACCCGGACTGGATCGGCCAGGCGGTGGAGTCGCCGTACTGGAGCGTGGACGGGCGCAGCGTGTACTACGCGCTGAAGCGCGATGGCAGCCCGCTGCGCGACCTGTACCGGGTCGACCCGGCTACCGGGCAAGGCGCGAAGCTGGACCCGGTCGCGCTGGCGCAGGCCGACGGCCCGGCGGTGTTCGATCGCGCGCACCGGCATGCCGCCTTCATCCTGCACGGCGACGTGTTCGTGGTGGACCTGGCCAGTGGCCGGCGCCAGCAGGTCACCCGCACGCCGCAGGACGAATCCGCGCCGCGCTTTTCCGCCGACGGCCGCGCGCTGCAGTTCCGCGACGGCAACGACTGGTACAGCCACGACCTGGCCAGCGGCGTCACCGCGCCCGCGGCAGTGCTGAAGTTCGCCGACGACCCGCAGGCGAAGCAGCCTGACGCGCTGGGCGAGCGGCAGCTGGAATTGTTCAAGACGCTGCGCCGGCTCAAGGCCGACAAGCAGGCGAAGCGCGACGAGGAGCAGGCGCTGGCCGCCGCCGACCCGGGCCGCGCGCCGCTGCCGTTCTTCCTCGGCGACAAGATCACCCCGGTCGACAGCGAACTGTCGCCGGACGGCCGCTGGCTGCTGCTGGTCACCGCGCCGAAAGGCTACGAAGCCGGCAAGGCGCCGACGCTCGCCCACTACGTCACCGACTCCGGCTACCTCGAACCGCAGGAGGCGCGCGTGTACGTGGGCCGCAACGACCCGGCGCCGCAGTCGCTGCTGCTGCTCGACCTGGCCAACCACCAGTCATACCCGCTGGCCACCGACCCGCTGCCCGGCATCCACGACGATCCGCTGAAGGACTTGCGCGCACGCGCCGTCGCCGCGCTGCAGAAAGCCGGCAAGGCCGAGCAGGCCAAGGCGCTGAAGGCGCCGGAACGGCGCGCCGTGCGCATCGTCGGCAGTGCCGACGACGGCGGTGGCGGCGGCATCGCATGGAGCGACGACGGCCGCCAGCTCGCCATCCAGCTGCGCGCGATCGACAACAAGGACCGCTGGATCGCCAGCGTGGATTTCGCCAGGCACGCGCTGGTGCCGCAGCAGCGGTTGACCGACCCGGCGTGGATCAACTGGAACTTCAACGATTTCGGCTGGCTGAAGGACGGCCGCACGCTGTGGTACCTGAGCGAGCAGACCGGCTGGTCGCAGCTCTACGTCAAGCCGCTCGACGGCAAGGCGAAAGCGCTCACCACCGGCCGGTTCGAGGTGAGCCACCCGCAGCTCAGCGCGGACGGCCAGTGGTTCTACCTGCGCACGAACCGGGTTGCGCCCTACAGCTACGACGTCTACCGCGTGCCGTCCGCCGGCGGCGAGCTGGCGCGCGTGACGCACTACCAGGGCATGGACGACTTCGCGCTGTCACCCGACGGCACGCAGCTCGCCGTGCTGCATTCCGCGCCCTACGTGCTGCCGCAATTGGCCGTCCAGCCGTCCGCCGGCGGCACGCCGCGCGAGCTGACCAGCACCATGAAGGCGGCGTTCAGCGCGCACGACTGGATCGCGCCGAAGATCGTCGAGGTGCCGTCCTCGCACGGCGCGGGCGGCATCTGGGCGAAGTACTACGGCCCGGCCGACGAGGGTGCGTCGCCGAAGCCGGCGGTGATCTTCGTGCACGGTGCCGGCTACCTGCAGAACGTCACGTTGTCGTGGTCGCACTATTTCCGCGAGCAGATGTTCCACAACCTGCTGGTGAGCCAAGGTTATGTGGTGCTGGACATGGACTACCGCGCCTCCGAAGGCTACGGCCGCGCCTGGCGCACCGCGATCTACCGCCAGATGGGCCACCCGGAACTGGAAGACCTGCTCGACGGCAAGGCGTGGCTGGTCAAGAACCATCACGTCGATCCGCGCCGCGTGGGCATCTACGGCGGCAGCTACGGCGGCTTCATGACCGAGATGGCGCTGCTGCGCGCGCCGGGCGAGTTCGCCGCCGGCGCCGCGCTGCGCCCGGTCAGCGACTGGACACTGTACAACCACGAGTACACCGCCAACATCCTCAACGATCCGCAGCTCGATCCCGACGCGTTCAAGGCCAGCTCGCCGATCGAATACGCCGACCAGTTGCAGGATCCGCTGCTGATCGAACACGGCCTGATCGACGACAACGTGCTGGCCGAGGACTCGATCCGCCTGTACCAGCGCTTCATCGAGCTGCACAAGAAGAACTTCTGGATCTCGCTGTACCCGCTGGAACGCCACGGCTTCGTGCACGCCGATTCGTGGTACGACGAGTACCGGCGCATCGACGAGCTGTTCGGGACGTACGTGAAGCCGGTGAAGTAGGCGGCAGCGCGTGGCGGGGCGCCACTCGGCATGGGGGCGCGCCCGCGGCGACACGCGTGGGGCTCTTGACCGGTTGAACCCTGCCAGCCGAAAGTACTTCGGCTGGCAGCACGTGGCCTGAGCGTTCGGCGGCATGCCGGGACGAGGTCTCTGCCGAGGGGGAAACATGCGCAAGTTGCTGTGGATACTCGTGGCGTGCGGCCTGCTGCTGGCCGCTTGCGCCAAGCCGTTGCCGCCGGAGAAGCTGGCGTATGCCGGGCAGTGGCGGTCGACGACGATGTCGCTGCTGATCACCACCGGCGGCAACGTGAACTACCGGCGGGTGGATGGCAACGCAAGCAAGTCCGTCAACGGCCCGTTGCAGGCGTTCGAGGGCGACAACTTCGTGGTGGGTATCGGCCCGGTCAGGACCACCTTCGTGGTCTCGATGCCGCCGCACCAAGACGGCAGCGCGTGGAAGATGACGGTGGACGGGGTGGAGTTGACCCGGGTGCCGCCGGGCGAGTAAGCCCGGAAAAACGGTCGCAACGGGATCGCGCGGATCCCGTTGCGACCGGGGGACCGGCAGCACTGCAAGATCGCGGTAGGACGGCCTTGCAAGCTCGGGGGAGCGAGTGCTGCTGCCGGGTTACTTGGCGACCAGGGTGCCGGTCATGCCGGGGTGGAACTTGCAGAAGAACGCGAACGAACCGGCCTTGGCCGTGGTGCGCACGGTGGCGCCCGGTTTCAGGTCGATGTCGAAGCTGCCGTCGCGCGCGGTGGCGCTATGTTCGAAGATGTCGTGATTGACCCATTCGATGACGTCACCGGCGCGCACGCCGGTGGGCATCGGGCCGAACATCATCTTGTCGAGCACGATCACGTGCACCGTCTTTGCCTGTGCCGTGGCCGGGGCGGCCGCGAACGCCGGCGCGGCGGCCACGCCCAGGCTCAGCAGGCCGAGGAACAGAAGCGTGCTGCGGAACATGACGTGCTCCTTACTTCAGGCTGGCAGCCAGGTGCTCGGCGTGCATCTCGTGCTCGTGGAACAGCTTCGAGCCGGTTTCCAGCAGCGACTTCAGCTCGGCGTTCTGCGTGGACGGGATCAGCGTGCCGTCGAGCGCGGCCAGCACGGCCTTGTGGAACGCCACTTCGTTCTCGGCATAGGCCTTGTCATAGGCCGCGCCGCTCAGCGCGGCCAGCTTGGTCTGCTCGGCGGCGGCGCCCTTGGCCAGTGACTGGCTGGTGCCGTTGTCGGCCGGCGTGACGCCGAGCTTCTTGGCCAGTGCCAGCGCCTGGTCGTTCACGGCGGCGTGGTCGCGCGCCATTTCCTCGGCGAACTGACGCACCGCCTGGTTGTGCGACTTGCTCAGCGCCTGCTTGGCGGCGGTGACGTCGATCGCGCCGGCGGTGTAGGCGATGTGGGCGATCTGCGCGTCGTTGATGGCCGGCGCCGGGGTGGCGGCGTGCACGCTGGCGAGCGAGCCGAGGCCGAGCGCGACGACGAGGGCGAACAGGGATTTGTTCATGAGCGGTGTCTCCTTGGGATGGATGAAGGGCGAGCGAAGCTTGCCGGTGCCCATGAGATGCAGCAGCGGCGCACAGGTTCCGGCGGGTGCGCGGAGTGCAGCGGGAACCTCGGCCGCGGCGCCTGCGTCGGATCGGCTGTCACCCCAGCGAAACCTCTCCCATGCTCGAACTCGATCAATCCATCGCTTCCACCGCCGCGCCGATGCCGGTCGCGGAAACCCCCCGCCCCACCCGTGCCGAGGCGGAAGCCGCCGTGCGCACGCTGATCCGCTGGGCCGGCGACGAGCCCGCGCGCGAGGGCCTGCTGGCCACCCCGGCGCGGGTGGTGCGCGCCTACGAGGAATGGTTCGCCGGCTACCGGCAAGATCCGGCCGGCCTGCTCAGCCGTACCTTCAGCGAGGTCGGCGGCTACGACGAACTGGTGCTGCTGCGCGACATCCCGCTGCAGTCCACCTGCGAGCACCACCTGGCGGCGATCCGCGGCGTGGTGCACATCGCCTACCTGCCGGATCGGCGCGTGGTCGGCATCTCCAAGCTGGCGCGGCTGGTCGAGGCGTTCGGCCGGCGCCTGCAGATCCAGGAGCGGCTGACCGTGGAGATCGCCGATACCCTGGCGCAGGTGCTGCATCCGCGCGGCGTGGCGGTGGTGGTCGAGGCCAGCCACGAATGCCTGTCTTCCCGCGGGGTCCGTTTGCACGGGGTGTCGATGCAGACCCGGCGCCTGGTCGGCGAATTCGCGCAGGAACCGCGGCGCGGCGAGATCCTGGCCACGCTGGCCGGCTGACCCGGGAACCTCGGGCCACCCCGCTGCATCGGATCAGGTGTAAAAGGAGAAAGCCATGTCAGCCCATGCCCATGTTGCATCCGTCGATTACGCCGCGCTGGACGACCACGCGCTGGTGGCGCAGGTTCGCGCCGGCCATCGCGAGGCGTTCCGCCACATCATGCAGCGCTGCAACCAGCGGTTGTTCCGCGTGGCGCGCGCCGTGCTTGGCGAGGATGCGGAAGCGGAAGACGTGCTGCAGGAATCGTATATGCGTGCCTACCACAAGCTGGATTCGTTCCGTGGCGACTCGACCCTGCTGACCTGGCTGACCAGCATCGTGCTGAACGAGGCGCGCGGCCGGTTGCGCAAGCGCCACACCATGGTCGGCCTGGAGCAGGTCGACGCGGCGGTGGAGGATACCCACCAGATCATCCAGTTCCCCTCGAAGTTCGGCAGCGAGGATCCGGCGGTGTCGGCTGCGCGCACGCAGATCCGCCACCTGCTCGAACACGCCATCGACAAGCTGCCGGAGGCGTTCCGCACCGTCTACATGATGCGCGAGGTGGAGGAATGCTCGGTGGAGGAAACCGCCAGCCTGCTGGCGATCAAGCCGGAGACGGTGAAGACCCGCCTGCACCGCGCGCGCCGGCTGCTGCGCACGTCGCTGCAGGGCACTTTGGCCGAGACCATGAGTGGGGCGTTCCCGTTCATGGGCCAGCGCTGCGCCCGCGTCACCGACGCGGTGATGGCGCGGCTGGAGACCGAACAATCGGCCTGACCCGTGCGGTTGGGCAGGGCGGGCAGCGCCCGCCCTGCGCCGCCGCCCATGGCGATGTGATCAGCGTGGTGCGGCGGCGGGCGGGGTGATCCGCTGCAGTCGCTCGGCCAGCGTGGCACGCGACAGTTCGCCGATGTGCATGTCGCGCAGGCGGCCGTCGGCGTCGAGGAACAAGGTGGTCGGGTAGCCGCGGGCGTTGTAGTGGTTCGACAGGTCCAGGTTGCCGTCGATCAGCACGCCGTCCAGCACGAGGCGCTGCACCCGCATGAACTGCTTCACCGCGGCCGCCGATTCGCCCTGGTCGGCGAACACGAAGCGCACCTGCGGCGTCGTCCGCTGCGCCTCGGCCAGCACCGGCATCTCGCGCCGGCACGGGCCGCACCAGGTGGCCCACAGGTTGATCACGCTGGGCTGGCCGCGCAGCGTTTGCAGTGATACCTCGCGGCCGTCCAGGTCGCGCAGCGCCAGGGCCGGCAAACCGGGATGGCTGGCCGCGGTCAGCTTGTACGCGAGCAGTCCGGCGAAGGCCCAGGCCGCGATGCCGACCGCCACGCCGGCGGCCAGCGGCCGGCGCAGCGGCGGCCGGCGCCAGCCGATCAGCATCGCTGCCGCCAGCAGCCCGAGCGCGCCGGCGATCGGGTCGAAGCCCTGGTCGCGGATGTTCAGCATGCTCAGCGGCTGCTGCACGTACTGCGGCCACCAGCCGGCGACGTAGGCGATGCGCGCGGTCAGCAGACCGACGCCGAGTGCCAGATACAACGCATTGCCGGCGTCGGCGTAACCGCGCCGGGCCAGGAAGCCGGCCACGGCGAGTGCGGCGACGACGCCGAACAGCAGTGCCAGCAGCGCCGACGAGAGTGCCAGCGGTCCGATATTCACGTGCTTCCGTCCTTACCGGTGAGGGCTCGCGCCGATGGCGACGAGTGCGTGCAAGCGGGAACCTTATCCGGTATCGCGTGGCCGGGCGGCGCAGGCCGCGTCAGTCCGCCCGGCGCAAGCCGGCTGCCTCGCGCGCCAGTCGCTCGATGCCGGCCCAGTCGCCGGCGGCGAGCCGGTCGGCGGGAGTGAGCCAGGAGCCGCCCACGCACAGCACGTTCGGCAGGGCGAGGAAATCCGGCGCGCTGCTCAGGCCGATGCCGCCGGTGGGGCAGAAGCGGATCTGCGGCAGCGGGCTGGCCCAGGCGCCGAGCAGCTTGTGGCCGCCGGCCGGCACGGCGGGGAAGAACTTCAGGTGGCGATAGCCGCGTTCGAGCAGGGCCATCGCCTCGCTGGCGGTGGCCACGCCGGGCAGCAGCGGCAGTTCGCTGTCGTCGGCGGCGTCGAGCAGGCGCGGCGAGGTGCCGGGCGAGACGGCGAAGCGGGCGCCGGCCTGCCGCGCCGCCTGCAAGTCGCGCGCGCTCAGCGCGGTGCCACAGCCGACCACGGCGCCTTCCACTTCGGCGGCGATCGCGCGGATCGCCTCCAGCGCCGCCGGCGTGCGCAGGGTGACCTCGATAGTCGGGATGCCGCCGGCGACCAGCGCACGCGCCATCGGCACCGCGGCCTTCGCGTCGTCGATGATCACCACCGGGATCACCGGCGCCAGCCGCATGAGGGTTTCGACTTGCTGCTGCTTGTGTTCGATCGAACTCACGTCTGGCTCCTGGGGTTTGGCCCCTCCCCCTGCAGCGCAGGGGGAGGTTGGGAGGGGGTTGCTCAGGCTGGCGTGGAAGTGAAGATCAAGAGCGAACCCCACCCCAACCCTCCCCTGCAAGGCAGGGGAGGGAGCAGGGCTACAGCACGCCGGCGCCGAGGTCGGCGTTGGCGGCGGCCTGGCGGAACAGGCCGAACAGTTCGCGGCCCATGCCGCTGTGCTCGCCGGACAGGTCGGCGACGTGCGGCAGGCGGGCATCCAGTTCGTGCGCTTCCATCAGGACGTCCAGACGTCCGTTCGCCGCGTCCAGCCGGATCATGTCGCCGTCGCGGATCTTGGCGAGGTTGCCGCCGGCCACCGCCTCCGGGGTCACATGGATCGCCGCCGGCACGCGGCCGGAGGCGCCGGACATGCGGCCGTCGGTGAGCAGGGCGATGCGGTGGCCGCGGTCCTGCAGCAGCGCCAGCGTGGGGGTGAGCTTGTGCAGTTCAGGCATGCCGTTCGCGCGCGGGCCCTGGAAGCGCACCACCGCCACGAAGTCGCGGTTGAGTTCGCCGCGCTTGAACGCGCCGGCGACCTCGTCCTGATCGTCGAACACGATCGCCGGCGCCTCGATCAGCAGGCGGTCGTCCGGCACCGAGGAGACCTTGATCACCGCGCGGCCGAGATTGCCGTCGAGCATGCGCAGGCCGCCGTCGGGGCGGAACGGTTCGTCGACGCCGCGCAGCACGCCGCGGTTGCCGCTCTGCTTCGCCACCGGCTGCCAGTGCAGCGCACCGCCCGCGTCGAGCGCCGGCACCTGCGCATAGCCGTCCAGGCCGGTGCCGAAGATGGTCTGCACGTCGGCGTGCAGCAGGCCGGCGCCGAGCAGCTGGTCGATCAGGAAGGCCATGCCGCCGGCCTCGTGGAACTGGTTCACGTCGGCGTAGCCGTTCGGGTACACGCGCGCCAGCAACGGGATCACGCCGGACAGCGCGTCGAAGTCGTCCCAGCGCAACTGGATGCCGGCCGCGTGCGCGATCGCCACCAGGTGCAGCAGGTGGTTGGTGGAACCGCCGGTGGCGTGCAGGCCGATCACGCCGTTGATGATCGCGCGCTCGTCGATGATGTGGCCGAGCGGCAGGGACGCGTCGCCCAGCGCGCTGCGGGCGGCGACGCGGCGCACCACCTCGGCGGTGAGCGCGTCGCGCAGCGGGGTGTCCGGCGCGGTGAAGCTGGCGCCGGGCAGGTGCAGGCCCATGATCTCCATCAGCATCTGGTTGGAGTTGGCGGTGCCGTAGAAGGTGCAGGTGCCGGGTGCGTGGTACGAGGCCGCCTCCGCTTCCAGCAGCTCGGCCTTGCTCGCCTTGCCGTCGGCGAACGCCTGGCGCACCTTCGACTTCTGCTCGTTCGGGATGCCGCTGGGCATCGGCCCCGACGGCACGAACGCGCCCGCCAGGTGGCCGAAGCTCAGCGCGCCGATCAAGAGGCCCGGCACGATCTTGTCGCAGATGCCGAGGAACAGCGCGCCGTCGAACATGTCGTGCGACAGCGCCACCGCGGTGGCCAGCGCCACCACGTCGCGCGAGAACAGCGACAGCTGCATGCCGGGGCGACCCTGGGTGATGCCGTCGCACATCGCCGGCACGCCGCCGGCGACCTGCGCAGTGAAGCCGGCGTCGCGCGCGACCTGGCGGATCAGCGCGGGATAGCGCTCGTACGGCTGGTGCGCCGACAGCATGTCGTTGTAGGCGGTGACGATGGCCAGGTTGGCGCGCCGGCCGCTGCGCAGCGCGGCCTTGTCCTCGCTGCCGCAGGCGGCGAAGCCGTGCGCCAGGTTGCCGCAGGACAGGTGCTCGCGCTGCGGCCCGCTGCGGTCGACCGCGTCGATCCGCCGGAGGTAGGCCGCGCGCGTGTCGCGGCTGCGCTCGCGCAGGCGTTCGGTGACTTCGGCGACGACGGGGTGCAGCGTGGTCATGATTTCTTACCTTGTCTGTAGGAGCGCACGCTGTCCGCAAGGGACTTCCTGCGGTCGTGCGCGATGCTCTGGTTGGCGGTTCCCCGGGCGGGCATCGCCTGCCGTTCGCGCACAGGGCGTGCTCCTGCGGGCGATGCCGTTGGTGGTGGTCACGGACACCAGTACACCGCCACCGGCACGCGCGGCTGGGCCAGTACCGCGCGCACCGGGTAGTCCCGTGCGGCGCCGAGGCCGAGCCGCGCGTCGGCGAGCAGGTCGCGCTTCTTCTCGCCGGCCACCAGCAGGTACAACGCGCGCGTTTGCAGCAGGGTCGGCAGGGTCAGCGTGATGCGCGGCTCGCCGGCGCCGGGCGCGTGCATCGGCAGCACGCGCGCCGTGCCGTCCAGGTCCAGCGCCTCGGCCAGGTGGTCGCCGCCGGGGAAGAACGAGGCGGTGTGGCCGTCCTCGCCCATGCCCAGCACCACCGCGTCGAACGGCAACGGCAACGCCTCGATGCGCGCGTTGGCGGCAGCCAGGCCAGCCTCGGGGCTGGCGTCGCCGGTGTACAGCGGCACGAAGCGCGCCGCGGCGGCGGCATGCAGCAGCAGCCGCGATTTCACCAGCCGCGCGTTCGAACGCTCGTCGGTGTCCGCGACCCAGCGCTCGTCGACCAGGGTCACCTGCACCCGGGCCCAGTCGAGCTGCTCATGCGACAGGCGCTCGAAGAAATCCTTCGGCGTGCTGCCGCCGGAAACCGCCAGCACGGCGTGGCCGCGTTCGGCCAGCCCGCGGCGCAGGCGTTCGGCGACGCGCTCGGCCAGCGCCGTGGCCTGCGCGCGGCAATCGGTGAAACTGTGCGTGGTGACGTTCAGGTGAGTAGTCATGGCGGCGGTCGCGACGGGCACGCGGGCGTGGCCGGGCGTAGCGTGGGGAAGGGACTGCCAGTCTGCCGCGGGCCGGTGCAGCGGCAGGTGAACCGGATCATTCACTGTCTTCGTTCCAGGTGCGGCCGTCGCGCTCGATCAGCGCCACCGCGGCGCTCGGGCCCCAGCTGCCGGCGGCGTACGGCCGCGGCGGCTCGCCGCTGTCGGCCCAGGCGGCGAGGATCGGGCCGGCCCAGCGCCACGCCGCCTCCACTTCGTCGCGGCGCATGAACAAGGTGGGGTTGCCGCGCACCACGTCCAGCAGCAGGCGCTCGTACGCGTCGGGCTGCTGCACGCCGAACGCCTGGGCGAAGCTCATGTCGAGCGGCACGTGGCGCAGGCGCAGGCCGCCGGGGCCGGGATGCTTGATGGTCAGCCACAGCTTCACCCCCTCGTCCGGCTGCAGCCGCAGCACCAGCCGGTTCTGCGACAAGGTGCCGGCGTCGGGGTTGAAGATCGAGTGCGGCACCGGCTTGAAGGTCACCGCGATCTCCGACACCCGGCTCGGCAGCCGCTTGCCGGTGCGCAGGTAGAACGGCACGCCGGCCCAGCGCCAGTTGGCGATCTCCGCCTTCAGGGCGACGAAGGTCTCGGTGTTCGACTTGCTGTTGCCCAGTTCCTCCGGGTAGCCCGGCACGCCAGCGCCCTCGGCCACGCCGGCGCGGTACTGGCCGCGCACGGTGAGCTGGGCGGCGTTGCTGTCGTCGATGGTCTTCAGCGAATGCAGCACCTTCAGCTTCTCGTCGCGCACCGCGTCCGGCGCCAGCGAGGATGGCGGCTCCATCGCCACCATGCACAACAGCTGCAGCATGTGGTTCTGCACCATGTCGCGCAGCGCGCCGGCGCGGTCGTAGTAGGCGCCGCGATGGCCGACGCCGAGGGTTTCGGCCACGGTGATCTGCACGTGGTCGATGTGCCCGGCGTTCCACAGCGGCTCGAACAGCGCGTTGCCGAAGCGCAGCACCAGGAGGTTCTGCACGGTCTCCTTGCCGAGGTAGTGGTCGATGCGGAAGGTCTGCGATTCGCTGAACACCTTGCCGACCGCGTCGTTGATCTGGTTCGCGCTGGCCAGGTCGCGACCGATCGGTTTTTCCAGCACCACGCGCGAGGCGCCCTGGTTGAGCCCGTGCTGGCCCAGCCGGGTGCAGATGTCGACGAACAGTTCCGGCGAGGTGGACAGGTAGAACACGCGCACGTGCTCGGGCTGGGCGCCGATGAACGCGGTGAAGTCGTTCCAGCCCTCGTCCTTGCGCGCGTCCAGCGGACGGTAGAACACCTGCTGCAGGAACACGTCGAGCTGCGCCGCCGCGCACACCCCGATCAGCGCCTCGCGCAGCTGCGCGCGGTAGCCGGCGTCGTCCAGCGCTTCGCGGGCGATGCCGACGATGCGGCTGCTGGCCGGGATCTGGCCGTCGAGGAAGCGGTGGAACAAGGCCGGCAGCAGCTTGCGTACGGCGAGGTCGCCGGTGCCGCCGAAGATCACCAGGTCGAACGGTTCGACCGATTGGGGGGAAGCAGTCACGCGGGTCACCTCGACTCGATGCCGGATGGCGGGCGGAAGGCCTGGCGGCGCGATCGCCCGGATTTCCGTCGATGGTACCAGTGAAATACCAGATCGACCACGGGTCTGCATACGAATTCATGCGATGAGGGTGGGCGTGATACGGGCTTGCAGCCAGTGGTTCGCTATTGGTATCGTTCGCGACATGGAAGCCGCCCTCGCCCATGAATACCGCCGGATCTGCCACGACCCGGCCACGCACCAGCCGCTGGCCTACCTGCGGCTGCGCCAGGCGATCCGCAACATCATCGGGCACCGCGACATCGAGCCGGGCCAGGCGCTGCCCAGCGAGCGCGACCTGTCGCAGACGTTGAAGCTGTCGCGGGTGACCGTGCGCAAGGCGATCGCCGGCCTGGTCGAGGAGGGCCTGCTGACCCAGCGCCACGGCGCCGGCACCTTCATCGCCGAGCGCATCGTCAAGCCGATGTCGCGGCTGACCAGCTTCACCGAGGATCTGCGCGAGCGCGGGCTGTCGCCGCGTTCGGAGTTCTTCGAGCGCGGCATCGGCGAGGTGACACCGGAAGAATCGATGGCGCTGAACCTGTCGCCCGGCTCGCTGGTGGTGCGCCTGCACCGCGTGCGTTACGGCCAGGACGAGCCGCTGGCGATCGAGCGCAGCGTGGTGCCGGCCAGCGTGTTGCCGGACCCGCACCTGGTGCGCGATTCGCTGTACGAGGCACTGGAAAAACTCAACGCCCGCCCGCGTCGCGCGCTGCAGCGGCTGCGTGCGGTGTCGCTGAACGCGCAGCAGGCGCGGCTGCTGCACGTCAGCGTGGGCAGTGCCGGGCTGAACATCGAGCGGCGCAGCTTCCTCGACGACGGCCGCGTGGTCGAGTTCACCTGCTCCTGGTACCGCGGCGACATCTACGACTTCGTCGCCGAACTGCAGACCGATTGAAGGAACGCCATGGACGCCCGCGACACCCTGATGTATCAGGAGGCGCACGAGTCGGCCGATGTGGTCGCGCGCCAGTTCGCCGCCAACGAGGCGGTGGTCGGCGCGCTGGCGCAGTCGCTGCGTGCGCAGCCGCCGCGTTTCATCGTTACCTGTGCACGCGGCAGCTCCGACCATGCCGCGGCGTATGCGAAGTACGTGTTCGAGACCCAGCTCGGCATCGTCACCGCGTCGGCGTCGCCGTCGGTCACCTCGGTCTACGCGGCCGAGCAGCAGTGGCAGGGCGCACTGTTCATCGCGATCTCGCAGTCGGGCAAGAGCCCCGACCTGCTGCGCAACGCGCAGGCGGCGAAGCTCGCCGGCGCGCGCGTGGTGGCGCTGGTGAACGTGGAGGATTCGCCGCTGGCGGCGCTGGCCGACACGGTGATCCCGCTGCACGCCGGGCCGGAGCGCAGCGTGGCGGCGACCAAGAGCTATCTTGCCGCGCTGGCCGCGGTGCTGCACCTGTGTGCGCGCTGGCGCGGCGACGGGGAACTGGGCGCCGCACTGCGCGCCTTGCCGGATGCGCTGCGCGCCGGCTGGGACGCCGACTGGTCGGCGCTGGTCGACGGCCTGGCCGCTGCGCACAACCTGTTCGTGGTCGGTCGCGGCTACGGCCTCGGCATCGCGCTGGAGGCGGCGCTGAAGTTCAAGGAAACCTGCGGCCTGCACGCCGAGGCGTTCAGCGCGGCCGAGGTGAGGCATGGCCCGATGGCGCTGGTCGGCCCCGACTTCCCGGTGCTGTGCTTCGCCCAGGACGACGACACGCTGGACAGCACGCTGGCGGTGGCGCGCGAGTTCCGCGGCCGCGGCGCGCAGGTGTTCGTGGCCGCGCCCGGCGTGCACGGTGCCGGCACGCTGGCGGTGGCCGGCGGCCTGCCGGCGCTGTGCACGCCGCTGCTGGTCATCCAGAGTTTCTACCGCGCCGCCAGCGCACTGGCGCTGCGCCGTGGCTTCAACCCCGATGTGCCGCCGCATCTCAACAAGGTCACCGAGACGGTCTGACCATGCAGGAGCGCACCCTGTGCGCGGTGCTCTTCGTTACGTTGCACAAAAGCAGCGCGCACAAGGTGCGCGCCTACACGCCGGCCTGTGAGTATTCGCCATGATCCAATCGCTTGCCAATGCCCGCGTACTCACCCCCGACGGCTGGCGCGACGACCTCGTCGTGCTGCTGGAGGGCGAGCGCATCGCCGACCTGCTGCCGCCATCCGATCCGCGCGTGCGTGATGCGCAACAGCACGATCTTGGCGGCGCGATGCTGGTGCCCGGCTTCATCGACGTGCAGGTCAATGGCGGCGGTGGCGTGCTGTTCAACGAGGCGCCCACGGTGGAAACATTGCGCCGGATCGGCGCCGCGCATCGGCGCTTCGGCACCACCGGCTTCCTGCCGACCCTGATCAGCGACCGCGTGGAGGTGATGCGCGCAGCGCTGGCCGCGGTGGAGCAGGCGCTGGCCGAAGGCGTGCCGGGCGTGCTCGGCATCCATCTGGAAGGCCCCTACCTGGCGCCGGCGCGCAAGGGCGTGCACGACGCAAAGTACTTCCACGCGCCGAACCGCGACGAGTTGGCGCTGCTGTGCGCACCGCACCGCGGCGTGCGTCTGCTCACGCTGGCGCCGGACCAGGTGCCGACGGCCAGCATCGGTGCGCTGGTTGACGCCGGGGTGATCGTCTGCGCCGGACATACCGCAGCCGACTACGCCACCACCCGTGCCGCACTCGCGGCCGGCGTGCGCGGCTTCACCCACCTGTTCAACGCGATGACCCCGTTCGGCAGCCGCGAGCCCGGCGTGGTCGGCGCCGCGCTGGAGGATGCCGACAGCTGGTGCGGCATCATCGTCGACGGCCACCACGTGCACCCGGCCAGCCTGCGCGTGGCGCTCGCCGCCAAGCCGCGCGGCAAGCTGCTGCTGGTCACCGACGCGATGCCGCCGGTCGGTGCGGATCGTCCCGACTACGTGCTGAATGGCGAAACGATCATCGTGAAAGACGGCATCTGCCAGACCGCGCAAGGCGTGCTGGCCGGCTCCGCGCTGGACATGGCCAGCGCCGTGCGCAACGGCGTGGAAATGCTCGGCCTGCCGCTGGACGAGGCCGTGCGCATGGCCAGCAGCTACCCGGCCGAGTTTCTCGGCCTGGCTGAGAGCCATGGCCGCATTGCGGTGGGCTGCCGCGCCGACCTGGTGGCGCTGGATGACGACTACCGCGTGCGGTGGCGCTGGGTTGGCGGCGTGGGAGAGTGAGGCCGGAGCGTTCGCGCGTGCCGGAACGATGATTGCCTCGCCATGCGCGAGCGCGCTCAACCCACGCCAACCCCCTGTTCGGCGAGGGCCAGCCGCAGCGGTTCGAGTTGTTTGGCGTAGCGGCGCCACTGGCCCAGGTTGCGGGAATGCACCGGCTCGCGCACCTGCACGCTGCTTGGCGTGGCCACCGGGGCCGGGTTGCGCTCGGGATGCAGGCAGGCTTCTTCCATCGCCAGCCCGCAATGGTGCAGCACGCGGCGCATGGTCGCCTCGGGCTCGTTCACCAGGGCGGCATAGGAAACCTCGAGCATGGCCCCGGACATGCTGGCCCGCCAGTGGTTCGTCAGGCGTACATACTGGCCGTAGTAATGGGCGAGCGCCTGCTGGTCGTAGCAGTAGGGCGAAGCCTTGCCGAACATGACCTTCAGGTTGGAATAGCACACGTCCATCGGCTCACGCGCCAGGTGCAGGATGGGCGCACGGGGCAGCGCCCGGCGTATGAACGGCACCATCCGCACGTTGATCGGCAACTTGTCGATGTAGAAGCGATGCCCGTGGGCACGCCATTGGGTCTGCTGCAGGTAGCGCGCGCCGAGTTCCGCAAAATCCATCCCCGCGCTGCGCTCGATGGCCTTCTGCATGCCTTGCGCGCTTCGTGGCGCAACATCGGCCATCCAGTGAAGCTGGTGCTGGAAGTCCGGGATCTCCCCGGCGGAAATCACCTGCGAATGACTGGACAGCATCTGGTCCAGCAGGGTCGATCCCGATCGGGGCATGCCGACGATGAAGATCGGCATGGGGCCGGCAAACTCCGCCGCGGCGTCGGTTACTGCCGCCGCGAGGGGCTCCGGAATGCCGACCAGTGCGTCGGTCAGTGCCGCTTCGGCCTGCGCATCGTAGGGGTTGATGTCGTGCATGAGGGCATTGCTGCGTGCCAGTGCCGACCACGCCTCGTCGTGGCGCCCGCAGTCGTCGTGCACCTTGAAGATCGCGGATTCGAACTCGGCGCGGGCGAACTTGTCGCGCGCATCGGTGCTTGCTGCGGAGATTCGTCCGAGCGATTCCCGGAAAAGCTCCAGATGGTTGGCTTCCGGTGTCTGCCGGCGCAGGTTCGCCAGGATCACCGCGGCATCGCCGTAGCGCGGCCAGCGTCGCAGACAGGCCAGCAGCACCGCCTCGGCTTCGGCAAGCCTGCCCAGGAACTGGTACAGCATGGCATCCAGGTAATACTCGCTGCTGGTGTCGACGCCAAGGGCCACGGCCCGATCCATCAGCGCCCGCGCCACCGGGATCTCGCCGAGTGCCCAGCGCAGGTGGGCCTGCTCGCTGAGCACTTCCGCCGGCGGGTTTGGCGCGCGTGCCAGGTGCGCGAGACAGGCGCGCGCACCCTGGATCTCGCCGTTCGTGGACAGACGCCATGCCAGTTGCGCGATCAGGCTGGCGTCGTTTGGCAGCAACGGGATGGCCTGCAGCAGATGCCGGGTTGCGGCACGCATCCTGCCCCGACGGAGAATCACGTCGGCCAGTGCCATGTGGATGGACACGTCGTGCGGCTGGTGCTGCGCGAGCGACTCGAGTGCGGCCTGCGCCGCATCCCATTGCCCGGCATCCATGGCTTGCTGGGCCTGGCGGCGAAGACGGTCAGCTGTCATCGGGATGTCCACGATGGGGATGGGGAGCGGGTATTCGCGCATGTCTTGGCTCGACCAATGCAGCAAGGCATGGCCCGTCGGGCGGCAGCCTGGACGATGCTGCCTCGCCCCATGGAAACCCGCCAGGGCCGGCGGTGCCGGGCATGCCTGCCACCTGCGTACAAGGCGGGCTCACGCAAGGCCATGGATCTGACGCGGCGCTCGCTCGAGCGCGAGTCGCAAGGGTTCCAGCGGTCCTGCATAACGCTGCCACTCGCCGAGGGTGCGCTGATGGATCGGTTCGCGCACCTGGGCGCTGCTCGGCGTAGCCACCGGGGCCATGTTGCGTTCGGGATGCAGGCAGCCCTCTTCGACCGCCAGTCCGCAGTGCTCCAGCACCCGGCGCAGGGTCGCTGCCGGCTCGCTCACCAGCGACGCGTAGGGAACGTCGAGCATCGCCCCGGGCATGCGCGTGTGCCAGTGATTGGTCAGTCGCACGTACTGTCCGTGGTAGTGGGCCAGCGTCTGCATGTCGTAGCTGTAGGCGGAGGCGGGGCCGAGCATGGCCTTGAAGTTGGAGAAGCACACGCCCATCGGTTCGCGGACCATGTGCAGGATCGGCGCATGCGGCAGCGCGCGGCTTATGAGATGCACCATGCGGACGTTGATCGGCAACTTGTCGATGTAGAACCGGCGCCCCTGCGCACGCCATTGCGTCTGCTGCAGGTAGCGGGCGCCCAGTTCCGCGAAGTCGATGCCCACGCTGCGCCGCTGTGCGGTCAGCATGCCTTGAACGCCACCCGGGGGAACGTCCGTCATCCAGCGCAGCTGTCGGCGGAAGTCGTTGATCTCGCCGGCCGAAACCACTTGCGAGTGGCTGGAGAGCATGCGGTCGAGCAGGGTCGTGCCGGATCGGGGCAGGCCGACGATGAAGATCGGCGTGGCGTCGCCGGGGGGCGGGGCCGGCCTGGCGGGCTTCGCCGCGAGGGCCTCGGATGCGTGGATGATCGCATCGGTCACGGCCGTCTCGCCTGCCGCGTCGTAGGGGTGCAGCGCGTGCATGATGGCATTGCTGCGCGCCAGCGCCTGCCATGCCTCGTCCGGGCAGTCGAGGTCGTCCAGCTCCTTGAAAAGCGCCGACTCGAATCCGGCGCGGCTGGCCAGGATTTCCGCGGCATTGCTGTCTTGCGGCATCCGCCGAAGCCGCTCGCGCAACAACCCGAGGTCGTTGGCTTCCGGCGTTTGCCTGCGCACGTTCGCCAGCGCCACCGCCGCGTCGCCGAAATCCGGCCATCGCCGCAAGCACGTTTCAAGCATGCCGCGGGCCTGGGCGATGTTCCCGGTGAACTGCGACAGCATCGCGTGCAGGTAGCAGGCATCGGGTGTTTCGACCCCCGCTGCGCTTGCGCGCTCCATCAGGGCCATCGCCGCGGGTATCTCGCCCAGCATCCAGCGCAATTGCGCCTGCTCGGCCAGCAGCGGGGCCGGCGGATCGGGTGCCCGCTCGAGGCGGTCGAGGCAGCTCCGTGCGGCGACGACTTCGCCATGGAAGTACAGCCGCCGTATCGTCTGCACGAGCAGGGGAACGTTGCCGGCGGGAAGCCGGGCGATCTGCAGGAGCTGGCGGGTCGACGCCTGCAACTGGCCGCGCCCGAGCAGTACGTTGGCCAGTTCCATGCGGGCGGGGGCATCGTCGGGCACTCGCTCGAGCAGCGCCTCCAGGGTGATCTGCGCGGCGTCCGTCAGGCCGGCGTCCAGGTACTGTCTGGCGCGGCGGCGGAGGCGGCTTTCCGCGGCGGACATGTCATCGGCGGTCATCGGGAGTGGCGGCCCTGGCGGGGTGGCGGCAGCGCTTCCGCGCCGTGGCGCCGGTCGGCGGTGCGGGCGGGCGTCGTCACGATGGCTGCGCCTGGCCGGGAAACTCGTCCAGCGCCTGGCGCAGCGGTTGCAGTTGCGCGGCGTAGTTCTTCCACTGGTCGAGGCTGCGGGTATGGATGGCCTCGCGCACCTGGCCGCTGCTCGGCGTGGCCACCGGCGAGGTATTGAGCTCCGGCTGCAGGCAGCCTTCCTCCAGTGCCAGCCCGCAATGCTCGAGCACGCCTCGCAAGGTGTTCCCGGGATCGCGCACCAGGGCGGCGTAGGGAACGTCGAGCATGGCGTGCGGAAGCCGGGCATGCCAGTGCCGGGTCAGGCGCGCATATTGCCCGTGGTAATGGGCCAGCGCCGGCAGGTCGTAGCTGTACGGCGAGACGTTGCCGAACATCGCCTTGAAGTTGGAGAAGCAGGTGTCGATCGGATCGCGCACCAGGTGCAGGATCGGCGCCTGCGGCAAGGCCCGACGGATGAACGCGACCATCCGGAAGTTGGCGGGCAGCTTGTCGATGTAGTACGTGCGCCCCTGGGCGCGCCACTGCGTCTGCCGCAGGTAGCGTGCGCCCAGCCCGGCGTAATCGATATACGCACTGCGCCGGATGGCTTCCAGCAGTTCGCGCGACCCGGCCGGAGCCACGTCGGTGACCCAGTGCAGTTGGCGCCAGAAGTCGATGATCTCGCCGGCGGAGGCGATCTGCGAATGGCGGGACAGCATCCGATCGAGCAGGGTCGTGCCCGAGCGCGGCATGCCGACGATGAAGATGGGCGTGGGGCCCTCGAACGCTGACGCGGACGTCGCCTGGGACCTGTCGTCCGGCGTGGGCATGCTCATCAGCGCGTCGGTGACGGCGGCCTCGGCGTCGGCGTCGTACGGATTGAGCTCGTGCATGATGGCGTTGCACCGCGCCAGCGCGGGCCACGCCTCTGCGTAGCGCTGGAGATCGTCCAGTATCTTGAATTGCGCGTACTCGAACTCGGCACGGACGAACCGCGCGGCGGGATCCGGGTCGTCGGCGGGAAGGCGGCGCAGCTGCGCCTGCACGTGGCCCAGCGGATGGCTTTCCGGCCGCTGCCTGCGCAGGTTCACCAGCGCCATCACCGCGTCGCCGAATTGCGGCCAGCGCTCCAGGCAGCCTTCCAGTACGGTGCTGGCGCGGTCGATGTCGCCGCTGAACTGAAGCAGCATGGCGTACAGATGCAGTTCGCCCGGCGCATCGGCGCCGGCCGCGAGGGCTTTCTCGATCAGCGTCTTCGCCGCGGCGATCTCGCCGAGGCCGAAGCGCAGATGTGCCTGCGCGACCAGCAGCTCAGGGGGCGGGGCGGGGGCCCGGGCGAGGAGATCGAGGCAGCTGCGGGCGGCAGGAACTTCGCCAAAGGCGATCAGGCGTTTCGCCACGCCGACGATCAGCGGGCCATTCCGTGGCAGCCGGGCCGCGACCCGCAGCATCTGTGCGCTCGCTTCACGCAACCGGCCGCGCCTGAACAGGACATCGGCCAGCTCGACCATTACCGCAGCGTCGTGCGGCAGCTGTCGGGCAAGCGACTCCAGGACAGCCTGCGCAGCGCCCCATTGTCGGCCGTCGATGTGCTGCCGGGCGAGCATGCGCAGGCGGTTTTCCGCCGTGCCGGTGTCCTGAGGATTCATTCGGGCATAGTAACTTCAGGGGCGGGAAAACGTGCGCTCCACCGCGGTGTTCCACGTGCCTTGCCGAGGTCGCGCCCGCGCTGGCCGGGTCCCGCCGGATCGTCGTGGACGCGCGCCGCCGTGGCCACCTCAAAGAAAAAGCCACCGGCCGGAGCCGGTGGCTTTCAAGACGCGAATCAGCTCGTACGATCAGTAGTCGTAGGTTACCGACAGGCGAACCGTGCGCGGCGGCTGGAAGAAGATGCCGTCGCCGTAGCTGTTGTTGATGTTGAGGGTATTGGTGGTCCGGTTGTACGAGCTGTTGCCGGCCGGATCGGTCTGCACGGCCCTCTGCTGGTCCAGCGCGTTGAAGATGTCCAGATTGATCCCGAGCTTGTTGTCGGCAAACGCCGGCGCGTAGTGGATGCCGAGGTTGAGCTGCTCGGTCCACGGCGTATGGCCGAGGGTACCCGCCGGGTAGCGCACGCCATTGCACCAGTGATAGTTGCCGCTGCCGTAGTTGTTGTAACCGGACGGATCGCCCGGCTTGCCCGGGCCATAGTAGGCCTTGCCCGAACCACCCACGCCGTAGTAACCGAGGCACTCCTTCGGATAGCCGGACTGCGCCAGCAGCGTCGCGGACACCAGCCACTCCGGGGTGATCTGGTAGGCGCCGCGGATGCGCAACTGGTGCTTGCGGACGTTGGCGAGCTCGCCGTTTGCGCCGTCCATGAGCTGCCAGGAATCCCAGTCTTCGGTCTTGGACACGTCGGCCTGGCCGAAGTCGGAGCGCACCTGGCCCTCGGTGTTGCCGAAGCCGCGGGTGTAGGTGTAGTCCACGCGCGCCTGCCACTTGCCGTCGAACGGATGCTCCAGGTACAGGTTCAGCGAGCCGGTCTTGCGCTTCACGCCCTGCTGGTAACCCCAATCCTTCTGGCTCATCGTGACGAGAAGGTCGGGATGGGTGCTGTCGCTCGACTTCACCAGAATGTCGTTGGTCAGGCCCGGGTTGATCAGGCGGCAGTAGCTGGCACCGTACAGTGAATCGTAGTAGGCGCCGCCCAATGCGGCCGGGTCCACGCCTTGGGCCACCATCTTGTTGCCGATCCGGCCCGGCGAGCACTCGTCGTCGATGGCGGTCTTCAGGTCGCGCCACATCGCCTTGGCGCCGTAGGTCCAGCTGTCGTTGAGCTTCTTGTCGAAACCGACGATGAACTCATCCAGGTACTCGGCCTTCAGGTTGCGCGCGGTGACCTGCTGCGGGTCCTTGGGCAGACCCTTCTCGCCATCCGGCGAAGTCGTCGCCGGGTCGTCCAGCGTCGCCAGGCCGGTCGGGATGCCGTTGGCGTCGATACCGGTGTAGCTGTAGTTGGTGGTGAGGTAGGTCGAGATGTTTGCCGCGCGTTCCGCCGCGTTATCCGGCAGCGCAAGGTAGTAGCGCCCCGCGTTGCCGTAGATCTTGAACGAGGAGTCGCCGTTCACGTCCCAGCTGGCGCCGATGCGCGGTTCCCACTGGTTCTTCTCGTCGACGAACGCCTTGCCCACATCGTTGTAGTTGGTGAAGTGGTCATTGCGCACGCCGATGTCCAGCAGCAGGTTCGGCAGCACCTGCCAGCTGTCCTGCAGGTAGTAGGCCTTCTGGGTCATCGTCATGCTGGTCTGCCAGCCGATCTCGCGCTTCTGCACGACGCCGCCTGCGAGGTAGCGCCAGTAGTAGTTGATCGACGGGTTGAACGGGTTCTGCTGGTTCGGGCCCTGGTTGCGGGCCTTGTAGGTCATGTTGTCGATGCCGACGGCAAGGTCGTGGTCACCCAGCCGGTAATCGAAGTCGACGCGCAAACCATGGGTACCGTTGGTTGCGTTGCTCGCGGACCAGCTGGTGTTGGTCTGGTTGTTGGTGATGCCGTTCGGCCCCGTGCCCGGCGGCAGGTAGGCCGGGTTCTGGTTGTAGGGGCGGGAAATGAACGGCAGCGGGCTGGTGTTGCCATAGATCGTCGGGTTCTGGAAATTCGCCTTGCCGTACAGGATGCTCAGCGTGGCCGCGTCGGTGATGTAGCTGGTGAAATGGCCAAGGTAGAACTGGGCGTTGTCCTTGGTCACGTCGTTGTTGGCGACGAAAGCACCCGACTTCAGCGTGTTGTAATCGAACGCGTAGGTGGCTCCTGCGCCGCTGCGGGAACGGTTGTTCAGCGCGGTCAGCTCGAGGATGTTGCTGTCGGTGATATTCCAGTCCAACTTGCCGTAGAACTTGGTGTCCTTGTCGTTGTTGTACTGCACCTTCTGGTTGGACGCGATTTCCACGTTGTTGGACTGCGTCTCGGAGGTCTCGGCCGCCAGGAACATGAACAGCTTGTCCTGAATCAGCGGGCCACCGACGTAAGCAGAGTAGATCGTCTGCCACTGCTTGTTGTCGTTGCGGTACTGGTGCAGCGTGCCCGCCAGGGCCGGTTTTTCCAGCGCGTAGTTGACCTGGCTGGTCGACGCCGGGACGGTCGGGTGGCCGTAATAGTTGTTGACCGGGGTCCCTTCGAGGAACCTCGGCTCCCAGGCCACCTGGGCGCCGAAATGCCACTCGTTGGTGCCGCGCCTGCCGAGCTGGTTGATCACGCCACCGTCGGAGCGGCCGTACTTGGCGTTGTAGCCGCCGGTGAGCGTTTCCTGCTGGTCGATCGCGCCGTAGGGCAGCTGGAAGCCGCCCAGGTTCTTGTACGGCTCGCCGGTGTTGTAGCCGTTCACGTAGTACGCATTTTCAGTCACGCTCGAACCGCCGAACGAGACCAGCGAGTGCCCGCCCGGGCCGTTGAAGAAGTTGCTGCCACTGGTGGTGCCTGGCGCCAGCAGGGCGATGGACTCCGCGTTGCGGCTGACCGGCAGCTTGCGCAGGTCGGCGGCGGTGATGACCGTGCTGGAACTCACGCTGGAGACGTCGATGGCCGGCAGCGCATTGGCCGAGACGGTGACCGCGCTCAGCGAGGTGGTTTCGGCGCTGAAGGTGACGGCCGTGCCGGCGCCGGGCGCCAGGGACACCTTGCGCGAGTCGACGACCGCGCCATCCTTCTTCAGCGAGACCGTATAGGTACCCACCGGCACGTTGCTGATCTGGAAACGCCCGGAGCTATCGACAGCAACCTCGCGCGTCAGGCCCGAAGCGTTGGTGGCGCTGACGGTTTCGCCCGCGGCCGCCGGAGCTTGGCCGAAGATCGAGCCCGTGGTGGACTGGGCCATGGCGACGCCGCCGAGACTCATGCTCAGGGCTACGGCCAGAGCGGTGTGGCGCCACCTCGGATTATGTATTTTGTTGTGCCTGCTCATTGGTAATGATTTCCCCAGAGTGAAAGGCCCATGAGGGCCGGGTGATGCAACGCAATTGATTCATCCCAAAACAGCAGGCCGGGCATATGTCGTCGACTGCCGCCAAGTGGCCAGCCAAACCTGCCAAGGCCCGTAGCCATGCCGTTTGGGCGACCTGCCTTCTGAACATAAGGCGATGTAAATACTGCAGTCAACAAAATCTTTATGATTAATCGCCAATTAGCAAGAAGTTACGTTTCGCTATTATTTTTCCGAAAGAATCTACGGTTATCGTTTCTCGATTTCAGCTATTTGCCGGTGCGTCGCGAAGCTGTAGATGGGCACCGGAACAATCGGGTGCGGCAGGGCGGACCAGCCGTTAACGCGGCGATCCGATTGCATGTGCTCCCCGGTCGGCGCTAGAGTCGCGCCGTTCAGGTGTCCCGACGGCGCATGGCCGGAGGGATGAAACGGGAAGCCGGTGCGTGGTGTGCGAACACACTGCAAGGCCGGCGCTGCCCCCGCAACGGTAAGCGAGATCACCGGCGGCGAACGCCACTGTGCATGGCACGGGAAGGCGCCGCTCGGGGCATGCAGGTCACCGCATGCCACTCGCCAGCCCGGAGACCGGCCCGAACGCTTCCTGGTGGCTCGCGGTGGGCGAGGCCGAACCACGTGTCGGTCGTTGCCGCCTGCCCGTCGTTCCGTCTTCCTCCCTCGCTTGCCGCCAGCTCATTGAACCCATGAGCCGTGCGCGGGTGCACGGCGTAGAGGAACGAACATGAAGAAGACCCTGCTGGCAGCGGCACTGCTCGGCGGCACGCTGGCCGCCCACGCGGCCGACCAGAACGCGGCGTCGGCGCTGGCGCCGGTGATCGTCACCGCCACGCGCACCGCGATTACCGCCGACGAGGCGCTGTCGTCGGTGACGGTGATCACCCGCGCCGACATCGAGCGGCTGCAGCCGTTGTCGGTGCCTGACCTGCTGGCCGGGCTGCCCGGGCTGAGCTTCGCCAACAGCGGCGGCTACGGCCAGCAGACCTCGCTGTTCCTGCGCGGTACCAACTCCACCCACACCCTGCTGCTGGTCGACGGCGTGCGGGTGGCCTCGGTCAGCGCCGGGCTGGCGGCGTTCGAGCAGATTCCGGTGGAGCAGATCGAGCGCATCGAGGTGGTGCGCGGCCCGCGTTCCAGCCTGTACGGCGCCGACGCGATCGGCGGGGTGATCCAGATCTTCACCCGGCGTGGTACGCCGGGCGGCGGCCTGCAACCCTCGTTCAGCGTGACCACCGGCAGCAACCGCCTGCTGCGCGGCCAGGCTGGACTGTCCGGCGGCGATGGGCACGCCTGGTACAACCTCGGCGTCGGCGCCCAGTACACCCGTGGCATCAACGCGTGCCGCATCGGCGCGGCCGAAGCGTTCGCCGGCTGCTTCACCGACGAGCCGGACCGCGACGCCTTCCGCAACAAGAACCTCAGCGCCAGTGGCGGCTATCGCTGGGACAATGGCGCCGAGCTCACCGGCACCTGGCTGCGCAGCCTCGGCGAGATCCATTTCGACGGCAGCTACCAGAACCGCAGCCGCACCCTGCAGCAGGTTGCCGGCAGCAGCTTCAGCTTCAATCCGCTCCCGGCGTGGAAGACCACGCTGAGCGTGGGCCAGAACCTGGACCGCTACGACAACTACGAGAACCGGGACTTCGTCGGCTACATCTACTCGCGGCGCAACCAGGCGGCGTGGCAGAACGACCTCAGCATGGCCGACAACCAGCTGCTGACCCTGGGTGTCGACTGGCAGGGCGAGCACATCGACAGCGACACCGGCTTCCTCGCCAGCCGCCGCAGCAACACCGGCGGCTACGTGCAGTACCAGGGCACGTTCGGCCGCCACCAGGTGCAGCTGTCGGCGCGGCGCGACCACAACGGCCAGTTCGGCGACCACAACACCGGCGCCGCGGCGTGGGGCTACCACTTCGATCATGGCCTGCGCCTGTCGGCCAGCTACGGCAGCGCGTTCCATGCGCCGACCTTCAACGACCTGTACTACCCGTACGGCAGCGGCAACCCGCAGCTGAAGCCGGAGCAATCGCGCAGCGCCGAACTGGGCCTGAGCCAGCAGCAGGATGCGTGGAACTGGGCGCTGAACGCCTACCAGACCCGCATCGACCAGCTGATCGCGCTGGACGCCAACTACTTCCCGTCCAACATCAGCAAGGCGCGCATCCGCGGCGTGGAAGGCCAGCTCGGCGCGACCCTCGCCGGCTGGCAGCTGCAGGGCTACCTGACCTGGCTGCAGCCGCGCAACGACGACGGCGGCGCCAACGACGGCAAGTGGCTGCCGCGCCGGCCCGGGCGCACCGCGCGACTGGACCTGGACCGGCGCTATGGTGCGTTCGGCGTGGGCGCCAGCGTCAACGCGGCCGGACGCAGCTACGACGACGCGGCGAACCGCCACCCGCTGGCCGGCTACACCACCGCCGACCTGCGCACCAGCTGGCACTTCGCGCCGGACTGGCAGCTCGAAGCGCGGCTGGCCAATGTGTTCGACCGCCACTACGAGACCGTGTGGTACTTCAACCAGCCCGGCCGCGGTGCGTTCCTGACCTTGCGCTACAGCCCGGCGCGCTGACCCCGCCGCGACGCCGGCAGGAGCCCGGTGGCGGGTTCCTGCCGGCGGGTGGACTTCAGGCACATGCGCCAGGAGCGCGGCAGCTGGCATAAAGCGGGCATGAATGGAACTCTCGTCATGCCGCGGGTCGTGTTGCTGGCCCTCACGCCACGCCGCTGCGCCAGGGAGGCTGTCTGAATATCTTCGCACCGCTGGTCCGCCGCCCGGTCGGCACCTCGTTGCTCGCGATCGGCCTGATGCTGGGCGGCTTGTGGGCGTACCTGCTGCTCGGCGTGGCGGCGTTCCCGTCGATCGAGTTTCCCGGCGTGGCGGTGTTCGCGCAGATGCCCGGCGCCAGCGCGCAGACCATGGCCTCCACCGTGGTCGCGCCGCTGGAACGCCATCTCGGGCGCATCCCCGGGGTGCGCATGATGGCCTCCAGCGCCAGCGAGGGCGGCGCGCAGATCCAGGTCATCTTCAACATGGACCGCGGCGCCGACAAGGCTGCGCGCGACGTGCAGGCGGCGATCAACTCGGCCGCGCCGGACCTGCCGCCCGGGCTGCCCAGCCCGCCCGGCTACGTCAAGTTCGACACCTCGCAGATTCCGGTACTGCTGGTCTCGCTGACCTCCTCCAGCCTGCCGCCGGACCAGCTGTACGATCTCGCCGACACCTTGCTGAAGCCGGCGGTGGCGCAGATCCCCGGCGTGGCCCAGGTGCAGGTGGGCGGCGGCACGCCGCATGCGGTGCGCATCGTGCTGGACACCCGTGCGCTGGTGGGCATGGGCGTCACCGCCAACGACGTGGCCAATGCGCTGCGCGCGGCCAACGTCAGCTCGCCGCAGGGCATGCTCAGCAACGGCGTCACGCGCATGACGGTGAGCGCCAGCGACGCGCTGCACACGGTGCCGGACTTCGCCGCGCTGGTGGTCGCCAGCCGCAACGGCGTGCCGGTGCGCCTGGCCGACGTGGCGACGATCAGCGGCGGCCAGGAAAACAAGTACGCCGCGGCGTGGTTCAACGGCCAGCGTGCGGTGGTGATGCAGATCAACAAGCGGCCGGAGGCGAACGCGGTGGCCACCGTGCAAGCGGTCCGCGCACGCCTGCCCGAGCTGCGCGGCCTGCTGCCGGCCGACGCCACCATCACCCCGATCTTCGACTTCACCCCGACCACGCTGTCGGCGCTGCACGAGGTGCAGGTAGCGCTGCTGATGGGCATCGTGATGGTGGCGCTGGTGATGCTGGTGTTCCTGCGCCGGCTGCGGCCCACCGTGATCGCGATGTTCAGCGTGCCGCTGTCGCTGGCCGGCGCGTTCGTGGCGATGTGGATGCTCGGCTTCACCCTGAACATCTTCTCGCTGGTGGCGCTGGTGCTGTGCGTGGGCTTCGTGGTGGACGACGCGATCGTGGTGATCGAGAACATCGTGCGTCACATGGAACGCGGCGAGCCGCCGCTGCAGGCGGCGCTCAAGGGCGTGCGCGAGATCGGTTTCACCGTGCTCTCGATCACGCTGTCGCTGATCGCCGTGTTCGGGCCGATGGTGTTCGGCAACAACATGTTCACCATGCTGATGCGCGAGTTCTCGGTGACCCTGATCGCCACCATCGTGATCTCCGCACTGGTCTCGCTCACGCTGACCCCGGCGTTGTGCGGCGCCTGGCTGGCGCACGAGCCCTCCGGCGCGCGCACAGCGGGGCGGCTGGAGCGGCTGGCCGAGCGTTTCGACAGCGGCATGCTGCGCGTCTACGAGCGCGCGCTGGACTGGGCGATGCGGCACCGTCGGATCATGCGCTGGCAGCCGATCATCCTGCTGGTGCTTACCATCGGCCTGGCGGTGGTGGTGGTGATGACCGCCGGCGGCGGCCTGATGCCGAAGGAGGACACCGGCCTGCTGCAGGCGAGCATCACCGCCGACGCCAACGTCTCGCCGCTGCTGCTGTCCCGGCGCACGCAGGAGGTGGCGGCGAAGGTCAAGGCCGACCCGGCGGTGCGCGACGTCTCTGCCTTCCTCGGCGGCAACAACGGCGGCGGCGCGGTCGGCAACCAGGCCAGCCTGTTCGTCGACCTGAAGCCGCCGGGCGACCGGCCCGGCGACCGCCACGTCAGCTCCCAGGCGGTGGTCGACCGGCTGGACAAGGTCTTCAAGAACGTGCCGGACCTGGACGTGTCGCTCTCGGTCAACCAGTTCATCGGCGGTGGCGGCGGTGCGGGCGGCGGCCGGGGGCAGTATGCGTTCCAGCTCGACAGCGTGGACGGCGTGCCGCTGCAGCAGCCCACCCTGAAGCTGGCGCGGGTGATGCGCGGCATGAAACAGTTCCGCAACGTCAGCACCAGCTTCGACAGCATCGGCAAGCAGCAGATGCTGCAGGTGGACCGCAACGCCGCCGCGCGGCTGCACGTGAGTGTGGCCCAGGTCGACACGGCGCTGGCCAACGCATTCGGGCAGACCCCGGTTTCCACCATCTATTCGGACATCAACCAGTACCGCGTGGTGATCACCGCCGAGAGTGCCGAGTCGCTGAGCCCGGCCACCCTGCTCAATACCTACGTGCGCAACACGCAGGGAGAGATGATCCCGCTGTCCGCGCTGGCGCAGATCCGGCCGCACATCGCGCCGGTCAGCATCAGCCACTTCGACCAGCTCGAATCGGCCGCGATCAACTACAACCTGGCCAAGGGCGTCACCCAGGCGGATGGCTTGAAACTGGTCGAGCAAGCGATGTTCGCCGCGCAGCTGCCGCCCGGCGTACACAAGAAGTACAGCGGCGACAACAAGAACCTGGTCGACGCGATGAACAACGCGCTGATCATGCTGCTGGCGGTGATCCTGGTGATGTACGTGGTGCTCGGCATCCTGTACGAGAGCCTGGTCCACCCGCTGACCATCCTTTCCACCCTGCCGGCCGCCGGCATGGGCGCGTTCCTGGCGATGCTGGTCACGCATACCCAGCTGACCCTGATGTCGGTGATCGCGGTGCTGATGCTGATCGGCATCGTCAAGAAGAACGCGATCCTGATGGTCGACTTCGCCCTGGTCGCCGAACGCGACCGCGGCATGTCGCCGCCGGCGGCGATCCGCGAAGCGGCGCTGGTGCGCTTCCGCCCGATCACCATGACCACCCTGGTGGCGATGGGCGCGGCGCTGCCGCTGGCGGTCGGTTTCGGCTACGGCTCGGAGATGCGCCAGCCGCTCGGCATCGCCATCCTCGGCGGCCTGTTCGTGTCGCAGCTGCTGACCTTGCTGAGCACCCCTGCGATCTACCTGTGGCAACACGACCACCGCGAGCGCAAGGCAGCGCGGCGGCAGCTGCGCGCCGAGATCAAGCGCCAGCGCCTGGTGCAGCAGCAGATGCCGGCCTTGCCGAAATAGCCGCCACTACCCCTGCCTTCCGGCAGGGTGTGGACTTCAGGCACATACGCCGCGAGGCGCCGAAAGGCATAAAGTGGGCATGCACGGACTGCCCACCCCTTCCCCGACCTCCCCACGCCTGCCTCGCGCGCGGGCGGAAGCGCCATGAACATCTTTGCCCCGTTGATCCGCCGCCCGGTCGGCACCTCGCTGCTCGCGCTCGGCCTGATGCTGGCCGGGCTGTGGGCGTACCTGCTGCTCGGCGTGGCGGCGCTGCCGTCGCTGGATTTCCCCGGCGTGTACGTGGTGGCCAGCCAGCCCGGCGCCAGCGCGCAGACCATGGCCAACACCGTGCTGGCGCCGCTGGAGCGGCACCTGGGGCGCATTCCCGGCGTCGACGAGATGTACGGCAACGCCAGCGAGGGCCAGGCCTCGGTGATGGTGCGCTTCACCTTCGACCGCACCGCAGACAGCGCCGCGCGCGACGTGCAGGCGGCGATCAACGCGGCCGCGGTCGACCTGCCCAGCGGCATGCCGTCGCCACCGCAGTACTTCAAGTTCGACACCGCGCAGATCCCGATCCTGTTCCTCACGCTGACCTCGACCGGGCTGCCGCAGGACCAGCTGTTCGACCTGGCCGACACTATGCTGAAGCCGGCGGTGGCGCAGATCGACGGCGTGGCCCAGGTGCAGGTGTTCGGCGGCACCCCGCATGCGGTGCGCATCGAGCTGGACAACGGTGCGCTGGCGGCCAAGGGCCTCACCACCAACGACGTGGCCAACGCGCTGCGCGCGGCCAACGTCACCTCGCCGCAGGGCACGCTGAGCGACGGCCGCACGCAGATGACGGTGAGCGCCAGCGACGGCCTGCAGACGCCGGCCGAGTTCGCCCGCCTGCTGATCTCGGTGAAGAACGGCACGCCGGTGCGGCTGTCCGACGTGGCGAAGGTCTACAGCGGCCAGCAGGATGAGTACCAGGCGGCCTGGTTCAACGACGCGCGCGCGGTCGGCCTGCAGATCAGCAAGCGGCCGGAGGCGAATGCGGTGGCCACGGTGGAGGCGATCCGCGCGCGATTGCCGCAGCTGCGCGCTTCGCTGCCGCAGAACGTGACGATGACGCCGGTGTTCGACCTCACCCAGACCACCAAGTCGGCGCTGCACGAGGTGCAGGTGGCGCTGCTGATCTCGATTGCGATGGTGGTGCTGGTGATGCTGGTGTTCCTGCGCCGGCTGCGGCCCACGCTGATCGCCACGCTGAGCGTGCCGCTGTCGCTGGCCGGCGCGTTCGTGGTGATGTGGGCGCTGGGCTACACGCTCAACACGCTGTCGTTGGTGGCGCTGGTGCTGTGCATCGGCTTCGTGGTGGACGACGCGATCGTGGTGATCGAGAACATCGTGCGCCACATGGAGCGCGGCGAGCCGCCGATGCAGGCCGCGCTCACCGGCGTGCGCGAGATCGGCTTCACGGTGATCTCGATCACCTTGTCGCTGGTGGCGGTGTTCGCGCCGCTCCTGTTCGGCAACAACATGCTGATCATGCTGCTGCGCGAGTTCTCGGTGACGCTGACCGCGGCGGTGGTGATCTCGGCGCTGGTCTCGCTCACGCTGACCCCGGCGCTGTGCGCGTGGATGCTGACCCACGAGCCGGAGCGCAGCAGGCCGCCCGGGCGGATCGAGCAGGCGGTGGAGAACTTCGACCGCAAGCTGCTGCACGTCTACCAGCGTGCGCTGGACTGGGCGATGCACCATCGCCGGATCATGCGCTGGCAGCCGCTCACGCTGCTGGTGCTGACCTTCGTGCTCGGTTTCGCGGTGGCCAAGACCGCCGGCGGCACCTTCATGCCCGACGAGGACACCGGCCAGCTGCAGGTGGACATCAGCGCCGACGCCAACATCTCGCCGGCCGAACTGACCGCGCGTGCGCTGGCGGTGGCCAAGATCATGCAGGCCGACCCCGCCGTGCTCGACCAGCTCACCATGCTCGGCCGCGACGGTGGCGGTGGCGGCGCGGTGGGCAACAACGCGCAGATGTTCGTCGACCTCAAGCCGCGCGGCAGCGGGCCGGGCCAGCGCCGCGAAGGCATCAAGCAGGTGGTCGAGCGGCTGTCCAAGCAGTACGACAAGCTGGCCAACGTGAAGGTCTCGGTCAGCGCCGCGCAGTTCCTCGGCGGCGGCGGCAGCGGCGACAAGGGCGGCCAATACGAATTCCAGCTGGTCAGCAGCAACGGCGGCGACCTGCAGCCGTGGACGCTGAAGATGGTGCGGCAGCTGCGCGGCATGCAGCAGTTCCGCGACGTCAGCAGCAGCTTCGACCAGGTCGGCAAGCAGCAGCTGCTGCGGATCGACCGCGAGGCGGCCGCTCGCCTGCACGTGGGCGTCGGCACCATCGACTCGGCGCTGTACAACGCGTTCGGCCAGCGCCAGGTCTCGCAGATCTATTCCGACATCAACCAGTACGCGGTGGTACTCAGCACCGGCGCGGCCGAGCGGGTGAGCCCGGAGTCGCTGCTGGACGTGCGCGTGCGCAACGAGCAGGGGCGGATGATTCCGCTATCGGCGCTGGCGACGATCGAGCCGAACATGAGTCCGCTGCGCGTGCGCCACCACAACCAGCTGGAGGCGGCCACGATCAGCTACAACCTGGCCAAGGACGTCACCCAGGACGTCGGCGTGAAGCTGGTCGAGCAGGCCGCCTACGCCGCGCGCCTGCCGGCCGGCATGCGGGTGGATTTCACCGGCGCCAACCAGCGCCTGAAGCAGGCCCAGTCCAACGGCATGGTGCTGCTGCTCGGCTCGATCCTGGCGATGTACATCGTGCTGGGCATCCTCTATGAAAGCCTTGGCCATCCGCTGACCATCCTGTCCACCCTGCCGGCGGCCGGCGCCGGTGCGTTCCTGGCGATGCTGGTGACGCAGACGCAGATCTCGATGATGGCGATCATCGCGATCCTGATGCTGATCGGCATCGTCAAGAAGAACGCGATCCTGATGGTCGACTTCGCGCTGGTCGCCGAACGCGAGCGGGGATTGCCCGCACCCGAGGCGATCCGCGAGGCGGCACTGGTGCGCTTTCGCCCGATCACCATGACCACCCTGGTGGCGATGGGTGCCGCGCTGCCGCTGGCGATCGGCTTCGGCATCGGCTCGGAAATGCGCCAGCCGCTCGGCATCGCCATCGTCGGCGGTTTGCTGGTGTCGCAGTTGCTGACCCTGCTGAGCACGCCGGCGATCTACCTGTGGAATTACGACCGCAAGATCCGCAAGGCGGCGCGCAGGGAGCGCAAGGCGGAGAAGAAACGCTTGAAGACGTTGGGCAAGGTGCAGACGGCGTCCTGACCCGGCGCCGCCACGGAACGTCAACTCGCTCCCGTCGCCCGGCGCCGCGCCGGAGATCTCATGCTGGCGCTGCCCCGGGCCGCGCCGCACCGATGCTGCGCAGCGCCGGGCTGGTCATGCAGGCGAGGGCGATCGCGCTCAGTGTCAGTCCCGCCGCGGTGAACAAGGTCGCCAGTGAGGCCACCTTCAACAGGCTGCCGGCGATCGCGGCCGCCAGCGGGCCCAGCCCCATGAAGGCGAACATCAGCACGCTCATGGTACGGCCCATCATCTCCGGGGCCACGCGGTGCTGGATCCAGCTGATGATGGCAATCTGCGCGATACCGGCGAGCACGCCGGTGCAGGCCAGCAGCATGGCGCCGGCGAAGGTCGAGTGCACCAGCGCCAGCGTGGCCAGCGCCAGCCCGGCGAGGCTGTCGATGCCCAGCACCATCAGGCCGAGCCGGCCGCGTACCAGCTTCGTCGCGACACCGGAGAGGACGCTGCCCAGCAGCATGCCGCCACCGTTCGCGGTCATCAGGATGCCCAGCGACGCAGCACCCAGGTCCAGCCGGGTATCGGCCAGCACCGGCAGGCCGACCTGGATCGGGCCACCCACGAACACCGATACCACGGCGGCATAGAGGATGAATGCGCGCAGCGGCAGGTCGGCCCAGATGTTGCGGATGCCGCTGGCGACGTTCGCCAGCACGCTGCCGACCGGGGCCTTCGGGTGGTGGTCGCTGTGGATGCGGATCAGCAGCAGCGAGCCGAGCGAGAACAGGAAGCTCACCGCATCGATGCCGAACGCGAGTCCGAGCCCGGCGGCATCGGCCACGCCGTTGCCGTGGCTACCGTGCGCGCCGACGCTGATCAGCAGGCCGGCGATCGCCGGGCCGACGATCATGCTCAGCTGGCGCGTGCCCATGAACAGCGCGTTGGCCGGCTGCAGCTGCTGCGGCGGGATCAGCTGCGGCAGGATCGCCGAACCCGCCGGATAGGCAAACGCGGTGGACAGGCCGATGCCCAGCGCGAGCGCGTAGACCGTCCACATCTGGATCGCCCCGGCCAGCACCAGCACGGCGAGCAGGCTGACCAGCAGCGCATTGACCGCGCGCGCGCCGAGCAGCACCCGCCGCGGCGACATGCGATCCACCACCGCACCACCGATCAGCATGAACAGCGCCCGCGGCAGCGCCATCGCGGCCAGCACCAGGCCGAGCGCGGCCGGGTCGCCGGTGAGTTTCAGCACCAGCCACGGCAACGCCACCAGGGTGAACTGGTCGCCGATCGCCGAGATCGTGCTGCCGCCGAACAACAGCGTGAAGTTGTGGTTGGCGAACAGCGATGATCGAGCTGCTGTGGGCATCGGAAGTCCCTTGATGATGGATTGACGCTGCGCCCTTGCAGCGCATCGGCAGGTCTGGCGTGCGTTTTCGCGGATCGTGCAGGGCAATCAATCGTGGAAGTGGTGGCGCTGGGCATGCCACCAGCACCCCCAGAACACGCCGATCACTACGGAAATGCCACCGAACACGAGTGCCGGCACGCGCGCATCGCCGAGGTCGGTGCGTACGAGCGGGCTGATGATCGAGTAGACCGTGCTTGCCGCCAGCAGCACGAAGCCCGACCGCCAGGCGAACAGCATGCGTCGATAGATGCCAAGGGCGACGCCGAGCATCGCGATGGAGCCCGCGCCGACGAGCATGCGAAACGTTTCGTTTGCATAGGGTGTGATCACGGCTCCGTCAGGGCCGCCGCGATAGGTCTGGATGCCGCTGATCGCCGAAATGATGCCCAGGAGCCCGAACAGGGTGAACAGCCCGGCCAGCGTGTAGATGAAAACGGGTGTCTTGCCAGTCGCCGCCTGGTCGGCAAGGCCTGCACCCTGGCCCGGCGTGGCGGTGTCCGGCAGTACTTGCAGAGCGGTGCGCATGACATGGGTGAGCCAGGCGGCGTCGTTCCGTGAAAACCATTGACCCAGCGCCGTCAGCCCGACGCCGAAGCCCATCATCCCGACGGCCGCCAGCGGGAACATGGCGGCTTTCGGCGATGCCACGGCAGCCGCCGAGCCGGCCACCGCGAACAATGCAAGCATGCCAAGCCAGAACGCCATGAACACCTTCACCAATAGCATCATGGTGAAACGGCCGCGCAGCACCACCTTGCCCTGCCGTTGCTCGAACCTGCCGATGAAGAACGGCTTGAACGAGTTGCCGACCATCGGAATGACCCGCTGCAACGACACGCGGTTTTCCTGCACCGTGCCAGCCGCGCATTCCTGCGTGGCGAACGGAAACGACCACCGGCGCGTCGCGGCTCGCAGTCGCTCCACGGATTCGTTCATGCCGAACGCGCTCACGAATTCGACGGGCTCGGAACCCGTCCAGACGTTCTTGATCCAGCGGAACATGCCACCCCCTCACGACAGGCTCGCGTTTGCCCATCATCGCAGATCGCCCGGTTCGCCATGAAGTCGAGCGGTATCCGGGCATGCCTGCGCGGACAGGCGGCACGTCACGAGCATGGCTCGGCACGACTTGCTAAGGTTGAGCCCTTTCCACCAAAGGGACCGCCCATGCATCTGCGTCCGGCTGCCTTGCTCGCCCCGCTCGTCCTGCTGACCGCGCTGGCTTCGCCGCCGCTGCTCGCGGCCGAACTGGCCATTCCGCCGATCCAGTACCATCAGCGCACCTTGCCGAACGGCTTGCAGGTGCTCAGCGTGGAGGATCACGCCAGCCCGAACGTGGCGGTGCAGGTGTGGTACCACGTGGGCTCGAAGGACGACCCGCAGGGGCGTTCCGGCTTCGCGCATCTGTTCGAGCACCTGATGTTCAAGAGCACCAAGCACATGCACGCCGAGCAGTTCGACCGGCTCACCGAGGACGTCGGCGGCGCCAACAACGCCTCCACCGGCGACGACGTCACCAACTATTTCGAGGTGGTGCCGAGCAACCATCTGCAGACCCTGCTGTGGGCCGAGGCCGAGCGGCTGTCCAACCTCAACGTGGACGAGGCGAACTTCAAGTCCGAGCGCGCGGTGGTGGAGGAGGAATACCGCCAGAGCGTGCTGGCCAACCCGTACGGCAAGCTGTTCAACGCGATTGACCCGCACTCGTACACCGTGCATCCGTACAAGCGCCCCACCATCGGCAGCATCGAGGACCTGGAGGCGGCCTCGCTGCCGGACGTGATCGCGTTCCACCAGACCTTCTACCGGCCGGACAATGCCACCCTGATCGTCGCCGGCGATTTCGATCCGAAGCAGCTCGATGCGTGGGTCGATCAGTATTTCGGCTGGATCCCGAAACCGGCCGCGCCGATCCCGCAGGTCACCGCGCAGGAACCGAAGCGCAAGAAGAACCTGCGCTACACCGTCACCAGCGAAACCGCGCCGCTGCCCGCGGTGGCGCTCACCTGGCTGCTGCCGCCGGCGTCCGACACGGCCGACCGCATCCCGCTGCAGGTCGCCGCCGCGCTGCTTTCGCAGGGCGATTCCTCGCGGTTGTACCAGTCGCTGGTGTATCGCCACCAGGTTGCCCAGCGGGTCGGCGCCGATGCCGACGGCCGGGTCGGCCCGGGCCTGTTCACCGCCTACGCGATCCTCGCCAGCGGCCACCAGCCGGCCGAGGCGGAGAAGCTGCTGCACGAGGAGATCATCTGGCTGGCGACCCAGCCGATTCCCGCCGCCGAGCTGGACAAGGTGAAGACCCAGCTGCTGACCAGCGAGTTGAAGCAGCGGCAGACCGCGCAGGGCCTGGCCTTCGCGCTGGGCCAGGCGACGCTGATCGACGGCAATCCGGAACACGTCAACACCGACCTGGCCGCGCTGCAGAAAGTCAGCGAGCAGGACGTGCACCGCGTGCTGCAGAAATACGTCACCGGCGCCCACAGCGTCACCATCGACTACCTGCCGCAGCCCGCCGGGGCGGCGACGACCTCGGGAGCAGCGAAATGAGCCGCCGCAAGAACGCCTGCCGTCTGGCCGTCTTTACGGCCATCGCGATCGCCGCCGGTAACGTGGCGGCCGCCGAGTTTCCCGCCACGCCGCCTGCGCCGGGCCCCGCGCCGCAGCTGACCGTGCCGACGCCGTCGACGCAAACCCTGGCGAACGGCCTGCAGGTGATCAGCGTGCGCCGCGCCGGCCTGCCGCTGGTCACCGCGCAGCTGGTGTTGCGCAGCGGCGGCGAGATGGACCCGCCGGTGCTGGCCGGCCTGGCCGACCTCACCGCGAGCCTGCTGACCAAGGGCGCCGCCGGCCAGAGCGCGCCGCAGATCGCCGCCGCCGCCGAGGCGTTGGGCGGTTCGCTGGATGCCGATGCCGGCTGGGACGAAAGTGCGGTCGGCATCACCGTGACCACGCCGAAGTTGCCGCAGGCGCTGGGCCTGCTCGCCGAAGTGGTGCGCCAGCCGGATTTCAGCGCGGCCGAGCTGAAGCGGGCGCAGGCGCAGGCGATCGACGACCTGCGCCTGCTGCTGAGCCGGCCTACCGCGCTGGCCTCGCTGGCGGCCAGCCGCGGCGTGTTCGGCGACGGCGCCTACGGCCATTCGCGCGGCGGCACGCCGGCCTCGATCGCGCGGATCGGCCGCGCCGACGTGCAGCGGCTGCATGCCGCGCTGTACCGGCCGGACAACGCGATCCTGATCCTCGCCGGCGACATCACCCCGGCCCAGGCGCAACAGCTGGCGCAGGCCAGCTTCGGCGATTGGCCGAAGCCGGCCACGCCGCTGCCTGCGCGCGCGGCAGGCAAGGCCGCCAGCCGCGTGCCGGCGATCGTGCTGATCGACCAGCGCGGCGCCGGCCAGGCCGGCGTGGTCGCGGCGCATGCAGCGCCGTCGCGCAGCGACGACGGCTACTACGTGGGCACGCTCGCCAACGCGGTGCTCGGCGGCTCGTACTCGGCGCGCCTGAACGAGGAGATCCGCATCAAGCGCGGCCTGTCCTATGGCGCCAACAGCCGGCTGCAGCCGTTGCGCGACGCCGGCCTGTGGCTGGCCTCGGCGCAGACCAAGAACCCGTCCGCGGCGCAGGTGGTCGAATTGATGCTGGGCGAGTTCAGGCGGCTGGGCGACACGCGGGTTTCCGCCGACGAGTTGGCCGCGCGCAAGGCCACCCTGATCGGCGGCTACGGCCGCAGCCTGGAAACCACCACCGGGCTGGCCGAACAGGTCGGCGAGCTGGCCGTGTATGGCGTGCCGCTGGACCAGATCGGCCGGTACGTCGCCAAGGTGCAGGCGGTGACGCCGAAGCAGATCGAGAAGTACGCGGACAAGCATCTGAATGCCGGCGCCAGCACGGTGGTGGTGGTCGGCGACGCCGCGCAGTTCGCCGCGGACGTCCGCAAGGCGCATCCGCAGGCCGCGCTGCTGGAATCGACCGCGCTGGACCTGGACAGCCCGACCCTGCAGCCGGTGGTCGGCAAGTAGTTTTTCTCCAGCGCGGGCGGCACCCGAACCCCGGCCATCGTGCCGGGGTTTTTACATCGCGCGGGCAACAATCCGTTGCCGAAATCGCACCAAAGGAAAGCTGCGCCGGGCGTCGGCCATTTGTAGACTATGCGGTACATAAAAAGAAACCTGCCGCGAGGTTGCCCCATGTCCCTTCGTCCCCTCATCCGCAGCGCGCTCGCGCTCGCCCTGGTCACCGCCGCGCTGCCTGCGACGGCCGCCCGCTTCGAGCTGCAGGCCGGCCGCAGCTATTCGAACAGCCACGGCGCGAACACCGCCTTCGTCGAGGCCGTGTTCGCGCCGCAGCCGCTGGGCCAGACCCGCTTCACTTGGGCGCCGGATGTCTCGCTCGGCTGGATCGACGGCCGCCACGTGGCGACCGACGACAGCCGCTACACCAATCGCGACTCGGTGGCGTTGCTGGCCGCCGGCGCGCGTTTCCACTTCGGCGAGGCCGGCGACTGGTACCAGCCGCTGTTTTTCAGCGAACAGCTCGCCGTCACCAACCACGCCACCCACGCACTCTCCAGCCACTACCAGTTCGTCAGCACGCTGGGCTGGCAGGCGAAGCATTTCAGCGTGGCGCTGCGGCACGTCTCCAATGGCGGGCTGCACCGCCCGAACACCGGCGAGACGATGGCGCTGGTCGGCGTCGCGTTCGATCTCTGAGATCGCGGCGGACGGCTCCGTGCGGAGCCGTTCGTCGATGCCAATGCGTGCCGGCGGCTTCAGTGGCCGCCGGAGACGCTGCGCGCCTTCGGCGTGAACGGCGGCCTGGCCAGCCAGATCACCAGCACCAGCGCGAGGAAGATCCAGCCCAGCGCGTGGAACACCTCGTTGAACGAGATCTGGTAGGCCTGCTGGGTGATGATGTCGTTGAGCACGCCGGCGGCGGCCTGCTGGTTGCCCTGGCCGAGCTGATGCATCGCGGCCTGCGTGGTCGGACTGTAGGCGGTGATGTGCTCGGTCAGCTGTTCGTGGTGGGTCACCGCGCGGCGCTCCCACAGCAAGGTGGTGAGCGAGGCGGAGAAGCTGCCGCCCAGCGTGCGCAGGAAGGTGGCCAGGCCGGAGCCGGAGGCGATCTCGTTCTGCTGCAGGTCCGACAGCAGGATGGTCAGCACCGGCATGAAGAACAGCGCCACGCCCAGGCCCTGCCACAGCTGCACCATCGCCACGTGGTAGAAGTCGATGCCGATGAAGAAATCCGAGCGCATGAAGCAGGTCAGGCCCATCACCACGAACGCGGCCGCCGCCAGCAGCCGCAGGTCCATGCGCGGCCCGTACTTGCCGACGACGAAGGTCAGCAGCACCGGGATGATGCCCAGCGGTGCGCTGGCGTAGCCGGCCCAGATCGAGGTGTAGCCGAGGTTGCGCTGCAGCCACAGCGGCACCATCAGTGCGATCGCGAAGAACGCCGCGTAACCGAGGATCAGCGCAATCGTGCCGACGGTGAAGTTGCGGTGGCGGAACAGTTTCAGGTCGACGATCGGGTCCTTGTCGGTCAGCTCCCAGATCAGGAACACCGCGATGCCGATTGCCGCGACGATGCTGGTGACGATGATGAAGGTGGAGTTGAACCAGTCCTCGTCGTTGCCCTTGTCCAACACGATCTGCAGCGCGCCCACGCCGATGATCAGGCTGATCAGGCCGACGTAGTCGATCTTCGGCCGCTCGGTCTTCTCCACCTTCCCGCGCAGCTGGTCGGCCACCACCATGCTGGCGAAGATGCCGATCGGCACGTTGATGAAGAAGATCCACGGCCATGAATAGTTGTCGGTGATCCAGCCGCCGAGGATCGGGCCGGCGATCGGCGCCACCACCGTCACCATCGCCAGCAGCGCCAGCGCCATGCCGCGCTTGGCCGGCGGATAGATGCCGATCAGCAGGCTCTGCGTGATCGGGTACATCGGCCCGGCCACCGCGCCCTGCAGCGCGCGGAACAGGATCAGCATGCCCATGCTCTGCGACACGCCGCACAGGAACGAGGCCAGCGCGAACAGCAGCGTGCAGGCGGTGAACAGCCGCACCTCGCCGAAGCGGCGGCTGAGGAAGCCGGTCAGCGGCAGCGCGATCGCCATGCTCACCGCGAACGAGGTGATCACCCAGGTGCTCTGGTTGCTGCTCACGCCGAGGTTGCCGGCGATGGTCGGCAGCGACACGTTGGCGATGGTGGTGTCCAGCACCTGCATGAAGGTGGCCAGCGACAGGCCGATCGTGCTGAGCGCCAGGCTGGGTGGGCGGAATTCGGTAGTCATCGGAATCGGCCGGAGGTGGAAGATCTGCTCCTCCCCCTGCAACGCAGGGGGAGGTCGGGAGGGGGTTGCTCCTGGCCTGAAAGATCAAGAGCACCCCACCCCAACCCTCCCCTGCGCAGCAGGGGAGGGAGCTGCTGGAATTACTTGGTGCGGGCCATGTTGGCGTGGACGATCTGCGTGATCGCCGCGTCGGCTTTGGCCAGTTGCTGCCGATAGACGTCGGTGCTGAAGGCGGGCTTGCTCGGCGAGCGCTGCGACAGCATCGGGCCGCTGCGGTCGTGCAGGCTCACGTCCACGTCCAGCGACATGCCGATGCGCAGCGGGTGCTGGTCGAGCTGGGCCGGATCGTCGAACACGATGCGCACCGGGATGCGCTGCACGATCTTGATCCAGTTGCCGGTGGCGTTCTGCGCCGGCAGCAGCGAGAACGCGCTGCCGGTGCCGACGCCCAGGCTCTGCACCTTGCCCTTGTATTCCACCGCGCTGCCGTAGACGTCGGACCTGATCGTCACCGGCTGGCCGATGCGCATGTCGGTGAGCTGGGTTTCCTTGAAGTTCGCATCCACCCACACGCCATGCAGCGGCACCACCGCCATCAGCGCGGCGCCCGGCTGCACGCGCTGGCCGACCTGCACCGAGCGTTTGGCCACATAGCCATCCACCGGCGCGATCAGGGTGGCGCGCACGTCGTCGAGGAAGGCGGCGCGCAGGCGGGCCGAGGCGGCCTGCACGTCCGGGTGCGAGGCGACCACGGTGTCGTCGACCAGCACCTTGCTAGTCTGGTACTGCTGCTGCGCCGCGGTCAGCGCGCTCTCGGCGCTGGTCAGCGCGTCGCTGGCATGCGCCAGCTCCTCGGCCGAGATCGCGCCGGACCTGGCCAGCGCCACGCGCCGGTGGTAGTCCGCGCGCGCCTTGTCCACCGCAGTCTGGCGCGCGGCCACGTCGGCGCGGGCACCGCTGACGCTGGAGTACAGCCCGCGCACCTTGCGCACGGTGTTGGCCAGGTTGGCCTTCGCCTCGGCCAGCGCCACGTCGGCATCGCTGGGGTCGAGCCGCACCAGCACGTCGCCGGCGTGCACCAGGTCGCCGTCATCGGCGCCGATGCTGACCACGGTGCCGGGCACCTGCGGGGTGATCTGCACCACGTTGCCGTTGACGTAGGCGTCGTCGGTGCCTTCGTACCAGCGCCCGTCGAGGAAATACCACAGCGCCCAGCCGATCACGGCGAGCAGCACCACGACGGCGAGCAGGCGCAGCAGCGGGCCGCGCGGGTTCTTCCGCGCGGACGGGGCGAGCTCGGGCGCGGTTGGATTCTGGCTGGACATGGGGCTGCCTCAGGAATGTGACGGGGTGGGAGACGGGGTGTCGGCCTGCGGCTGGAAACCGCCGCCGAGGGCCTGGATCAGCTGCACCGACAGATCGATCTGCTGCGCCGCGAGCGCGGCGCTGCCGCGTTCGGCGGCGAGCAGCTGCTGGCGCACGCTGAGCGCTTCCAGGTAGCTGCCGATGCCGGCCCGGTAGCGTTGTTCGGCAAGCTCCCAGGCCTGTTGCGCGGCATCCTGCGCGCGTTGCTGCGCGGCAATCTGCGTCTGCAGCGAGTCGCGCGCGGACAGCTCGTCGGCGACCTGGTTGAGCGCGCCGACCAGGGTCTGGTTGTACTGCGCCACGGCGAGGTCGTATTGCGCATCCTTGCCGGACAGGTTCGCGCGCCGGCGGCCGCCGTCGAAGATCGGCAGGCTGAGCGATGGCCCGACCTGGTAGAACCGTCCGGCCAGGCTGAACGGGTTGGCGCCGCCCATGCTGACCACGCCGGCCATCGCGCCGATGCTGATGTTCGGCAGGAAAGTGGTCTTCGCCACCTTGATGTCCTTGCCCGCCGCCTCGACGCGCCAGCGCGCGGCGACCAGGTCGGCGCGGTGGCCGAGCAGGTCCAGCGGCAGATTGGACGGCACCGCCAGCACGCCCGGCTGCAGCAATCGCGGCCGGGCGATCTGCAGCCCGCGGTCGGGGCCCTTGCCCAGCAGCACCGCCAGCGACGAGCGCGCAGCCTCGACCGCGCGGCTGGCCAGCGCCACCTGCTGCTCGGCGCTGGCCACCTCGGCGTCGCCCTGCTTCAGCGCGATCTGGTTGTCGATGCCGGCGGCGACGCGCTGGCGGGTCAGCTCGCGCGACTGCTGCGCGCGCTGCAGCTCGCCGGCGGTCAGGTCCTGCTGGGTGAACGCGTAGCCGAGCTGCGCATAGGCGCGGGCCAGGTTGCCGGAAAGTTCGATGCGTGCGGCGCGGGCGTCGACCTCGGCGGCGCGCGCCTGGCCCACGGCCGCTTCCCACGCGGCGCGCTTGCCGCCCCACAGGTCCAGGTCCCACTGAAAGCTGGCGTAGCCGTACTTGGCCAGCGCGAAGTGCGCCTTGTCGCCGAGCAGCGCGGCCGGCGGCCGGGCGCCGGCGATCGCGGCGCCGCCATTCACGCTGGGCCCGCGTGCGGCACCGGCGATGCCCGCCGCGGCCTGCGCCGCGCGGGCGCGGGCGTCGGCGACGCCGAGGCCGGGGTTGTCCTGCAGCGCCTCGGCGATCAGCGCGTCGAGCTGCGGGTCGCCCAGCCCGCGCCACCAGTCGGTGGTCGGCCACGCGGCCGCGGACAGGTGGGCCAGGCTGCGTCCGGCCTTCAGCGCAGCCGGATCGATCGGCGTGCCGTCGGGGTGCAGGCCGCCGCTGCTGGCGCAGGCGGCCAGCGCAAGGGTCAGGGCGGCCGCAGCCGCAAGTCGATGCAGACGCATGGGAAGGTCCAGGGTGGAAAGGGTCAGTGCTTGTCGCGCAGCGCGTGCAGCACGCGCTCCAGGTAATCGTGCAGCCGCACCTGCTCGGCTTCGTCCAGCGAGCGCTGGGCTGCCCTGAGCACGCGATCGTTGCAGTCGGTCAGCTCCTGCCACAGCGTGGTGCCGGCCGCGGTCAGCTCGATCCGCAGGGCGCGGCGATCCTGCTCATGCCGGCAGCGGCGCAGGTAGCCCTTGCCCTCGAGATGGTCGAGCTGGCGGGTCATCGCGCCGCCGTCCAGTTCGACCGAACGGGCCAACTCGCTGGCCGACATCGGGCCGAGCCGGGCCAGCCGCTTGAGGATCAGGAACTGGGTGAAGCTCAGGTTCAGGCCCTTCGCCGCCAGTTCGGCTTCCATCGCGCGCACGATCTCGGCGCGGACGAGCCCGAGCAGGATGCCGAGACTTTCCCGGGGGGTGGCGAAAGCTAGCGATTCGGAGTTCATGGCCGCGCATTCTATTGCCTCAAGTATATTTGTCAAGGCAAATATATGCTGAATTGCATTTGCTTCGGCAAGAGATCAGGCGGCGCGCATCCGCTGGGCCTGCAGCTCGTCGTGCACCAGCGCGCGCAGCGCCGGATCGCGGAGGGTGAACAGCTCGAACACGCCCAGCGCCTGCAGGGTCGGCAGTTGCGCCAGCAGGCGGGGTTCGGCGTCGCGGCGCACCGATTCGGGGGTGGCCGGATCCAGCATCAACTGCGCGTGCACCACGAAGTCGGTGAGCGCGTCGCTGCGTGCGGCGTGCAGCGGGGCGGGGACGGGGAGTAACGACATGTCGATCTCCTGCATGGATGGACACAAGGACGTCTGCGCGTGGCGCGCCGTGACAGGCTGTTGCCGCACGGGCTGGCGTGGCGAGCGGGGCGGCAGGCCGCAGACCGGGCGGGGCCGCACCGCCGGCGTCACGGTCACGTGCGGGCACATGACTTGGGGGACAGGCGACGGTAGGTCGCTGCCGCTAGCATGGGAAGGCAGTCCCCACTGCTGGTACTCCCACTACCACCCGGGCATGCCCATGCGCACCTCCCAGCAACGCACCGAGCTGAAGGCTTTCCTGCGCGCGCGCCGCGCCGCGCTCGTCCCCGAGGCGGTCGGCCTGCCGCGCGGGCCGCGCCGGCTGACGCCGGGGCTGCGTCGCGAGGAGGTGGCGGCGTTGGCCCAGGTCGGCGTCAGCTGGTACACGTGGCTGGAGCAGGGCCGCGCGATCAACGTGTCGGCCGCGGCGCTGACGCGGATCGCGCGTGCGCTGGCGCTGTCGCCGACCGACGAAGCCTACCTGTTCGCGCTGATGGGGCTGACACGCACCGACGTGCCGGAGCACCACTTCAGCCTGCCGCCGGTCATGCGCGAGGTGCTGGACCTGTACCAGGCGCCGGCCTTCGTGCTGGACACGGTGTTCAACCTGCTGGCGTGGAACCGCATGGCCGAATGCCTGTACGACTTCGGCGAATTCGGCGGGCCGTTCGCCGACAACCACCTGTGGAACGCGTTCATGAACCCGGCGCGGCGGCGGCTGTACCCGGATTTCGAGAACGGCGCACTGAACCTGCTCGGCATGTTCCGCATGAACCAGGCGGCGCATCCGGAAGACCCGCGCTTCCACCAGCTGATCGAGGCGCTGAATGTGGCCAGCGCGGAGTTCGTCGCGCTGTGGCAGCGCTGCCACACCGCGCCGCTGAGCGCGATCACGGTGCCGTTCTTCCATCCCGAATTCGGCGACCTCAGCATCCACTCGATGCGCCTGCCGATCCGCGACGGCGACCACGTCGACCGCGCCACCGCGTTCTTCTTCGCGCCGGCGAATGCCGAAACCGCCGCGAGTTTCGCCCGCGTCGCCCGCCGCCTTGCTGCGCAGCAGGCCGCACCGGCACAGGCCTGAGCGTCGCGCCGCCGGCGTGGCGGCGTGACGCTCAGCCCGCGTCGTGGCCGGGCAGGTGGCGGCCGCCGCCGCGGGACAACCAGGCGTAGTACAGCAGCGGAATCACCAGCAGGGTCAGCACGGTCGATACCAGCACGCCGAACACCAGCGACACCGCCAGGCCCTGGAAGATCGGGTCGCCGAGGATGAAGAACGCGCCGAGCATCGCCGCCAGCGCGGTGAGGATGATCGGCTTGGCGCGCACCGCGCCGGCCTCGACCACGGCGGCTTCCAGGCTCAGCCCCGCCGCCAGCGAATGGTTGATGAAGTCCACCAGCAGGATCGAGTTGCGCACGATGATGCCGGCCAGCGCGATCATGCCGATCATCGAGGTGGCGGTGAACTGCGCGCCGAACAGCCAGTGGCCCGGCATCACGCCGATCACGGTCAGCGGGATCGGCGCCATGATGATCAGCGGCACCAGGTAGCTGCGGAACTGCCCGACCACCAGCAGGTAGATCAGCAGCAGGCCCATCGAGTAGGCGATGCCCATGTCGCGGAACGTCTCCAGGGTGATCTCCCACTCGCCGCTCCAGCGCACCGAGAAGCCGCTGTCGCCGGTCGGCGGCCCGGTGAACTCCTGCGCCAGCTGATGGCCGCGCAGGCGCGTCTGGCCGATCTTGCCGACCAGCCGGAACATGCCGTAGACCGGGCTGTCCTCGCTGCCGGCGTCGTCGCCGGTGACGAAGGCGTAGGGCAGCAAGTCCTTGTGGTAGACCGCGTCGGCCCACGGCCGGGCAACCACCTTCACCACCTCGGAGATCGGCACCAGCTGGCCCGCGGCGGAGCGCACGCGCAGCGTGAGCACGCTGTCCAGCGAGCCCAGCGCGGCCGGCGGCAGCCGCAGCACGATCGGCACCGCGTACTTGGCGTTCTCGTCCGCCACGTAGCTGGCCGGCATGCCGCCCAGGCCGGCGCGCAGGGCGTCGACGATGTCGGCCTGGCTGATGCCCAGCGCGGCCGCGCGCGCGCGGTCGATCTCGACCAGCCGGCGCGTCGCCTGCGGGTTCTCCGTGCTCAGGTTGACGTCGACGATGCCCGGCGTGCGCTCGAACAATTGCGCCAGCGCCAGCGCGACGGCGCGCTGGTCGCGGTAGTCCGGCCCGTAGATCTCGGCCGCGATCGGCGCCATCACCGGCGGCCCCGGCGGCACCTCGGCCACCACCAGGCGGGCGTGGAAGCGCTGCGCCACCGCCGCCAGCGCCGGGCGCACCGCCAGCGCGACCTGGTGGCTCTGCCGCTGGCGCTCGCCCTTGTCGACCAGGTTGACCTGGATGTCGCCCTGGTACGGCTGGTTGCGCAGGTAGTACTGGCGCACCAGGCCGTTGAAGTTCATCGGCGCCGAAGTGCCGGCGTACAGCTGGTAGTCCTTCACCTCCGGCACGCCGTCCAGCACGCGGCCGAGCTCGACCAGCACGCGCTGGGTCTGCTCCAGGGTCGAGCCCTCGGGCATGTTCAGCACCACCTGGAACTCGGACTTGTTGTCGAACGGCAGCATCTTCAGCACCACCAGCTTGACCCCGGCCAAGCCGGCGGCCAGCAGCACCAGCACGGTCATGCCGAGGAACAGCCGGCGCCGGTTGCGCGCCGCCTTCGGGTGGCCGAGGAACGGACGCATTACGCGGGTGAACAGGTGCTGCAGGAAGCCGTCGATGCGCGAGTGCTCCGCCGCGCCGGCCGCCGGCGCGTGGCGGCGCAGCAGCTGGTAGGCCAGCCACGGCGTGACCACGAAGGCCACCGCCAGCGAGATCAGCATGCCGACCGAGGCGTTGATCGGGATCGGCCGCATGTACGGCCCCATCAGCCCGCCGACGAAGGCCATCGGCAGCAGCGCGGCGATCACCGTGAAGGTGGCCAGGATGGTCGGCCCGCCCACTTCGTCCACCGCGGCGGGAATCGCCTGCAGCAGGCTCTTGTCGCCGCGCGCCATGTGCCGGTGGATGTTCTCCACCACCACGATCGCGTCGTCGACCAGGATGCCGATCGAGAAGATCAGCGCGAACAGCGAGACGCGGTTGATGGTGAAGCCGATCGCCCACGAGGCGAACAGGGTCACCGCCAGCGTCACCACCACGGCGGTGCCGACCACCACCGCCTCGCGCCAGCCCAGCGCCAGCAGCACCAGCAGCACCACCGCCAGCGCGGCCAGGCCCAGGTGCAGCATCAGCTCGTCGGCCTTGTCGTTGGCGGTCTGCCCGTAGTCGCGGGTCACCGTGGCGTGCACGCCGGCGGGGATGTCCACCCCGCGCAAGGCGTCCAGCCGCTCGCGCACGGCGCCGGCGATGGTGTGGGCATTGCTGCCGGCCTTCTTGGCGATCGCCAGGGTCACCGCCGGCGCCAGCCCGGCCAGCGGCCCGGCCCGGCCCGGCGGCGTGCCGAACGAGGCCAGCCGCGTCACGTGGTTGCTGCCCGCTTCCACGCGGGCCACGTCGGACAGGTACAGCGGACGGCCGTCGCTCAGCCCGATCACCAGCTGCGCCACCTCGTCCGCATTCATCAGCAAGCTGCCGGCCTTGACCGGCAGGTCGCGGTTGCCGCCGATCTCGCTGCCGGCGTCGACCGCCACGTTGGCCGCCTTCAGCGTGCGCACCAGATCGGCGACGCCGAGCTGATGGGTGGCCAGTCTGGCCGGATCCAGCTCGACCATCACCGCCCGCTCCGGCGCGCCGATGGTGTAGACGTCGCGCGTGCCGGGCACGCGCTTGAGCTCGGTCTCCAGCGTGTGCGCCACCTTGGCCAGCTGCTCGGGCGTGGCCTCCGGGCGGTCGGACCACAGGGTCACCGCCATCATCGGCACATCGTCGATCCCGTACGGCTTCACCAGCGGCTGGCCGACGCCGAGCCCCGGCGGCACCCAGTCGGCGTTGGAGTACAGCTTGTTGTACAGGTCCACCAGCGCCTGCTGGCGCGGCACGCCGACGTCGAACTCCACCGTCACCACCGCCATGCCGGCGCGGCTCATCGAGTAGACGTGCTTGACGCCCTTGATCTCGCCGACCTTCTGCTCCAGCGGAAAACTCACCAGGTTCTCGACGCTCTGCACGCTGGCGCCGGGATACGGCACCAGCACGTTGGCCATGGTCACTTCGATCTGCGGGTCTTCCTCCTTCGGCGTGATGATCGTCGCGGCGATGCCCAGCAGCAGCCCGGCCAGCGCCAGCAGGGGCGTGATCTGCGAGGCCTGGAACGCGCGCGCGATGCGCCCGGAGATACCCAGTCGGGCCGGCTCAGTCATGGGCGGAGGCGCCGCTGGAAGGCTGGCCGGCCGCGTGCCGCGCGACCAGCCAGGCACGCGCCGCCTGCGGGTCGCGGGCCACGCGCTCGCCGTCGTCGAGCCCGGCCAGGATCTCGACCTGCTCGCCCTCGTGCGCGCCGAGGCGCAGCTGGCGCAGGCTCACCCCGTGCGCGTCGATCACGTAGGCGCCGACCAGCTCGCCGCGCCGCACCAGCGCCGAGGCGGGCAGCAGCAGGCGCTTCGCCGCGCCGGTGGCGAACGCCACCTTCACCGTCATGCCCGGATACAGGCCGCCGCTGTCCGCCGGCAACGGCAGGCGCACGTTGAAGGTGTGGGTCTGGGGATCGGCGTAGGGGAACACCTCGACCGCGCCGGCCGCGATGCGCCGTTCGCCGCTCAGCACCTGTGCCGAGTGGAACTGGCGGATCGCCTCGACCGCGCTCTGCGGCACCTGCACGTTGACCCGCAGCTGGTCCAGCGCCTGCAGCTGGATCAGCGGCTGCGGCGACGGCGGCCCGGCCTGTACCGCCTCGCCCACGTGCACGAAGCGACGCGTGATGATGCCGGCGAACGGCGCGCGCAGCACGGTGTAGTCCAGCTGCTGGCCGACATTCGCCAGCTGCGCGCGCGCGGCATCGCGCGCCGCCCGGGCCGCATCGCGCGCGGCGCGCTGCTGGTCCATCTGCGCGGCGGACACGTAGCCTTTCGCGTAGACCGCCGCGATGCGCTCGAACGACGCCTGCGCATCCTTGTAGGTCGCCTCGGCCGAAGCCAACTGCGCCTGCGCGGCCTGGCGCGCGGATTGCTGCTCCACGTCGCTGAAGCGCACCAGCACGTCGCCCTTGGCCACCACGTCGTTGACGTCGTGCGGCAGTTCGCGCACGCGCGCATTGGTCTGCGCGGTGATGGTCACCTGCTGCACGGCCTCGACCACCCCGTCCCAGAGCTGCTGCCGCGGCGCGTCCTCCGCGTGCACGACTAGCGCCGCCAGGGCCGGCGGTTTCGCCGCGCCGGCGCCGGCGGATGGCTTGCCGCCGCAGCCGGCGAGCAGGCCGAGCGCCAGCAGCGCGGTGGGCAGCAGGCGGTGTCGGTGCATGCTCATGCGGCCTCGTCGATCATCCGCATCGTCGCGCTTTCGACCTCCTGCGCGATCGCGGCCAGCGAGGCATCCTGCGAGAGCATGCCGAGCATCGGCACCGGCTTGATCATGCCGATGCGCGTGCGGCCGTGTTCGGTGTACACCGAGATGCGGCAGGGCAGCGCCATGTTCATGCGCAGGTCGGTAGCCAGCACGCTGGCGGCGTGGCGCGGGCTGCACACCTCGAACACCTTGCATTGCTCGGCGAACGGAAAGCCCTTGCCGCGCAAGGTGGCGCCCAGGTCGTGCACGTGCAGCACGCCGAACTGGTGGCGTTTGACCGCGGCGTCGAGATCGCTGACCGCGTCCTCGAACGATTTTGCCGATTCCACAATGTAGTACATGGTGCCTGCCTCACTCGCGCGCGGCGCGTTCACGACTTGACCGCGCAGGCCGGCTTCAGGCCGAGCTTGCGCAGGACGGTGGCCAGCGGGCAGAAGCCGCTGAAGGCGGACTGGAACAGGTTCAGTCCGACAAAGGCGGTCAGCCACAACCAGCCGGGCGACACGAAGTGGGCGAGGCCCAGGCTGATCAGGATCACCGCGCCGGCGAAGGCTCGTACCGCGTTTTCGATGGTCATGTTGTTCTCCTGCAGTGGATGGAGGGTGGCGCGGCGTGTCGGCCCTTCATGGGGGCAGCCTCGCTGCGGGCGGTCATGGAGCCGGCGTCTCGTCGGCCTTGACGTCCGGTTTCAGGCGGTCGATGCCGAACGCCTCCATGATGGTTTTCTCGTAGATCGGGTCGGCCTGGCCCTTGCGCATCTTGCGCAGGAAGTACTTCTCGTAGGCGACCTTGGCCAGGTGCACCCATTTGCCGGTCATCGCCTTGGTCACGTTGCGCGGCGGAATCTGCGGCAGGGCGATGAAGGCGAAGCCGCGGTCGCCCATGTCGGCCAGGCACATCGCGTTCCAGGTGGCGCGCGCGTGCGGCGGCCGGCCGGCGATGGCGTCGCGCAGGTTGTGCGCGATGGCGGTGACCATCGACTCGATCATCAGCCCGGTCTTGGGCGCGCCGGTGGGCACCGGGGTCACTTCCACCGGCGGAATCGCCACGCACACGCCGGCGGCGTAGACGTTGGGGTAGCTCGGGTTGCGCTGGAATTCGTCGATCAGCACGAAGCCGCCCGGATTGACCAGGCCCTCGACGTCCTTCACCGCGTCGACGCCGGCAAACGAGGGCAGCAGCATCGAGAAGGCAAACGGCAGCTCGTGCTGCTGCTGCAGCTGGCCGCGTTCGTCCAGCTGCTCGACATGCATCTTGCCGGATTCGACCGAGGTCACCCGCGCGTTGGTGATCCACTTGATGTGGCGCTGGCGCAGTTCCGATTCGAGCAACCCCTTGGAGTCGCCGATGCCGCCCAGGCCCATGTGGCCGATGTACGGTTCGGCGCTGACGTAGGTCATCGGCACCCGGTCGCGCAGCTTGCGCCGGCGCAGGTCGGTGTCCACGATCATCGCAAACTCGTAGGCGGGGCCGAAGCAGCTGGCGCCCTGCGCTGCGCCGATCACGATCGGCCCCGGGTGCTTCAGGAACTCCTGGTAGGCCAGCCAGGCGCGATGCGCGTGCGGGCCGGTGCAGATCGACTGCGTGAACCCGTCCGGCCCGCTGCCCGGCACCCGCTCGAACGCCAGGCGCGGCCCGGTGGTGATCACCAGGTAGTCGTAATCGAGCGTGCGCCCGTCGCCCAGCTCGATCCGGTTGTCCGCCGGGCGCACCTTGCTGGCGCTGGCGTCGATGAAATGGATGTCGCGCCGGGCCAGCGGCTGGGCGACGTCCACCCGGATCTCGTCCTGCCCGCGCCAGCCCACCGCCACCCAGGGGTTGGACGGCGTGAAGTTGAATTGCGGCCCCTCGCCGACCACGGTGATCGCGTGTTCGCTGCCCACGGTGTCGCGGATCTCGTAGGCCGCCGACATGCCGCCCAGGCCTGCTCCAAGGATGATGATGTTTGCCATGGCTCGACACTCCTCTGGGGTGTGTGGAAACGGGACTGCTCATCTCGGCTGAAGCCAGTTGCCACGGTAGGCGCTGGTGCGGTGCGGCGGCTTGACCAGGGTCAACATCCGCGAATAGAAAAATCTACATTAGATATAGCTTATTTAGATGGCTGTGCTAAAGTCAAGCCCTGACATCCCGCGGACCGACCTGCCCGGAGGCGCAGCCATGCCGTTACCGAACCATGCGGACCTGGGCGCCATGCGTGCCTGCGCCGACGATGCGTCGCGGCTGCTCAAGGCGCTCGGCAACGCCCAGCGCCTGCGCGTGTTGTGCCTGCTGGTCGACCACGAAATGTCGGTGGGGCAGATCAATGAGCAGTTGCCCGACCTGGCCCAGTCCGCGCTCTCGCAGCACCTGGCCAGGCTGCGCGAGGAAGGCCTGGTGACCACGCGGCGCGAGTCGCAGACCATCTGGTACGCGCTCGCGCCGGGGCCGGCCGAACGGATCATCGACGCGCTGTATGGCATCTATTGCGCGCCTGCGGAAAAATCGCGCACACGGAAGTCGCGGGCCTGAGCCGCGCGCGGCCGCGCTTCGATCACCCAACGGGGGAGCCTCCATGCCACAGCCCGACGTGACGGCGTTCTTCCACGCCGCCAGCCACACCTTCAGCTACGTGGTGGCGGACCCGGCCACGCGCCGCGCCGCGGTGATCGACGCGGTGCTCGACTACGACGCGGCGTCCGGGCGCAGCGGGCACGCGTCGGCCGACACGCTGGTGGCGTTCGTGCAGGCGCAGGGGCTGGCGGTCGACTGGATCATCGAGACGCACGTGCACGCCGACCACCTGTCGGCCGCGCCGTACGTGCAGGCGCAGCTTGGCGGCCGGATCGGCATCGGCGAGCACGTGCGCGCGGTGCAGGCGACCTTCGGCGAGCTGTTCAACGCCGGCGCCGGCTTCGCCCGCGACGGCAGCCAGTTCGACCACCTGTTCGCCGACGGCGAGCGCTACCTGGTCGGCGGCATCGAGGCGCAGGCGCTGCATACGCCCGGCCATACGCCGGCGTGCATGACGCACGTGATCGGCGATGCGGCATTCGTCGGCGACACCCTGTTCATGCCCGACTACGGCACCGCGCGCTGCGACTTTCCCGGCGGCGACGCGGCGACGCTGTACCGCTCGATCCGGCGCCTCTTCGAGCTGCCGGACCGCATGCGGATCTTCCTCTGCCACGACTACAAGGCGCCCGGCCGCGAGACGTTCGCGCACCAGACCACGGTGGCGGCCGAGCGCACCGGCAATGTCCACGTGCACGACGGCATCGGCGAGGCCGAGTTCGTCACCCTGCGCCGCGCGCGCGACGCCACGCTGGCCGTGCCGCCGCTGCTGCTGCCGGCAGTGCAGGTGAACATGCGCGCGGGCCGGCTGCCGCCGGCTGAGGACAACGGCGTGCATTACCTGAAAATCCCGCTGGATGCGTTCTGAGCAACGGCCACGCTGCGGCACAATGGCGGTTTGCCGCGGCCGGAGTGAGGGATGATCTACGTACTGCTCAGCGTGGCGTGCAGCGTGCTGGTGTCGGTGCTGCTGAAGCTGGCGCGGCGCTTCGACGTCGACGTGGGCCAGGCGATCGCCTGGAACTACGTAGTCGCCGCTGCGCTCACCGCGTGGCTGCTGCAGCCGTCGCTGGCCACGCTGTGCGCGCCGGGCGTGCCGAGGCTGGCACTGGCCGCACTGGGCATCCTGCTGCCCACGATCTTCCTGGCGCTGGCCGCGTCCGTGCGCCATGCCGGCATCGTGCGCAGCGACGCGGCGCAGCGCCTGTCGTTGCTGCTGTCGCTGCTGGCTGCGTTCGTGCTGTTCGGCGAACGGCTCACCGCATTCAAGGCGCTGGGCATCGCGCTGGGCCTGCTCGCCCTGCTGGGCATGGTCTGGCGCAGCGGGCACGGCACGGTGACGCGCGGCACGGCGGGGTGGCTGTATCCGTTGGCGGTATTCGCCGGCTTCGGCGTGATCGACATCCTGTTCAAGCGCGTGGCCCAGGCCGGCGTGCCGCTGGGCGCCTCGCTGCAGGCGATGTTCGCGCTGGCCCTGCTGGTCGCCTTCGCGCTGCAGCTGTGGCGGCGCGCGCGCGGGCAGGCCCGCTTCACCGCGCGCAGCGCGCTGGCCGGCGCGCTGCTCGGCCTGGCCAACTTCGGCAACATCCTGTTCTACCTGCGCGGCCACCGCGCGCTGCCGCAGCACCCGGCGCTGGTCTTCGCCAGCATGAACCTCGGCGTGGTCGCGCTGGGCGCGCTGGTCGGCCTGCTGCTGTTCCGCGAGCGGCTGAGCCGGCTCAACCTTGCCGGGGTGGGGCTGGCGTTGCTGGCGATCGGGGTGATCGCGCACGGTTGAGCAGTGACTTCTGGGCTATGAAATCGCGCTGCCGTGGTGCCTATGCTGCGACGCTTCGGGGCGGTGGCGCCCCAGCCATCGGGGGTTCCGGCCGTGCGCAAGCTTCCTTTCGTCGTTGCATTGTCCGCGCTGCTGCTGAGCACGGTCGCGGTCGCCGCACCGGACAAGAAAGACGACAAGGCCAAGCCGGAGCAGCCCGACGCGGCGCTGGTCGAGCCGCAGTCGTCGGCCAGCGAGGGTTCGGTGTCGGTCGAAGGCCATCGCGTCGACTACAAGGCGGTGGCCGGCACGCTGGTGCTGCACGGCACGGGCGACAAGGAAGACGAGCCGCAGGTCAGCATGTTCTACGTCGCCTACTTCAAGAAAGGCGCGGCGGCGACCAAGCGGCCGATCACCTTCATCTACAACGGCGGCCCCGGTTCGGCCACGGTGTGGCTGCACATGGGCGCGTTCGGCCCGAAGCGCGTGGTCACCAGCGACGACAGCCACACGCCGGCCGCGCCGTACGGGCTGGTCAACAACGACTACAGCCTGCTCGACGCCTCCGACCTGGTGTTCATCGATGCGCCCGGCGCCGGTTTCAGCCGGCTGATCGCCGCCGACACGGACAAGTCCAAGCGCGACGAGCAGATGAAGGAGCGCAAGAAGGCGACCTACGGCGTCGACGGCGACGGGCATGCGTTCGCCCAGTTCGTCACCCGCTTCCTGTCGAAGTACGACCGCTGGAACTCGCCGAAGTACCTGTTCGGCGAAAGCTACGGCACCACCCGCTCGGCAGTGCTGGCCAACATCCTGGAGAACGAGGACAGCGTCGACCTGAACGGGGTGATCCTGCTCTCGCAGATCCTCAGCTTCGACACCAGCATCGACGGGCCGGAGTTCAACCCGGGCATCGACCTGCCGTACGAGCTGGCGCTGCCGACCTTCGCCGCCACCGCGTTCTACCACCACAAGCTGCCGCAGCAGCCGGCCGCGCTGGAGCCGTTCCTGCGCGAGGTGGAGCAGTACGCGCTGGGCGACTACGCGCAGGCGCTGATGGCCGGCTCGCGCCTGGACGACGCGCGCAGGCAGGCGGTGGCGCAGAAACTGCACGAGTACACCGGCCTGCCGGTGGCCTACCTGCTGAAGGCGAACCTGCGCGTGACCGGCGGCATGTTCGAGCACGAACTGCAGACCGACGGTGACATCACCACCGGCCGGCTGGACAGCCGCTTCGCGGGGCCGTCGATCGACCCGCTGAGCAAGGATTCCGAGTACGACCCGCAGTCCTCGGCAATCAGCTCGGCCTACGTGGCCGCGTTCAACGACTACGTGCGGCGCGAGCTGAAGTTCGGCCAGGGCCGGCAGTACCGGCTGTTCGCCGACATCGACCACTGGGACTTCTCGCACAAGGCGCCCGGCGTGCACGGCGAGGCGCTGCAGTCGTCGACCAACGTGATGCCGGACCTGGCCATGGCGATGAAGACCAACCCCAACCTCAAGGTCTATCTGCACGGCGGCTACTACGACCTGGCCACGCCGTACTTCGCCGCCGACTACGAGATGCACCACCTGCCGATCCCGGCCAGCCTGGAGGCCAACATCAGCTATGCGTGGTATCCGTCCGGGCACATGGTGTACGCGCACGAGACTTCGCTGAAGCAGCTGCACGACAACGTCGCGCGCTTCATCGGGCAGACCGACAACGTCAAGTAGCCGGCTTGCGCCTGGCGCCGCGCCCGGACGGCGCGCTGTGCCGCGGCGCAGTGGAGCCGCGCACCACCAGTTCCGGGCTGAAGCCTTCGTTGCGGCTGTCGATCGGCTCGCCGTTGGCTTCGCGCTGCAGGTCGCCGATCAGCCGCTGCGCGGCGTGCCGCGCGATGTCCTCGGTGGCCTGGCGCGCGGTGGTCAACGCGGGCCAGGACTGCTTGGAGAACGGGCTGTCCTCGAAGCCGGCGATCGACAGTTCGTACGGCACGTTGATGCCGTCCGAGTGCGCGGCGGCCAGCACGCCGGCGGCGATCTCGTCGTTCGAGCCGAAGATCGCGCTGGGGCGGTCCTTCAGCGCCAGCAGTTTGCGCGCGCCGCGAAAGCCGTCGTCGAAGGTGTAGTCGCCGGGCACGATCAGCTTGCGGTCGAGCGCGATGCCGTAATCCTTCAGCGCATCCTCGTAGCCCTGGTAGCGTTCCTGGCTGGAGCGGTGCTCGCTGCCGCCCCACAGGAAACCGATGCGCTGGTGGCCGAGCTGGATCAGGTGCTCGGTGATCGCGTAGGCCGCGTCGCGGTCGTCGACGTAGACGCAGGGCGAGCCGTCGGCGGGATCCTCGCGCGCGGAGATGATGCGGATGAACGGCACCTTGGCCGCGCTCAGCGCGTGGATCAGCGCCGGCTGCTCGGACATCGGCGGCGCCAGCACCAGCCCGGCCAGGCGCGAGCGATGCACCAGCTCGCGCAGTTCCTCGGCCAGCTTCGGCGAGGACGAGTCGCACGGATGGATCTGCAGGCCGAAGCCGCTCGAACGGCACGCCGCCAGCACGCCGCGCTGCAGATTGATGATGTAGTGCGCGTTCGGGTTGTCGTAGACCAGGCCGATCGCGTAGGCGCGGGTGCTGCGCAGGCTGCGCGCGGACGGGTCGGGCTGGTAGCCGAGCGCGTCGATCTCGCGCTGCACCTTCTCGCGCGTGCGCGCGTGCACCGACGGTTCGTTGTTGATCACCCGCGAGACGGTCTTCAGCGAGACGCCGGCCCGTTCCGCGACATCCTTGATGGTGGCGCTGCGCACCCGCTGAACCTCGTGTATCGAAAGGAATGGTCGCCGGTCGCGCCATCGTGCCGGCAGCGCCGCACGCGTCGGTGCAGCGGCGTGAGCATCCTAGCCTAGAGCCCGGGCCGTAGCGAATCCGTGTGCTGGCCGACCCGGTGGCCGGCCAGTCCGTAGTACAGGATGTACAGGTAGCACGGCACCATCAGCAGGGCGAAGGCGAGCTGGAAATCGACGTGCTGCTTCAGGTGCACGAACAGCTGCGGCACCACCGCACCGCCGGCGATCGCCATGATCAGCAGCGCCGAGCCGCGCTCGGTCAGGCTGCCCAGGCCCTTGATCGCCAGCGGGAAGATCGCCGGCCACATCATCGCGTTGGCGAAGCCGAGCGCGGCGACGAAGCCGACCGAGACGTAGCCGCGGCTGAGGTAGGCGCCGATCGAGAACAGCACGCCGAGCACCGCCGAGATCGCCAGGTAGCGCTGCTGCGAGACGAAGCGCGGGATCAACAGCAGGCCGACGACATAGCCGATCAACATGCCGCTGAGGGTGAACGCGGTGAAGAACTTGGTCTGGTCGAGCGGCAGATGGAAGCTGGCGCCATACGTGCCGATCGCATCGCCGGCCATCACCTCGACGCCGACGTAGAGGAACAGGCACAGCACGCCCAGCCACAGGTGCGGGACCTGCAGAATGCCGGTGCGCGCCGCGCCGGTGCGGACGGGGGTGCTATTCGCCGTGGTCGCCTCGATGTCCGGCAGCGAGGAGCGCGCAATCCAGATCGCCAGCAGCGCGAGGATGCCGGCCATCACCAGGTACGGCGCGTGGATCTTCGCGGCAAATTCGTTGAGCAGCAGTTCACGTGCGGTCGGGTCGGCCGCCTTCACCTTCGCATCGAGATCGCCGATACCGTTCAGCACGAGCGTGCCGATCAGCAACGGCGCCAGGATGCCGGCGACCTTGTTGCAGATGCCCATGAACGCGATGCGTTGCGCCGCGCTGTCGATCGGCCCGAGGATGCTGATGTACGGGTTCGAGGCGGTCTGTAGCAGCGACAGCCCGGCGCCGATCACGAACAACCCGGTCAGCGCGCCGGCGAACTCGCGCCAGCTGACGAACTGGCCGAACAGCACCGCGCCGATCGCCATCACGAACAGGCCCAGCGCCATGCCCCTCTTCATGCCGGTGCGGCGCAGGATCAGCGACGCGGGCAGCGAGAACACCAGGTACGACACGTAGAACGCCGACGGCACCAGGAACGCGTAGACGTCCTCGACCTGGAACGCCAGCTTGACGAAGGTGATCAGCGGCCCGTTGAGCCAGGTGACGAAGCCGAAGATGAAGAACAGCAGGCCGATGATCAGCATCGGGCCGAGGTGGGTGCGGTCGGACGGCGCCGCCGCCAGCGTGGTTGCCATGGATGGTGCTCCCCGGAGTCGCCGTGCCGCCCGGCCGGATGGCCGGGGCAGGCAGGAATGTCTCCTTAATTGCCGAAAAGTGCAACGTTGTCAATCCGTCGTCTAGATCGGCCCCCGGCAGGTGGTCGTGGCCGCACCGTTTGGACGGCCATCGCGAGCTGCCCCTGTGGCGGTGCAGCAGGCCGCCGCCTCGTGGCGCAATTACATGCATATGCACTGCAAAAGGCCATTTGTACGATCTCATGACGAGCGGCTGCGGAGTGCCATGACAGCTATGCTGCGTCGCCACATCGAATCTCCGGAAAATTTTTTCCCGCCCGGTTGACAACGTTGTCATTCCGACAGCAGACTCCGCCCGAATCAGGCCGTACCCGGCGCGCGTCCGCGCAGTCGGGTCGGGGAGTCACCGGCCACGGGAGAACGCAGTGGGGGAAGTCGCGAACCAGCGTCATGCGGCGGCAGCGTCGGCGACGGCCGTGGCCGACGCGTCGGCAGCGAACGGGGTCGGTGCGCCAGGGCCGGGTCCGCAGCAGCCGTTCCTGGCTGCCGACGTCGGCGGCACGCATGCGCGCATCGGCCTGGTCGTCGGCAACACGAACGGCCCGTGCCCGGTCAGCGTGCTGCACTACCACCGCTACAGCTGCGCCGAGTGGCCCGGGCTCACCGCGATGCTGCGGGACTTCGTCGCGCAGCTGGCGAACACGCCGCACGCGGCGCTGCGCAGCCAGCTGCACCATGGCGCGGTGGCCTGCGCCGGCTACGTGCTGGACGACGCGATCGTCAACGGCAACCTGCCGTGGCCGGTGTCGATCCGCGAGATCCGCGACGGCCTCGGCATCCGGCGGCTGGCGGTGATCAACGATTTCGAGGCGCTCGCCTACGCCACCCAGTTCATCGCCACCGACGAGACCCGGCCGATCATCGAGACCGCGCAGCCGGCGGCCAGCGGGCCGGTGTTGGTGATGGGGCCGGGCACCGGGCTGGGTTCGGCGGTGCTGCTGCCGGGCCACCCGCGCGCGCAGGTGCTGGCCACCGAGGCGGGCCAGGTATCGCTGGCGCCGGGCAACGAACGCGAGATCGAGATCCTGCGCCTGTTCCGCCGCGAGCGTGCGCACGTGTCGTTCGAGGATGCGCTGTCCGGCCCCGGCCTGCTGAAACTCTACGGCGCGCTGTGCGAACTGCGCGGCAGCCCTTTGCGCCTGCTGACCCCGGCCGAAGTCACCATGGCCGCGCTGGCCGGCGGCGATGGCGCCGCGGTGGAGGCGCTGGAGGTGTTCTGCGGCCTGCTCGGCAGCTTCGTCGGCGACCTGGTGCTGCTGTACGGCGCCCGCGGCGGGGTCTACCTGGCCGGCGGCATCCTGCCGCAGATCCAGCCGTTCCTGCTGGCCAGCCGCTTCGCCGAACGCTACTTCAACAAGGGCGTGATGCGCGCCTACCTGCAACAGGTTCCCGTACGACTGATCGAGCACGGCCAGCTTGGTGTCATTGGCGCCGCAGGCTGGTTTCTGGATGAGCGTTCAGGAGAGTGAGATGAACGCCATCCGGCGACACGGCGCCAAGCCAAACCACTACACAACGTCCGCGACCGTCGTCATGCCGGTCTTGATTCAAGCCAGCCTCTGAGGGGAGGAGATCATGAACAACCGCAAGACATTGCTCGCCGCGAGCATCATCGCCAGTCTGTGCGTATCCGGCGCGCTGTACGCGCAGGATGCCGCGCAGAGCGGCCCCGCCGCCCAGAGCCGCGCCGACAAGGCGAAGGCGAGGGAGCTCGCCACGGTTACCGTCGTCGGCATCCGCGACAGCGAGGCCGAATCGCTGGCGCTGAAGAAGGACGCCGCCTCGCACGTCGAGGTGGTCACCGCCGAGGACATCGGCAAGCTGCCGGCGAAGAACGTGGCCGACACGCTGCAGCGCCTGCCGGGCGTCAACATCAGCTCGTCCAGCGCCAGCGAGGGCGGCTTCGACGAGAGCGACCGCGTCAGCCTGCGCGGCACCGCGCCCAGCCTCACCCAGACCCTGGTCAACGGCCACAGCGTGGGCACCGGCGACTGGTTCGTGCTGAGCCAGGTGCAGACCGTGGGGCGCAGCGTCAGCTACACCCTGCTGCCATCGGAGATCGTCAGCCAGGTGGTGGTGCACAAGACTTCCGAGGCCCGCATCGTCGAAGGCGGCAGCGCCGGCTCGGTCGACATCATCACCCGCAAGCCGCTGGAGTTCGCCAAGCCGGTCACTGCCGAGGCGTCGATCGGCGGCGTGTACTCGGACCTGCCCGGCGACACCAAGCCGCAGTTCAGCGGCCTGTTCAACTGGAAGAACGACGCCAACACCGTCGGCGTGCTGGTGCAGGCCTTCTACGAGAAGCGCAGCCTGCAGCGCAACGGCCAGGAGATCGTGGGCGGCTACAACCAGATCGGCGCCAACGACCCGATCGCCGTCGCCCATCCGGACCTGGCCGGCGTCTACTACCCCAACCTCACCGGCGCGGCGCTGTTCACCCAGCAGCGCGAGCGCAAGGGCGGCGTGATCGACTTCGAGATCAAGCCCACCGACAACCTCACGCTGGACCTGAGCGGTTTCTACTCCAAGCTCAAGGCCGACAACTACAACCGCAACTACCTGATGTGGGCCAGCCAGTTCGTGCCCTCGGGTGCGGGCCTGCAGCCGGGCTACACGGTCAGCAACAACGTGCTGACCAACGCGGTGTTCGCCCCGGTCGCCGGCAGCACCACGCCGTACGGCGTGTACGACCAGATCTCGCGTCCCGGCGCCTCGTCCGAGTCCAAGTACCTCACGCTGGGCGCCGACTGGCGCGTCACCGACCACTTCGACCTGAAGGGCCAGATCGGCACCACCCGCGGCAGCGGTGCCAGCCCGACCCAGGACGTGATCGAGCTGGGCACCGCCGTGGGCGCGGGCGCGAACTGGATGATGCGCGGCATCGGCCAGCCGACCAACTGGAACCTGGGCGGCGACAACAGCTCGCCGTCGGGCATCTATCCGCAGGCCGGCTGGATCTTCGGCGGCCAGGGCATCAAGGTGAAGGACAAGGAGGACTGGGCGCAGTTCGACGGCGAACTCAGCTTCGACGACGGCGCGCTCACCTCGCTGCAGTTCGGCGGCCGCTACGCCAAGCACGAGCGCAGCAACCCGTTCGAGGTGGCGCAGGGGCCGAACTGGGCCTCCGACTGGCAGAACCCGGCCGCCTATCCGACCAGCCACCAGAACTACCCCGGCGACTTCGGCAGCTCGCTCGGCGGCAGCTTCCCGTCCGACATCTGGTACTACACGCCGGGCCAGCTGGCGCAGATCGATGCGCAGTTCGCCAACCGCGACCCGGTCAGCCGCTTCTACTTCAACGACATCTACAAGGTGCAGGAGAAGGATTCGGCCGCCTACGTGCAGCTGAACTGGGAGTCGGGCATCGCCAGCGGCAACGTCGGCGTGCGCTACGTGAAGACCGACGAGACCATCGGCTACACCAGTACCGCACCGGACGCGGAAGCCAGCAGCGTCACCGGCCCGATCACCGGCTCGGCGTTCGGCGACTACTACTGGAACGTCTACAAGCACAGCTACGGCAAGCTGCTGCCCAGCGCCAACCTGAAGTTCGACATCAACGACCAGTGGGTGGCACGCTTCGCCGCCTCGCAGACGATGACCCGTCCGGACTACTCCGCGCTGGCCGGCTCGGTGTCGGCCGACGACCTGACCCACACCGGCAGCGGCGGCAACCCCAAGCTGAAGCCGCTGATCTCGACCAACTTCGATGCGGCGGTGGAGTGGTACTTCGCACCGCGCGGCCTGCTGTCGGCCGGCGTGTACGCGATGAACCTGAAGGACTACGTCAGCTTCGGCAACCAGGTGCGCAGCTTCAAGGACCTGCAGGCCACCCAGAACGCCGGCCACGACGTCTACTCGGACTACCTGATCAGCGTGCCGACCAACGTCAACGGCAAGGTGCGCGGCGTGGAGCTGAACTACATCCAGCCGATCGGCGACAACTTCGGCGTGCAGGCCAACTACACCTACGCCGACGGTCATGCCACCGGCGACAAGCCGCTGCAGGGCACCTCGAAGAACACCTACAACGTGTCGGGCTACTTCGAGAACCAGCGCTTCAACGCCCGCATCAGCTACACCTACCGCTCGCAGTTCTACGCCGGCGTGAGCCGCACCGACACCTACTTCCAGCAGGGCATCGGCAACCTCGCCGCCTCGTTCGGCGTGAACATCACCGACTGGATGGCGCTGTCGCTGGACGCGATGAACCTCAACAAGCCGAAGCTGAAGTACTACACGCAGAACGCGGCCTACGGCAAACAGCCGTACGCGTTCTACGACAACGGCCGGCAGTACTACCTCAACCTGCGCTTCAAGCTCTGACGCCGAAGTTCGACCCCGGGCCACGGACGGCCCGCTCCTCCCCAACCGGGCCCGGACCGTGCGTTGCCGGGCCCGCTTTTTTGCTAGCGTGTTCCACTTGCCGCGACGGAGACCGCCGATGACCCGCCGTTTGATCCTGTTCGGCTGCGCGATTCTGGCGCTGGGCGGCGCCGGCTTCGTCCGTGCTGCCGCGCCGCCGGTGCCTGCGCTGTTGCCGCTGCCGGCGCAGCTGCACGTCGACGCCGGCCGCTTCACCGTCGATGCGCGCACGCCGATCGTGCTGGCCGACGATGCCGCCTCGACCCGGCGCACCGGCGCGTGGCTGGCCGGCCTGCTCGCGCACACCCGCGGCCTGCCGCTGCCGCTGCAACGCGGCGCGGCGACCACTGCACGCGCGATCGTGCTGCAACGCGATCCTGCTGCGCCGGTGGCGGACCGCGAGGGCTATGCGCTGGATATCACGCCGCAAGGCATCCGGGTCAGCGCGCGCGACGACGCCGGCCTGTTCTACGGCGCGGTAACCCTGTGGCAACTGCTCACGCCCGATGCGCAGCAGGGCGCGGTCGAGCTGCCGGCGCTGTCGATCCGCGACCAGCCGCGCTTCGCCTGGCGCGGGCTGATGCTGGATTCGGTGCGGCACTTCCAGAGCGTCGCCGAGATCGAGCGGTTGCTGGAGCAGATGGCCCAGCACAAGCTCAACACCTTCCACTGGCACCTCACCGACGACCAGGGCTGGCGCATCCAGATCAAGCGCTACCCCGAGCTCACCCGCATCGGCGCGTGGCGCACCTCGCCTGATGCCGGGCACGACGGCCAGCCGAGCCGCTACGGCGGCTACTACACCCAGGCGCAGATTCGCCGCATCGTCGCCTACGCCGCCGCGCGCCACATCACCGTGGTGCCGGAGATCGACATGCCGGGCCACGCGCAGGCTGCGGTGGCCGCGTATCCGCGGTTCAGCGTCACCGGCGCCCGTCCGCCGGTATCGGTCGACTGGGGTATCAACCCGTACCTGTACAACGTCGACGACGCCACCTTCACCTTCATCGAGAACGTGCTCGACGAAGTGATGGCGCTGTTCCCCTCGACCTACATCCACGTCGGTGGCGACGAGGCGATCAAGGACCAGTGGCAGGCCGCGCCGGCGGTGCAGGCGAAGATGCGCGCGCTCGGTATCGCCAGCGAAGACGCGCTGCAAGGCTGGTTCATCGGCCGCATCGGCCAGTACCTCGACAAGCATGGCCGCAAGCTGGTCGGCTGGGACGAGATCCTCGATGGCGACAACCTGCCGGCTGATGCCACCGTGATGTCCTGGCGCGGTACCGACGGCGCGATCAAGGCGGCGATGATGGGCCACGACGTGGTGCTGTCGCCCGCCCCGCAGCTGTATTTCGATCACGTGCAGGGCGACCTCGCTGACGAGTACGCCGGCCGCCTCGGCGTGGAATCGCTGCAGAGCGTGTACGCCTTCCCGACCGTGCCGGCCGTGCTGGGCGCGGCGCAGGCGAAGCACGTGCTGGGCGTGCAGGCCAACGTGTGGACCGAGCACATGCCCGCGTTCGCCCACGTGGAGCACGCCGTGTTCCCGCGGCTGGATGCGCTCAGCGAGGTGGCCTGGTCGCCAGCGACCGCGCTGAACTGGCCGGGCTTCCTCGCCCGTCTGCCGGTGCAGCTCGGGCGCTACCGCGCGCAGCACGTCAACGTGGCCGACAGCGCCTTCGCCGTGGAGATCGTCACCGAGCGCAACGTGGCGCTGGCCACCGGCCGCGCCACGGTGGCGCTGGCCAACCAGGCCGGCTTCGGCGTGATCCGCTACACCCTGGACGGCAGCGCGCCCACGGCCGACTCGCCGCGCTACGACGCGCCGCTGGTGCTGCAGCTGCCGGTCACCGTGCGGGCCGCCAGCTTCGCCGCCGACGGCAGCGCGCTGGCCGCCCCGCGCGAGCGCGTGCTCGATCGCGCCGGCCTGCTCGGCCTGCCCGGCGGCCTGCTGGCGAACTGCCCCGGCAGCGACTTCCGCCTGCGCCTGCAGCCCATGCCCGACGCGCCGAGCACCCAGCCGGTGTACGCGGTGAACGTGTTCGACGGCTGCCAGCTGTTCCCCGCCACGCGGATGGACGAGGTCGCCGCGATCCGCGTCGACGCGGTGCGGCTGCCGCGCAACTTCGCCCTGGCGCACGAGGCGAAGCTGGTGGTGTCGCGCCCGCGCGCCACGCCGTTCGGCGAGCTGGTGGTGCATGCCGACAGCTGCGCTGGCGTGGTGCTGGCCAGCATGCCGCTGCCCGATCCCGCCCGCGGCGCGCGCCGCTTCACGCTGCAGGCCGAGCTGCCGGCGCAGCAGGGTGAACGCGCGCTGTGCCTGATCTACACCGCGCCCACCGACGGGCCGCTGTACGCGATCGACCGCGTGGCGCTGGAGCCGTGAGTCGCGCCGTGCAGGCGGGCTCGGCTTGCTCCCTCCCCTGCTTGCAGGGGAGGGCCGGGGAGGGGTTCGCTTTTGATCTTTCCGGCGACCCCGAGCAACCCCCTCCCTGCCTCCCCCTTGTAGGGGGAGGTGTTCCCGCTCTTTTGTGCCTACTCGCTGCATGAAACGCCTCGCCTCGCTCGACGCCCTGCGCGGCTGCACCGTGGCGGCGATGCTGCTGGTCAACGATCCCGGCGACTGGGGGCACGTCTACTGGCCGCTGGAGCACGCCGCGTGGCACGGCTGCACGCCGACCGATCTGGTGTTTCC
>NZ_AXBJ01000023.1:0-66841 GCF_000473345.1 Rhodanobacter sp. OR87
GTCCGCTGAGCTGAGCGAAGGCCATGCACAAAAACTGGTCGAGGCAGCCAAAGCGTTTCACGTAGCGATCGCCGTCGTACTTCGCGACGAGGCGTCGGAACGTATGCATAGGCAGATGCCGCATGAGCTGCGTGAACACAAACTGGCCTTCGTGCATGGCGACGCCCTCCCCGTGAGGTCGTCCAGGTTGAGGCCTGCATGGTTGAAATCGCTAACACCCCGGAGCTGTCATTTTTTATCGCATGATCAATCGTTTACTGAGATCGCCGAGCAATTTCCCCGGACAGTACTGGCTTGCCCAAAAGAGAAGTACCCAAGAGAAAACGACACCCCGCTTGGCGCTTGCCGCCCATCCATGGGCGGCAAGTCCGTGAGGCGGGCCGGGCTTTTCGACAGAACATTCCTGTGCTGGTGAAAAGGAATCGGCATCCTGCCGATTCCCCCTGCGGGGCCTGTCGTCCCCACCTCACTCCCGCACAGGGGCCTCGGGTAGAGCAGCGCGCCATCCTGGCGCGCAACTTGGTACGCCACCGCTGCGCGGTGGCGGAAGAGCCGATCGCCAGAGCCTCTCCCTTGAACGCCATTCCCAAGTGTACGGATATCTCGATTCGGCCAAGAATGGTCGTTGGTAACTCCAACCTGGCCCCGTTCACTCCCGGGATAGAGCCTCGTCGGCGGCTGTGCGTGCGTGAATGGCGGTAGTGTCGAACAGAGGGACCTCGGAGTCTTGCTGGTTGACCAGAAGCGATATTTCCGTACACCCAAGAATGATGGCTTGTGCGCCCTGGGACGCGAGTATTCCCATGATTCTTCGATATTCGCCGCGAGACTCCGACTTGATGTTTCCCAAACACAGCTCTTCGTAAATGATGCGGTGAATAGTCTCACGGTCCTCCGCATCGGGAACGATGACCCGAAGGCCGTGACGCATACTCAAGCGGTCACGGTAGAAGGCCTGTTCCATGGTGAACCGCGTACCGATTAGGCCAACGGTTGAATGGCCCGCCCGTCTGATTTCGGCGGCCGTTGGATCGGCAATGTGAAGCAGTGGGATGGAGACGGCCGCCTCAATGGTGGAGGCCACCTTGTGCATCGTATTTGTGCACAGTATCAAGAAGGCTGCACCAGCTGCCTCAAGTGAGCGAGCAGCAGCGGCCAAAATGACTCCGGCAGCTTCCCAGTCACCGGCGCGCTGAAGTCGCTCAATCTCGTGGAAGTCAACACTGTAGAGGACGACCTTTGCCGAATGCAGACCGCCCAAGCGCTCTTTGATCGTATCGTTGATCTGACGGTAATAGGTAACGGTCGATTCCCAACTCATACCGCCGATAAGGCCAATCGTCTTCACGAACACTCCTGTACGAGAGCTTGTGATGCCCGACTCTGGAGTCAAGCGGCAAAGAATAAAGGGGCCAAGTTCATTTAAATCGTCGACTTCACGCCGCCTGAATCACAAATTCGCTGGCCGTGGCGATGGGCTGCACGTTACGCAGCGTGCGGCGCATTTCGACCAGACCATAGCGTTCCATCGTCTTGAGCGTCCGTGAAAGATTGCTGGGCGCGCGCCCGGTGAACTCGGCGAGCTGGCTCAGTGATTCGGGCTTCTGCTCCCTGATCACACGCAGCAACGCGCGGTTGTCGTCGGACAGCACTTCGGCCAGCGAGCGCATGGAGGTGAACCAGATCTTCGGCTCGTTGGGGCGTGGCTGATGATCGCCGCGCGCTATGGCCAGTGCGCGGGCGCGGATGGCTTGTTGGGATGCGATGCCGATGACCAGCTTTTTCATGATTTCGTTTCCTCAAGTACGCGATCGACTTCGTTGAAGAAGTCCTCCAGCAATTGCTGCGGGCTGGTGAATTCGTACGGTATGCCCTTGTCGCTGACGTGACGATGTCGATGGTCGTAGGCCAGACGCCGGCCTGCATGGCGCTTGCGCTTCGGTGGCTTGACGACATGCGCATTGTCGAAACCGAGCAACCGCGTGCCGTAGCGATCATGCAATGTCAGCGCGTAGCGTATGCCGTGTGGCACATGCTCGTTCGCCTCGATACGCCATGCCTCGATCTTGATCCAGTAACCGTTTCCCTGATCGTAGATCTCGCCGTTGAGCAACAGCAGCGTTTCCAGTCCCACGTCTTCCTTTGACATGACTATATATCATCCGATGATAACTTGAATGAATTCCGCCGAGGTTCGTGGCGGCTGGTCGCATGCCGCTCCATGAGCACGGAGTCAGGTTCGGCCGTTCCGACATTTGTCCGAGATCGGGAGCCGGCATGACGCCGGCTCTGCCAGTTACGTCACTTCGCCAACTGCACCAACACCCGATGCCAGAACTCCAGCCCGGCTTCGACCTCCGAAGCGGGCAGCTTCTCGTTGAGCCCGTGGGCAAACGTGTCGTCGGGCTTGGTGAAGGCGGCATCGATGCCGTAGCTGGGCACGCCGGCGTTGCGGAAGTACATGCTGTCGGAGGCGCCGGCGGACATGCCGGGTACCACTTCGACGCCGGGGAAGCGGGCGTGCACGGCGGCGGTGACGGCGGCGATCACGTCCTGGCGCAGTGGCGAGGCGGGGCTTTCCACCGGCGGGGGCGGCAGCACGGTGACGGTGGCGGACTGGTCGTTGATCACCTTGACCAGCGTGTCGCGCACGCTGTCGACCGGCGTGCCCGGGAAGATGCGGCAGTTGATGTTGACGCTGGCGCTCTGCGGCAGTGCGTTGAGCGCGTGGCCGCCGTTGAGCATGGTCGCCACGCAGGTGGTGCGGATCTGGCCGACGTAGGCGGGATCGGCGGAGATGGTGGCCGCCGCGGCGGCATCGTCGGGGCGGGCGGCGAAGCGGGTCATCGCCGCGCCCAGCGGGCCGGGCGTGTGGGCGCCGAGCGCACGCAGCGAGGCGAGCGTGATCTCGTTGCTGAGCGGCGGAAACTGGTAGCCGGCGACGCGGTCGATGATGCGCGCCAGCCGGTAGATCGCGTTGTCGTTGTTCGGTTCGCTGGAGTGCCCACCGGCCGAGGTCAGGCCGATCCGGAAGTCCGCATAGGTCTTCTCGGCGGCCTGGATCTGGTACAGCGCGGGCTTGCCGGTATCGGGATTCAGGGTGCCGCCGCCGGCGTCGGCGTTGAGCAGGAATTCGGCGTCGTGATAGCGCTTCGCCAGCTCGCGGGTCGAGGCCATGGTGGTCTCTTCGTCGCCGGACAGCAGCAGGATCAGGTCGTGGCGCGGCTTGAAACCCTCGCGCTTGAGCCGGATCAGCGTTTCGACCAGCACCACCACCGCGGTTTTCATGTCGGCGGTGCCGCGGCCGTAGAGGTAGCCGTTCTCCTCGATCAGGGTGAACGGGTCGCGGGTCCAGTCCGCGCGCTTGGCCGCCACCACGTCCATGTGCCCGGACAGCAGGATCGGCCTGCCTTCGCCGGTGCCGCGGTAGCGCGCGACCAGCGCGGCGGTTTCGCCCACCGGGATGATCTCCACGTCGCCGGCAGGGAAGCCGGCGGCCTTGAGCTTGTCCGCCAGATAGGCGGCCAGCACCGGCACCTGGTGCTCGCCCTGAACGGTGTGGATGCCGATGGCGTGTTTCAGCATGGCCATGGTTTCCGGCCGTGCCTCGGCGGCGCTGCCGGCGTGGGCCATGCCGATGCCGGCGCAGAAGACCAGCGCGGCCGCGGCGGCGGGCCCGAGTGCTCGTGGTGCTTTCATACAAGATCCCCTGTCGACGTCATGAACGAAGCACCGAGTATGCGCGACGTCTCGCACGCCTGCATCTGCCGCGCGGGTACCGCCTGCGCTGCTGTGCTAACCTTGCCGCCGCGCTGGCGGTGCTGCCGCCAGCGCGACACCCCTTGGGGAGTAGCCTGCCTCGCTGCGGCGGGGCGTCTTCGTCAACATGCTCGGCCCGTGCGGCCGTGGCGAAGACACCGATCCTGGTTGGCGAGACCAACGGCTGACGGCGCCACGGCGGTGGGGCGCGCCGTCGTGCCGTTGCGCCTGGCCCGACCGAATGGCAACCCATGAATCCCATTTCCATCCTGCTGCTCGGCTTTGCCATGTCCACCGACGCGTTCGCCGCGGCGATCGGCAAGGGCGCCGCCATGACCAAGCCACGGCTCAGCCAGGCCATGCGCGCCGGAGCGATCTTCGGCGTGATCGAGGCAATCACGCCGGTGCTCGGCTGGCTGCTGGGCAAGGGCGCCGCGCGCTACATCGAGGCCTGGGACCACTGGATCGCGTTCGGCCTGCTGCTGGTGCTGGGCCTGCACATGGTCTGGGCCGGACTGAAGCCGGATTCTGGCGAGCCGGTCGACGAGGCGAAGCAGCACGGCATCGTCGGCCTCGCCATCACCGGCCTGTCCACCAGCATCGACGCGCTGGCGGTGGGCGTGGGGCTGGCCTTCGTCAACACGCCGATCGCGGTGGTGGCGCTGGTGATCGGCCTGTGCACGTTCGGCATGGTCACGCTGGGCATCATGCTCGGCCACGTGCTGAGCGCGATGGTCGGCCGGCGCGCGGAGATCATCGGCGGCGTCATCCTGGTCGGGGTAGGCGCGGTGATCCTGTACGAGCATCTTTCCGCCTGACGGACGCCCATGAAAAACCCGGGGATCGCTCCCCGGGTTCCATGGTCCTGCCGTGTTGCCGGACGGCCTACAGCTTGTAGTTCACTCCGAGCATCACCGTGCGGCCCCAGGTGTCGTACTCCAGCGGGCGTGTTACCTGCACGCCATTGGGCAGGCCGGAGATCTGCACGCTCTTGTCCGCCGTGTTGCTGAGGTTGCTGACCTGAAGCAGCAGCGACAGGCCGTTCAGGCTGCCCTCGGAGAACGCATAGCCGAGCTGCAGGTCGGTCTGCCGGTTGGCCAGGATCTTGGTGTAGCCGAGCTGGTCGAACAGCGCCACCGCCTCGCCGGTGAAGGACGAGCGGTAGCGTTCGGCCACGCGCACCGACCAGCCGTACTTCTCATAGTACAGCGCCAGGTTGGCGACCTTGCGCGACAGGCCGGGCAAGGTCGAGGGACCGCCGGGGATCGACGAGATCGAATTCTTCGGAATGTTGCTGTTGGTCAGCGAGAAGTTGGCCTGCACGCCGAAGCCGTCCAGCGCCTGCGCCAGCAGGCCGCCTTCCAGCGCACCGGACAACTCCAGGCCCTGCATCTTGCCGCCGGTGCCGTTCAGCGGCATGGTGAACGAGCCCTTGTCGCTGGTCGCCGTCAGCGTGGGGTCGTTGTTGATGTAGTTCTTGAAATCGTGGTCCAGTACCGTCTGGTTGTAGATGTAGTTCAGCAGGTTCTTGTTGAACACCGCCGCGGCGAAGTAGCTGGACTTGCCAAAGTAGAACTCGTAGGAGAGGTCGGTGCCCACCGCCACGTACGGCTTCAGCTTCGGGTTGCCGCCGCTGCCGGACCACAGCACCTGGCCGGCGGCCGGGCCGTTCTGCACCTTCGACAGGCCGGCCGAGGTGGCGACCTTCTCGTCGTCGATGCGCCCGCGCGCCATGGTCTTGGCGAAGCCGAAGCGCAGGTACTGGCGGTCGGTAAGGTGCGCCACCAGGTTCAGGCTGGGCAGCACGTTGTTGTACTTCGTGCCGTCGTTGATGCTGCCGACCAGCGTGTCGCCATTGGTCTGCAGCGCGGTGGAGGACTGGTCGGTGCGCACGAACTGCACGCCCACGTTGCCGGTCAGCGGCACGCTGCCCAGCGTGGTCTCGATGTTGAACTTGGCGTAGGCCACCGGGACCTTCTCTTCCACCGTGTAGTTGCGGCTCCAGTCGCCCTGGCCGTTGCGCTCGGTCAGGTAGAACTGGTTCGCCAGCGCGCCCAGCACGTCGTAGCTGAGTATGCCGGGAATGCCGCCGTAGCCGAGCGAGGTCGGCGCCCACAGGAAGGCCGGGTTCACCGGCGCGCTGAAGTGGTTGTCGTAGGTGTCCCTGGTGGAGCCGTTGCCGTTCAACCAGGCGAACTGCACGTCGGCCTGCTTGGTCTTGGTGCGGTCGGAGTAGTTCACGCCCAGGTTCATGCTGCTGAAGATCCAGCCCAGCGGGTGGCTCACTTCCAGCCGCACCGCCTTGATGGTGTCCTTCTGGGTATCGAACTCCTGGCGGCCGTTGTAGCCGTAGCCATCCGGGTCGGTGAACACCACCTTGGACGGGTCGGCCAGGTTCACCGCCGGCGAGAAGTACGGGTAGCCGTTGCCGGCCGGGGTGCGGAAGTCGACGCTGGTGAACGCGCCGCCGGCCAGGCCGGTGAACAGGTAGGCGTCGTGCAGCTTCTTCTTCGCGCTGGAGTACGACAGGTCGGCGGTGGCGGTCCAGCCGTTGTCGAAGTCGTACTGGTTGTTCCAGCCGGCGGAGAACAGCTTGTCGTGTTCCTTGGTGTACTGGTTCTGCAGGATCGGCGCGATGCCGCTGATGGTGCCGGAGGTGACGATCGGGTAGGGCTGCGCCGGCGTGACGCCGACGTTAGAGTAGCTGACGTTGTCCCACGGGTTGCTCGACCACTGCGCGCCGTTGGTGAACTTCTTCTCGCCGAAGATGGAGTGGTACAGGTCCAGGGTGGAGTGGTAGTGGTCGCCCGGCGCCCACTCCAGCACGGCCATCAGGCCGCTGCGTTTCTGGTTCAGCGACTGCGCGCGCAGCTGCATGCCTTCCTGCGAGATCACGCCGTCGGGCATGCCGGGCGTGTGCGGCGCGCCCCAGTTGTCCTCGGCGCTGCCTGGGCCGTTGTTCATGCTCCACCACCAGGCCTGGTACTGCTTTTCCTGGATCGGCGAGTCGAGGTGGGCGAAGCCCACCGCCAGGCCCAGGGTGTGGTCGAAGAACTGGTTGATGTAGGAGATGCTGGCGCGGTGGCCCATGTCGCCGACGCCGCTGCCCGGGTTGAGCTTGCCGTTGGTGGTGTGCTCGCCGCGCAGGTTGACCGCGAAGGCGGGACCGGGCAGGTCCAGCGGCTTGATCGTGTGCAGGTCGACGGTGCCGGACAGGCCCTGGCCGATCAGGCTGGCATCGGGCGTCTTGTAGATCGCCACGCCGCTGATCAGCTCGGACGGGTACTGGTCGTACTCGACGCCGCGGTTTTCGCCGATGGTCGCCTGCTCGCGCCCGTTCAGCGTGGTGCCGGCAAAACCGGGGTCCAGGCCGCGGATCGAGATCATGTTGGCGCGGCCGTTCAGGCGCTGCGTGGCCAGGCCCGGCACGCGCGACAGGCTTTCGGCGATGCTGGCGTCCGGCAGCTTGCCGATGTCCTCGGCGGAGATCGCCTCGATGATGTTGTCCGAGTTCCGCTTGGCCTTCAGCGAGTTCTCGATGCTGGCGCGGATGCCGGTAACGATGACCGCGTCGAGGTTGCTGACCGTGTTCTCGGATTTCTTGTTCTTCTTGTCGGCGACCTTGGCGTTGGGACTGGCCGGTGCGGCCTGGCTGTCGGTCGGCTGCGGCGCCGGCTGCGGCGGCACCTGCTGGGCCGAGGCCGGAGCGCTCAGTGCCAGGCCGAGCAGCACGGCGGCGCAGGAGGCGGCCAACGGCCGCTGACGGAAACGGACGAACGGCGCACGCGGCGCCTGCGACATGCGGCAAGAATTCATGGAGTCCCTCGATCGAGATGGCGAGTGCCCCACCCGGCACTCGGGTGCCCGCGGAGGCGGATCTACGGGCAGGCTTATGCTACCGCTCGATCGTGCCCGGGTGTGCGTGCCTGTTTTTCCTGCATACATGTTCGAGGGAGTAGGCGGCGGGCGCTGCGATGCAGCATTCCGCGGTGCGGAACGTGCCAAGGCGTGAAGCGCTATTTCGCCTCCTTCTCCATCAGTTTCTCCACCATGCCGGCCGGTACCTCCTGGTAGTGGTCGAACTCCATGCTGAAGGTGCCGCGGCCGCGGGTGGCCGAACGCAGGAAGTTGATGTAGCCGAACATCTCGGCCAGCGGCACGAAACCCTGCACGAAGGCGGAGCTGCCCTTGTGGCCCTGGTCGCTGACGCTGCCGCGGCGGCGGTTGATGTCGCCGATGACGTCGCCGAGGTAGTCCGCCTCCATCACCACTTCCAGGTGCATGATCGGTTCCAGCAGCTTCGGCTTGCTGAGCTTCTGCGCCTCGCGGAAGCACTGCCTCGCGGCGATCTCGAACGCCAGCGCGGAGGAGTCGACGTCGTGGTACTTGCCGTCGATCAGGCGCGCCTTGAAGTCGACCACCTCGTAGCCGGCGACCTGGCCCTCCTGCGCTTCGGCCTTGACCGAGTGCTCGACCGCCGGGATGTACTCGCGCGGTACGCGGCCGCCGACCACCTCGTCGGAGAACACCACGCCCGAGCCCGGCTCGCCCGGCTCGAAGATCATCGTCACTTCGGCGAACTGGCCGGAGCCGCCGGTCTGCTTCTTGTGCGTGTAGGTGTGTTCGACGGTCTTGCCGAACGCCTCGCGGAAGCTGACCCGGGGCTTGCCCATGTTCGCTTCCACGCCCAGCTCGGTGCGCATGCGATCGATGGTCACCTCCAGGTGCAGTTCGCCCATGCCCTTGAGCACGGTCTCGCCGGTTTCCTGGTCCACTTCGAGCTTCAGCGACGGGTCGGCCTTGACCATCTTGTAGAGCGCGCTGGACAGCTTGTCGACGTCGTTGCGGTTCTTCGGTTCCACCGACACGCTGATCACCGGCTCGGGGAAGCGCATGCGCTCCAGCAGCGCCGGGTGCGCCGGGTCGGCCAGCGAGTCGCCGGTCTCGGTGTCCTTCATCGAGACGAAGGCGCAGATGTCGCCGGCGCGCACCTCGTCGATCTCCCGGGTGTCGTCGGCCTGCACCTCGACGATGCGGCCCACGCGCTCCTTCCTGCCGCGGGTGACGTTGAGCAGGGTGTCGCCCTTCCTGATCACGCCGGAATAGATGCGGCAGAAGGTGAGCGTGCCGAACTGGTCGTTGATCACCTTGAACGCCAGCGCGCGCGCCGGCGCGTCGTCGGTGACGGCCTGCTCGCCGACGACGTGGCCGTCCTCGTCGACCATCGCGATGCCGCCGTTCTCGCCCGGGTAGGGCAGGTAGTCGACCACCGCGTCCAGCAGCTGCTGCACGCCCTTGTTCTTGTACGACGAGCCGCACAGCACCGGCACCAGCGCGCCGGTGACGGTGCCCTGGCGGATGCAGCGCTTGAGCACCGCCGGGTCGAACTCGCCGGTGTTCAGCAGCCGCTCGAAGGCGTCGTCGTCCAGCGCCAGCGCGGTTTCCAGCAGGTCCTGGCGCAGCTTCGGCAGGTCGGCGATCCATGCGGTGTCGGCGCTGGCGCCGAACGTCAGCCGGGCCTTGAGCTGCTCCAGCGGCACGCTTTCCCACACGCTGTCCTTGTCGTCGGAGGCCCACAGATAGCCCACGCCGGCGACCAGGTCGGCCATGCCGACGAATTCGTCGCTGCTGCCCAGGGGGATTTGGCACAGCAGCGCGTTGGCGCCCAGGCGCTCGCGGATGCCCTTCACGCAATGCGCGAAATTCGCGCCGATGCGGTCCATCTTGTTGACGTAGCAGATGCGCGGCACCTTGTACTGGTCGGCCAGGCGCCAGTTGGTCTCGGTCTGCGGCTCCACTCCGGCGACGCCGTCGAACACCACCACCGCGCCGTCGAGCACGCGCAGCGAGCGGTTCACCTCGATGGTGAAGTCGACGTGTCCGGGCGTGTCGATCACGTTGATCTGGTGGCCCTTCCACTCGGCGGTCACCGCCGCCGACTGGATCGTGATGCCGCGCTTGCGCTCCTGCTCCATGTAGTCGGTGGTGGTGGAACCCTTGCCGTCCTTGGTGTCGTGCACGTCGACGATCTGGTGCTTGCGCCCGGTGTAGTAGAGGATGCGCTCGGTGGTCGTGGTCTTGCCCGCGTCGATGTGGGCGATGATGCCGATGTTGCGGTACAGGCTCAGGGGTTTCTTGCGGGCCACGGGCTGGACTCCGGAGAGGGGCTGCGCGAAGGCAGCGAGGGGATCGTTCACATGTTGCCCGGCGCGGGCTTTTTCAATGAGGAAACGGAGGGTTCCGGCCGCCGGTTTCCGGTAGGGAGCGGGCGCGTTACGCCGTCAGCAGATCCTCGTGGAACGCGCCGAACGGTTCCGTCGGGTGTGCGATCTGGATTTCCAGTATCCACAAACCGCCCGATGGCGATGCTTCCAGGTCGCCGAGATCGCCGCCCTGGTGGATCGCGTGCGGGAAGTCACCGACGCGGTGGCCCTTGATCGCGTGGTTGAGCCGCCAGCCCATCGCCTCGGCGCGTTCGCCGGCAAACGCATACAGCGCGTGGCCGCTCAGCTCTTGCGAGCGCCATGCCGTGGCCACTTCGCCGAACAGCGCACGCGCCGCCTCCGCGCAGGCCTGCCGCCCGGGAGCGTGGCCGACTATGAAGGTGTCGCCCACGTCGCCCTCGTGGCCGTCGAAGACCAGGCCGAGGTCGATGAAGTAGCTGTCGTTCTCGCCCAGCCGCACACCGGGGTCGGACGCCTGCCGGTAGGTTTTCACGGTGTTGGCGCCGATGCGGATGATCACCGGATGCCACAGCCGCTCGCAGCCCAGCGCGCCGAGCACCTCGCGCGCGGCAGCTTTCGCCTCGATCTCGCTGATGCCCGGATGCATGCGCGCGCGGATGCCGTGCAGCGCGGCCCAGCTCTTCTCGCGGGCGCGCTGCATCAGGGCGGGGTCGAAGCGTGCGCCGACGATTTCGCGCGGAAGGGAAGTCATCGGCCGGCGAGCCGTCAGGCGAGGTGGATCAGCACCAGGGCGATCGCCGCGGGCAGGGCCTGGAACAGCAGGATCTTCCGTGCCGCGGTCAGTCCGCCGTAGATGCCGGCGAGCAGCACGCAGCCGAGGAAGAACAGCTTGACGCTGAAGCCGGCGCCGCCGTTGCCGAGCAGCAGTCCCCACACCAGGCCGGCGGCGAGGAAGCCGTTGTACAGGCCCTGGTTCGCGGCCAGCGCCTTCGACTGTTCGGCGAACTCCGCCGTGGTGCCGAACGCGCGGCGGCCGGAGGGCCGCGTCCACAGGAACATCTCCAGGATCAGGAACCAGACGTGCAGCAGCGCGATCAGGCCGATCACGAGGTTGGCGGCGACGGACATGCGGTCTCCAGTGTGGTCGAGGCACGCGCCAGCGTAGCGCAGCTCGGAGCCGGTTCCCTATCTCCACGGGTTACGCGGAGACAGGGAGGGCTCAAGCAGCCTTGAACGTCACCACCAGCACGTCGCGGTGGGCCGGCCGGGTGGGGTCGAGCGGCGTGACCGGGGTGACCCCGTGGAATACGCGGCGGTCGTCCACCAGCGCCGCGTCGAAGGCGTGGGCGAGGGTGAAGCTGCCCAGCTCGCGGCCGTCCGACGCGTGGATGGTGGTGGTGCCGCGCTCGATGTTCTCGCGCTCGATCAGCAGCACCAGCACGTAGTCGACGCCGTCGCGGTGCACGCCTTCGGGGGTGGGCTCGCCGGCCTCGCCGGCACGCGCCTCGATGCGGAACTGGTGCACCTCGACGTGCCAGCGGAGCACGGCCGGCGCCAGCGCGCCGAAGCAGTCGCGGCAGAAGCCGAGGATGCGGCGCAGGCTGGCGCCGTCGGCGAACGCCGGCAGCACCGGTTCGAACCAGCGCTGGATGTCGCCCTGCAGCGGGTTGTACTTGAGGCTCTGGTAGTGCGGCTGATGCGCTTCGCGCCGGATGCCGCCGTCGGCATCGGCGGAGAACGTGGCATGCCGGCGCCGCCGGTGGCGGCCGCTGGCGGCGAGATAGGTGTCCGGCGCCAGCTCGTTCCAGCTGGCGGCGAACGCAGGCCAGTCGGTCAGGGCCTGCGCTTGCAGCAGGTCGCGCATGATGTCGGCGGTGACGAAGGCAAAGCCGTCGCGCTGCAGCCGGGTGTGCAGCGCGGACGTGTCGGGGTGGGGAGTCATCTGATCACGTTAGCAGGACGCGCATGAAGCGGCGATGGCTGCGTGCTTGCAGGATTCGCTTGTGTGGGAGGCGTTCGGGTGCAACAACAGCACGCGTAGGTTGGGGTGAGCGCAGCGAACCCCAACGACCCACCCGTGAAGGTACGCGTTGGGGTTCGCTGCGCTCACCCCAACCTACGGCGCTGGAAACGCCCGCGCCAGCCAGTCCGGCACGGGGATGCCTTTCCCGCGCAGGAAGGTCGGGTTGAACAGCTTCGCCTGGTAGCGCGTGCCGGCGTCGGCGAGCACGGTGACGATGGTGTGGCCGGGGCCGAGTTCGCGCGCCAGGCGGATCGCGCCGGCCAGGTTGACGCCGCTGGAGCCGCCGGTGCACCAGCCTTCCTCGGCCAGCAGGCGGTGCAGCAGCGGCACCGATTCGTCGTCCGGGATCGACCAGGCCAGGTCGATCGGCGCGCTGTCGAAGTTCGCGGTGACCCGGCTGGAGCCGATGCCCTCGCTGATCGAGTTGCCGCTGGCGATGAGCTCGCCGGTGTTGACGTAGCTGGCCAGTGCCGAGCCGGCCGGGTCGGCCAGCGCGATGCGCACGCGTGGGTTACGCGCCTTCAGCGCGCGGCCCACGCCGGCCAGGGTGCCGCCGGTGCCGGCGGCGCAGACGAAGCCGTCGACGCGGCCGCCAGCGCCCTGCCAGATCTCCACCCCGGTGGTGGCCTCGTGCCAGTCGCGGTTGGCGGTGTTGTCGAACTGGTTGGCGAACCACGCGCTGCCCGGGTCGGCCGCATTCGCCGCCTCGGCATGGGCGCGGGCCTGGTGCGCGTAGTGGTTCGGGTCCTTGTACGGCACCGCGGGCACCAGCCGCACCTCGGCGCCGGCGATGCGCAGCGCGTCGATCTTCTCGCGGCTTTGCGTCTCCGGCATGAAGATCACCGTGCGATAGCCGCGGCTGGCGCCGAGCAGGGCCAGCCCGATCCCGGTATTGCCGGCGGTGCCCTCGACGATGCTGCCGCCGGGGCGGATCCGGCCGCGCCGCTCGGCATCCAGCAGCAGGCCCAGCGCGGTGCGGTCCTTGATCGAGCCGCCGGGGTTGAGGAACTCGGCCTTGCCCAGGATCTCGCAGCCGGTCAGGGCGGAAGCGTGGCGCAGGCGCAGCAGCGGGGTGTGGCCGATGGCGGCGGAGAGGTCGGGCTGGATGCTCATGGATGAAGGTTTGGCGGAGGAGTGCCGATTCTGCTCCCTTCCTGCCGCATCCCAAAGGGATTTCCTTGGGTCTCAGGGTCGCCGCGGCGGATGACACGATCGAATAAACATATATACGCCTAGACGTTTAGACGTCTATTGACACGGCCACGTGAAGCCATCACTATCCGTCCCACTCATCGAGACCGGCTGAGGGACAGGCCCTTTGAAGCCGGGGCAACCTGCGGAGCGTTTCCGCCACGGTGCCAACTCCTGCGGAGGTGCTTCGGCATCCACCGGAAGATGGGCGTCATCCGGCTCGCGGCGGTCTGCCGCCGAATCCGCGGTTGGCGACCTCTCCGGTACTTCGCAGGGCGATGCCGACCGGAGAGAGTTCCATGACGTTCCTGCCCGAAACCCGCCGTACCGAAGCCAGCCAGGCCGCCTTTCCCGTTCTTCCCGAGCCGCGCGTGCGGCTGACCGCCCAGCGCAGCACGCGCCGGCTGCGGCTCAGCCCGAAGTACGGCAGCGGTCCGCGCGAGGTCGAGGTGAGCTACCTGTGGTGCGGCGCGGCGGGTGCGCCCACCGTGATCGTGCAGGGCGGCATCTCGGCCGACCGCGACGTCACCGCGCTGGACGGCGATGCCGCGCCGGGCTGGTGGCAGGCGCTGGTCGGCAGCGGCGCGGCGGTCGACCTGGAGCGCTGGCGCGTGCTGGCGATCGACTGGCTGACCCCCGACCAGCTCGGCGCCGGCTCGGTCTCCAGCGAGGACCAGGCCGACGCGCTGGCCGCGCTGCTGCGCGAGCTGGGCATCGCGCAGGCACACGCTTTCATCGGTTCGTCCTATGGCGCGATGGTGGCGCTGGCGTTCGCGGCGCGGCATCCGCGCAGCGTCGAGCGCCTGCTGCTGCTGGCCGGCGCGCACCGGCCGCACCCGCTCAGCACCGCGCAGCGCAGCGTGCAGCGCGGCATCGTGCGGCTGGGCCAGGCCAGCGGCCAGGCCGACGAGGCGTTGGCATTGGCGCGCCAGCTGGCGATCACCACCTATCGCGGCAGCGCCGAGTTCGGCCGGCGTTTCGCCGGCGGCCCGGAGTGGCGCGAGGAGCGTTTCCATTTCCCGGTCGAGGACTATCTGGCACACCAGGGCCGCCGCTTCGTCGAACGCTTCGACGCGGACCGCTTCCTCGCCCTGTCCGAGTCGATCGACCTGCACGACATCAAGCCCGAGCAGATTCCCACCCCGGCCACGCTGATCGGTTTCCCCTCCGACCGGCTGGTGCCGCTGGCCGACCTGTGCGAGCTGCAGCGCCGCCTGCATGGGCCAGCCACGCTGGAAGTGGTCGAGTCGCCGTACGGCCACGACGCCTTCCTGAAAGAACCCGAACAGCTCGCGCCGCTGCTGCGCGAAGCGCTGGCCTGATTCCCCGTCCCCGCACAACAAGCACCGGAGATCTCCCGATGACCGAGCCCGCCCCCTGTACCCGCGCCGTGCGCGCCGGGATCGAGAGCGACACCCAGCACGGCGCCGTGGTGCCCGCGCTGCACCTGTCGACCAACTACAGCTTCGCCGGCTTCGGCCGCAAGCGCGCGTACGACTACTCGCGCAGCGGCAACCCGACCCGCGACCTGCTCGGCGACGCACTGGCGGAACTGGAGCAGGGCGCCGGCGCGGTGGTGACCTCCAGCGGCATGTCGGCGGTAGCGCTGGCGCTGGAACTGGTGCCGGCCGGGGCCACCGTGCTGGCCGCGCACGACTGCTACGGCGGCACCTGGCGGCTGCTCGATGCGTGGGCGAAGAAGGGCCGCTTCCAGGTCGAGTTCGCCGACCTCACCGACAGCGTGGCGCTGGCTGCCGGCCTGGCGCGCAAGCCGGCGCTGGTGTGGGTGGAGACGCCGTCGAACCCGCTGCTGCGGATCACCGACATCCGCCATGTGGCGCAGGCCGCGCACGCGGTGGGCGCCTTGATGGTGGTCGACAACACCTTCCTGTCGCCGGCGCTGCAGCAGCCGTTGCTGCTCGGCGCCGACGTGGTGGTGCACTCCACCACCAAGTACATCAACGGCCACAGCGACGTGGTCGGCGGCGCGGCGGTGGCGCGCGACGCGGCGGTAGCCGAGCAGCTGAAGTGGTGGGCCAACTGCAACGGCCTCACCGGCGCGCCGTTCGACAGCTACCTCACCCTGCGCGGCCTGCGCACGCTTGGCGTGCGCTTGCGCCAGCACCAGGAGAACGCTGCGCGCATCGCCGAACAGCTGGACGCGCACGCGGCCGTGCGCAAGGTGTATTACCCCGGCCTGGCCGCCCACCCCGGGCATGCGCTGGCGGCGCGCCAGCAACAGGGTTTCGGCGCCATGCTGAGCTTCGAACTGGACGGCGACGTGGCGCAGATCGAGGCGTTCGTCGACGGCCTCGAATACTTCTCGCTGGCCGAATCGCTGGGCGGGGTGGAAAGCCTGATCGCACACCCGGCCAGCATGACCCACGCGTCGATGGCGCCGGAGGCGCGCCGCACCGCCGGCATCGCCGACAGCCTGCTGCGCCTGTCGGTGGGCATCGAGGATGGCGACGACCTGCTGCGCGACCTCGACGCGGCGCTGGTCCGAGCAGTAGCTGTACAGACGTCCAAACGCCGGGTGCTCGCATGAGTGCGGTACTGGCCGAACGCGCGGCGAGCGCCAGGAGCGAAGCGTCCTCCGCCATCGCGATCGTGCTGCTCGGCACCGGGGTGGTCGGCGGCGCGCTGCTGAAGCTGCTCAACACCTCCGCCGCGGGTTCGCTGCGACTGGTCGGCGCGGCGAACTCGCGCCGCCAGCAGACCGATCCGCTCAGCCTGGCCCAGCGCAACCTGCGCGAACAGCTGAACCAGCACGGTGCGCCGCGCGACAACGCCAGCCTGCTCGCGGCGCTGGACGGCAGCGCCGCGGCGGCGAAGGTGATCATCGACGCCACCGCCAGCACGGTGCTGGCGGCGCGTCATGCGGAGTGGCTGGCGCGCGGCTACCACGTGGTCACCGCGAACAAGGCGCTGGCCGGCGGCGAGTTGTCCGGCTGGCGTGCGCTGCAGGCGGCGCTGGCGAATGGCGGCTGCTACGGCGACTCGGCCACGGTCGGCGCCGGCCTGCCGGTGCTGTCCACCTTGCGCCGGCTGCGCCGCTGCGGCGACGGCCTGCTCACGCTCGAAGGCGTATTCTCCGGTTCGCTGTCGTGGCTGTTCAACCAGTACGACGGTAGCCGGCCGTTCTCCGAACTGCTGCGCGAGGCACGCCAGCTCGGTTACACCGAGCCCGATCCGCGCTCGGACCTGTCCGGCGAGGACGTGGCGCGCAAGCTGCTGATCATCGCGCGCAACGCCGGTTTCGCGCTGGGCACCGACGAGGTGCAGGTGGATGGCCTGGTGCCCGAGGCGCTGCGCGGGCTGGGCACCGAAGCGTTCCTGGCGCGGCTGGAGGAGCTCGACGCGCCGCTGGCCGCGCGCCATGCCGCCGCCAGCTCGCGCGGCTGCGTGCTGCGTTTCCTGGCGCGCCTCAACCAGCGCGGGCATGCCCGCGTCGGGCTGGCCGAAGTGCCGCTCACCCATCCCGCTGCGCGGCTGTACGGCACCGACAACCAGTTCGCGCTCACCACCACCCGTTACCACGCCCAGCCGCTGGTGATCCAGGGGCCGGGCGCGGGACCGGAGGTGACCGCGCAGGCGCTGCTGGGGGACGTGCTGGCGCTGGCCTGAGCGCTGCTCGATTCCCGTAGGTTGGGGTGAGCGCAGCGAACCCCAACACATCGCGGCGACGTTAAGCGTTGGGGTTCGCTGCGCTCACCCCAACCTACGCGTGTCCGCTCAAGCGGAGGGTTCGGCGATCGCCTCGACCTGGATGCGCAGCGTCACCGCCATGCTGAAGCCGTAGGGCTTGCCGGCGTCCATGCCGAACGCGTCGCGCTGGAACGTGGCCAGCGCATCGGCGCCGCACACTTCGCGTTTCAGCATCGGGTGCGGCACGCACTTGAAGCTGTCGATCTTCAGCGTCAGCGGACGGGTCACGCCGTGCAGGGTGAGCGTGCCGATCACACGGGTCGGCTTGCCGCCGACGAAATTGGCGAGCCGGCCCTTGTAGACGGCCTGCGGGTACCTCGCGGTGTCGAACAGCTCCGCACCCTGTGCCTTTTCATTGAGCTGGTCCTGGCCGAAGTCAGCGCTCTTCATGTCCACCACGACCTCGACCGTACCGCTGCCGGCCGTCTTGTCCAGCGTTGCCGTGCCGCGGCTGTGGTTGAACTTGCCGCGCCATACCGACAGCCCGCCGAAATGGTCGGCCTCGAAGCTGGGGTAGGTGTGGTCCGGGTCCAGCTGGTACTTCACCTCGGCGGCGTTGGCGGCGGCCAGCGACAACAGGGCGAGCAGGCCGAAGGCGTGGATGGCGGTGCGGAGCGTGGACGGCATGGGCGGTTTCCTTGGGTGGCGTGAGGGAGGTTGTGCGGGAGCGACGAACCAGGCGCCGCGATTTCGACAAGGCTACCTCGGGCGGTGGCAATGGTTCCGCGTTGCGCCGCCGGGCGGTTGCCGCCAATACTGCGGCGCATCCGGATTCCCGGACGCAGAGGAACACGACACGATGAATTTTCGTTCACCGGCAGCGCCGGCATGCCTGCCCGGCGGCCGCGCGGTCCACCCCCGCGAGCCTCGCGCATGAACATCCCGGCCAATCGCTGGTTCGCCCCCGGCGACATCAACGGCTTCCTCGGCCTGGTGGTGGACAACCTGTCCATCATGGGCTTCCTCGCCGCGGCGCTGATCGGCCTGTTCGGCTTTCCCGCGGACATCGTGTTCCTGCGCATGTTCCCCGGCACTGCGCTGGGCGTGCTGCTGGGCAACCTGGCCTATACCGCGATGGCGCGCCGGCTGGCCCGGCGCCGTGGCAGCGACGACGTCACCGCGATGCCGCTGGGGCTGGATGCGCCAACCAGCATCGGCATGGCGCTGCTGGTGCTCGGTCCGGCCTTCCTCGGCTTCAAACAGGGCGGCATGGACGCACACGCCGCGGGGATCGCCACCTGGCAGCTGGGCATGGCCTCGCTGGTGGTGATGGGCGTGCTGAAGTTCGTGCTGTCGTTCTTCGGCGCAATGGTGCAGCGGCACGTGCCGCGTGCCGGCCTGCTCGGCTCGATCGCCGGCATCGCGCTGGTGCTGATGGGCTTCCTGCCGCTGGTGGAAATCCTGAAGCTGCCGGTGGTCGGCTTTGCCGGTCTCGGCGTGGTGCTGTACGCACTGGTGGCGCACGGGCGGATGCCGTTCGGACTGCCGGGCGTGCTGGTGGCGTTCGTGCTCGGCGCGCTGCTGTACTACGGGCTCGGCCCGCTGGGCTGGCTGGGCGCGGGCTACCACGCGCCGGCGGCGTGGCAATGGCGTTTCGCGTTGCCGTGGCCGACCCTGCAGTGGGTGCAGGGGCTTGCGTACATCGTGCCGTACCTGCCGCTGATCCTGCCGTTCGGCCTGCTGATGGTGGTCGGCGGCATCAACGTCACCGAGAGCGCACGCGCCGCCGGCGACGACTACTCCACCCGCGACATCCTGCTGGTCGAGGCGCTGGCCACGCTGGCGGCCGGCTTCTGCGGCGGCGTGGCGCAGACCACGCCGTACATCGGCCAGCCCTCGTACAAGGCGATGGGTGCGCGCAGCGGCTACACCCTGCTCACCGGCATCGTGATCGGGTTGGGCGGCGTGTTCGGCTATCTGTCGAACCTGGTCGAGTTGGTGCCGCTGCCGGTGCTGGCGCCGATCCTGGTGTTCGTGGCGATCGGTATCACCGTGCAGGCGTTCGAGGCGACGCCGATGCGCTACGCGGCGGCGGTGGTGTTCAGCTTTTTTCCGGCGATCGCGCGGATGCTCACGATCAAGCTGAGCGACCCGGCCTACGTCTCGCCCGAACACTTCGCGCAGCTGTTCAACGACGGCACGCACGGCATCTCCGAGCTGGCGGTGATCACCGTGCTGGGCAACGGCTTCATCATCACCGCGATGGTCTGGGCCAGCTTCGTGGTGGCGCTGATCGACCGGCGCCCGTTGCGCGCCGCGCTGATCCTGCTGCTCGGCGGGGCGCTGAGCCTGTTCGGGGTGATCCACTCGGTGGAACTGTCCGGTGGCATCTACCTGCCGTGGCTGCTCGATGCGGCCTCGCGCAGCATCGTGTGGCAGTTCGCCGGAGCCTACGCGGTGCTGGCGATCGTGCTGGTGTTGCTGTCACTGGGCGGCCGCGGGCGGGCGGCCGTTCGCTGAAAACAAAAACGCGCGGCTGGTCGCCGCGCGTTCGGGTCGAACGGATGGCCGGGCTCAGCGCCCGGTGATGCGTTCCGCGGTCGCTTCATCCGGCGGTACCAGTGGCGCGTTTGGGTCGACCTTCGCCTCCAGTTCCGCCGCTTCCACCGACGGCGTGCGCCAGCCGGACTTCACGCCCCACAGGTAGAACACCAGGCCGATCACCGCGACCACGGCCAGATCCCAGCCGTAGGACAGGTAGCCCTTGCCGCCGAAGGTGGTGCTGCCGGCCCAGGAGACCAGGGCCAGCGTGGGCAGGTAGAACACCAGCCACCAGGCACCTTTCATCTGTCGCCCGAAATCGTGCCAGCCGGACTTGGCCTGGTAGTAAAAGTAAACCGGCAGCGCGACCACCATCAGCAGGATGATTTCGCCGGTCAGCGGCCACTTGGCCCAGTACAGCAACTCGGTGGACATGATGAAGGCGATCCCGGCCAGCACCGACAGGCCGCCCAGCCGCAGCGGACGGTGCAGCCCCGGTGCGGTGCGCCGCAGCGTCATCACGCTGACCGGGCCGGTAAGGTAGGAAATGATCGTGGCGACCGAGATCACCGCCGCCAGCGAACCCCAGCCGCGGAAGAAGAACAGGAACAGGAACGACACCGCCAGGTTCACCCACATCGCCGGGCGCGGAATGCCCCACTTCGGGTGCACGCGGCCGAGGATCTTCGGCAGCGTGCCGTTGCGCTCCATGCCGTAAAGCATCCGCGCGGTGGTGGCGGTATAGGTCATGCCGGTGCCGCTGGGGCTGATCACCGCATCGATGAACAGCAGCGTGGCCAGCCACTGCAGGCCCAGGATGATCGCCAGGTCGGCGAACGGCGAGCTGAAGTTGATCCCGTGCCAGCCGACGTTGGCCAGCATTTCCCGCGGCACCGCGCCAATGAACGCCACCTGCAGCAACACGTAGACCACCGTGGCCAGCAAGATCGAGCAGACGATCGCGAACGGGATGCTCTTGCCCGGGTTGCGCGCTTCGCCGGCCAGGTTCACCGGGCTCTGGAATCCGTTGAAGCTGAACACGATCCCGGCGATCGCCACGGCCGTGAGGATCGAGGGGAAGTCGGTCTTGTGCAGTTCACCGTGGATGCCGACGCTGAAATTCTCGGCATGGAAACCGCTGGCGATCAGCAGCACCGCGGTGAGCGCGGGGATGATCAGCTTGAACAGGGTGATCGCGGTGTTCGAGCGCGCGAACAGCTTGACGCTCCAGAAGTTGAACAGGAAATACATCACCACCAGCACCGCGGCGATCAGCAGGCCGTTGGTGCTCAGCTCGCCGTGGCCGCCCGGCACCTGGTGATACAGGTCCTTCGCCCACTGCCACTTCCACGACGACATGTACTGCGCCGAGGCCTCGGCCTCCACCGAGATCACCGAGACGATCGCGATCCAGTTCGCCCATGCCGCGATGAAGCCGACCAGCGAGCCGTGCGAGTAGTGACCGTAGCGCACCATGCCGCCGGACTCGGGAAACATCGCCCCCAGTTCGGCATAGGTCAGCGCCACCGTCATGATGATCGCCGCGCCGATCACCCACGCCCAGATCGCCCCCGGGCCGGCGATCTGCGCGGCGCGCCACGCGCCGAACAACCAGCCGGAACCGATGATCGAGCCCAGGCCGGTGAGCATCAGGGCGAACGGGCCGACGTCGCGGCGGATCTGGCTGGCTTGGGACATGGAATCTCCTGCGGAGGCGTCGGAGGCGCGAAAAGAGGGTGATGGTTGCAGAATTCGCTGCTCTATGTCACCCCGCAAAGGTCATGCGGGCTATCGAGGGCTCCGGGTTTTCCCTCTGCTGCAGGCGACGCAGGAAGCCTTTGCTCCTCCCCCTGCTTGCAGGGGGAGGCTGGGAGGGGGTGGGCTTTTCGCCCTGCTGCTTCAAGATCAAGAGCGACCCCTCCCCAACCCTCCCCTGCAAGCAGGGGAGGGAGCAACTTCCCCGGGAGTGCGCCGTCAGAGGGCCAGGCCACCTTGCGACTGCGCCGTCGGCGCGGCCCGTGCACGCGAGAACGCCAGCAGCTCGCCCAGCCGGGCGCCCTTTTCCCGCCAGTCGTAAAATAGCGATTCGCCGACCAGCGCGTAGTGCCACACGCGGCCGCCGCGCTGCTCCGCGTCCAGCGCGTTGATCCGCTCGCACCAGGTGGTGGCTGCCTTCAGCTTGCGCTGCACGTTCGGGTGCCCGACCTGCTGCTGCGCCTTGGTCTCCACCAGATAGATGGCGTCATTCGTGCGCACCAGGAAATCCGGGATGTAGAACGCGGGCAGGCCGTCGTCCTTGATGTAGCGCAGCCGCGCGAAGTCGTGGCGGTTCTCGCTGATCTTGCAGAACGCCTCGATGCCGGCGTCCGCCTGCGCCCACTCGATGAAGGCGCGCTCCAACCCGCCGCTGCGGGTCGGGTACGGCAGGCGCGTGTAGATGCACTTGGACACCTCCAGCGAAGCGCTTTCGCGCACCATCAGCTTCGTCACTTCCGAAAGACGGCGATGGTGCACCTCGGTGCTGCCGCGCACGGTGTGCTCCTCGGCGCGCACCAGCGCCAGGGCGAAGATCTTCACGATGTGGTCGAGCACCGGCTGCAGCAGCAATAGCCGCCAGCCCTCGCCCTCGAACGGCTCGAAGACTTCGCCGAACAGTCGCTCGCGGATGTAGTCGTCCAGCGCCGTGGCCAGCGCCGCGGTGTTCATTTGCAGATAGGGGCGGTCCAGGTGCGGGGAAACCTTGTTGCCCTTCGGCAGCGGGTGGCTCAGCGCCTGGCTCACCCGCCGGGTCAGCCTGGAGAGCAGCTCGTTGTAGCCGCTGACGTCCATCGCCACGCCGTCGACGCGGTAGTCGCCGAACAGCGTGCTGCTCTGCAGGTCCTGCGAGGTGAAGGTGTCGCCCTTGCCCAGCAGTTCGGCCAGCTTCGCGCGGCTCATCGCGCTGAAGCTCGGCAGCGCGGCGACGTCGATCGGCAGGTGTTCGATGCTGTCGTCCGCCTCGCGCAGGATGAACGGGATGGCGAAGTCATACTGCTCGTAGCCTTCGCGCAGCTCGGCAGCTACCAGGTCGCCGATGCTGCTGCCCTCGTCGTCGTCGCCGGTGCTGCCAACCAGGCCTTCGCGCATCAGCTCGTCGTAGAAGCTCTGGAACGCCGGATGCTCGACGATGGAGAGGATGTCGATCAGCGAGCCCGGCTCCTCGCCGCGGTTGATCCGCTCGCGGTTCTCGCGCTTGATGTCGGCGTACTCCGGGTCGCGCCACATCAGGCGCAGGCCGCGGCCGATGGTCTGCTCCAGCAGGATCTGCGCCTGGCTGGAACGCAGCGGCACGATCACGCAGATGTTGTTGACGTCGAAACCCTCGCGCAGCATCAGCACGCTGACGATCACCCGCGGCTGCGCGTGCCGGTCCACGTTGAACAGGCGCTGGCGCAGCGGCGCCCAGTCCTTCTCGCCCAGTTCGGCCTTCCTGCCGGAATCGACGGTGAGCACGTCGTCGTCATGCAGCCCTTCTTCGCACAGGAACCGTGCCACCAGCGGCGACACCGTGGTGTCCTCGCACACCACCAGCATCTTCGGGTGGCGGTCGGGGTCGAGTCGGGCGAAATCCGCCTCCAGCTTGCGCAGCTTCTGCAGGCCGGCGCGCAGCATCACGCGCTGGCCCTCGGCAAGCGCCACGTTGCCGTCGGCGTCGCGTTCGGCCTTGAACTCCAGCGGCAGCGCACCCAGCTCCTTGCGCTTGTCCAGCACCAGCGACTTCACCAGGCCCAGCCGCATCGCCGCCTTCAGGTCGAAGTCCACCACGATGTGCGGGAAGTACAGCTTGGCCTTCTTCCTGCCGCTGCCGACGTCGTTGTACGGCGTGGCCGAGAAATCCATCTGCACGAAGCGGCGGCCCTTGCCCGCGGCGATGACCGACAGGCTCTTCTGCCATTCGACCTCGCTGGTCTCGCCGCCCGATTTCAATTCATGGATGTGGTGCGCCTCGTCGTTGAACACCATCAGGTCGGGCAGGTCGGCGAGATAGCTCAGCACGTTGCCACGCGCCCAGCGCCGGTCCAGCACAGCGAGGCTGTTGCCGGTGGCGCGGCCCGGGGTCAGCGGCAGCACGTCGTAGGCCACGCGGGCGGCATCGGCGACCATGCCGGGCGTGTCGACCCGTGCGGCTTCCTCCTGCTCCGCTTCCTCCTCGGCCTCGCTGAGCAGGTGCCAGTTGGTGATCGCGATCATGCCGTTGCCGGTGGCCTTCAGGCCGATCTCCTGCTTCTGGCACACGTTGCCGCGCACGAACTGCGCAATGCGCTCGCGCCGCGCCGGTGGGGTGAACAGCTCGGCGTAACTGGCGATGTCGGAAGTGGCGAAGTCGCGGCTCTTGTCCTCGTTCTCCTTGCCGAGGAAGGCATCGAGCAGCCGCTCGTATACGATCAGCCCCGGCGCCACGATCAGGAAGCGGCGGGTGAAACGCGGGTCGTCGCGCCCTTCGTCCAGCGCTGCGGTCTTGTTCAGCAGTTGCCACACCAGCAGCGCCTGCAGCACCCAGGTCTTGCCGGTACCGGTGGCCATCTTCAGGCAGTACTTCGGGTGGCCGTGCTTGTCCTGCGCCACGTCGGCGAGCCGCGTGCCTTCGAGCAGCGCGTCGGCGCACACCTGCTGGTACAGGTCCTTCAGGTTCGGACTGGCCAGCACTTCGTGCGCCACGATCACGTTGAGGATCGCCTGCTTCTGGCCGGGGTGGAAATTGAACGTGCGCGACTGGCACGCGTCCTCCCCGAACCACCAGCGCAGCAGCTCGGCGGTCACCGGCGTCACCAGCTCGTAGAGGTCGGCGATGCCTTGTTCCAGGCCGAGGCACAGTTGCTCGGTGCGGCGGGTGAGCGCGGCCGCCAGCGCCAGCGGTTGAATCGGGTCAGCCATGATCTGGCTCCTTGTGCTTGCGAGCCATAAACATTTTGTTTATGGTTGGTGAGCAAATATCGACCGTGCCGACAGGAGTCACCGGGTGATAAGGAGCTTCGCTGACAAGGAAACCGCGCGACTGTCCGCGACCGGAACAAGCCGGCGGTTTCCGCCGGACATCGTGCGGCGGGCGCTGAGTCGTCTGAAATATTTGCATCTCGCCACCTGCCCCGAAGATCTGCGCGAGCCGTTTTCCAATCGTCTGGAAATGTTGAGCGGCAATCGCGCAGGTCAATGGAGTATCCGCATCAACGATCAGTGGCGGCTGTGCTTCCGTTTCGAGGGCGGCGATGCCTTCGACGTCGAGATCGTCGACTACCATTGAGGAATCAGAACCATGTCCATCCCCGCCACCACGAACGGCCTGCCGCCCATTCATCCGGGGGAACTCCTGGAAGAAATCCTGTCCGACCACGGCATGAGCCAGGCGGCATTTGCCCGGGCGATCGGCGTTTCGCCGATGCGTATTTCGCATGTCATCCGCGAGGAGCGCCCCGTCACGGCCGAACTTGCCCTGCGCTTTGGCCGCGCCTTCGGCCAGAGCCCGCAGTTCTGGATGAACATGCAGACCGACTACGACCTCAAGATCGCCGAGCGTGAACTGAAGGCGAGTTTGCGGAAAGTTCTGCCATTGGCGGCCTGAGTGCTTTTTGCCGTCATTCCCGCGGCTCTCAACAGCCGAATGGCTGGTCAAGCGGGAATCCAGTGACACCCAGCGGCCCAAGACGCTGGATTCCCGCCTTCGCGGGAATGACGAGGATTGGGGCGTCCCGCGGGTAATCACTTCCCACCCTCCGTCACCACCTGCACCACTTCGGCCTCGAAGCCGAACACGTCGACCACGCGCACGCAGACGCGCCGTTCTCCCTTCTTGTGCGGCACGCTGAAGCTCGCGGCGGTCACCACACGCAGCGGGTCGTCGTCGTTGGCGGTGTTGCCGCGATAGTCCTGCCACACCGAACGGAACACCGCGCCGTCGTAGTCCGGGTCCACCGCCCAGTACTCGATCAGCGCCAACGGTTCGGCGTTGGCCACCTTGAGCAGCTTCTTCCGGTTGTCCTCGTCCAGGTTGATCGCCTCGGGCGAGAGCAGCACGTAGTTGTCCAGCGTGACCTGCAACTGCTCCTCGTCGCCACTGCGCTGGCGGCGCACCGGTTTGATGGTGAGGTACTGCAGGCTGGAGAAACGCACCTGGCCGCGCAGCTTCTCGATGCCGCCCTTCTTGCGCAGGCGGTCGAGCAGGTCGGGCGGGATCACCAGCACTTCCAGCCGCGGGTCGTTCAGCGCGGTGATGCTCTGCCCGATCGACGGCTCGAAATTCCAGCCCAGCACCACCACCCGGTCCCAGCCGCCGAGCAGGTGCTCGCGCTGGGCGATCGCCTTGCGCAAGGTGGCGTCGCCGGTGAGCTTGTTCGGCGAATCCACCAGCACCAGGGTCTTCTTGCCGCCGTAGACCACCGCGCCGAGATTGCGCAGCGGGTTGTCCTCCGGCTGCAGCGGCAGCGCGCCGTACAGCGACAGCACGATCCCCGACAGGTCGCCCACGCGGAAGCTGCGCCCCAGCGAACTCTTCGCCGCCTCGACCTGGTAGTCGCCGATCGCCTGGTACAGGAACGGCTTGGCGCCCTGGTCGATCAGCCGCTTGCGCATGATCATGCAGGCGGGCTTGCCGAGGTCCGTGGTGATCCAGCGGCGGCCAAGCTTTTCGGCGACGGCGGCGCTGGTGCCGGAGCCGCCGTTGAAGTCGGCAACCAGTCCATCTTCTGGGCATGAGCTGCGAATGATTCGTTCCAACAGAGCCTCTGGCTTCTGTGTCGCGTAGTTCAGTCTTTCCGCACCGGACTTCGTCATCTTTATATCGGTCCATACTGACTGGACGGGCCTTCCGGGGCTTTCGTCGAGATACTGCTTGACGTAAGGCATACCAGTTTTGGAAAAGACAATTTTTCCCCTGCTGATCAGTTCATCAATAGTTTCCTGGCTGTATCGCCAATGGGTGCCCTGTGGCGGAGTTCTTGGCTCTCCGTTGAAGAAGCGGGCAGGCCCAGGTCCGGCCGCAGTTGCGGTGTTGAGCCAATAGCGCCGGCCTGTTTCTTCTTCTGCATTTCTGAAACGCTCTTGTATGTATTCGTCGTCGTATGGGGTATGCGTTTGAAAGAATGGGCGAGAGTTGGTCTTGCCGTAAAAAAATATAATGTCGTGGACGTTGCCAAATCTGTTGGAGTCGTTATGAGCGCCGGTGCGTTGCCATACGATTTCGTTGGCAAAAAAATCTTTGCCAAAAATTTCGTCCATCACGACCTTGACGTAATGCCCTACATGCCAATCCAGATGTGCATACATCGAGCCGGTGTCGGCGAGTAGCTCCCGCATCAGGATCAGCCGCGGTGTGATCATCGCCAGATACGACGCCGTGCCGTCCGACCAGGTATCGGAATACGCGAACTGCTCGATCACCGTCGGCTTCTGCTCCAGCTCGACGCCAGGCAGCGACACCTTGGTGCGGTAGTCGGCCTTGGAGTCGAACGGCGGGTCGATGTAGATCAGGTCGACCTTGCCGCGCAGGCTGGGCGTGTGTTCGTCGCCGGCCAGCAGGGCGGCCATTGCCAGCAGGTTGTCGCCGTAGATCAGCCGGTTGGTCCAGTCGGCCGTGCCTTCGTCGCCCAGGTGCGCCTGCCGGTTCGCCGCGGTGATCCAGTCGCTGTCGCGTGTGTCCTTCGACGGCAGCACCCACTCGCGCGTCTGCAGGCTGACCCGGTGGCGTCCTTCCAGGCTCTCCAGGATCTTCTCGGCCTGCTTGCGGCCTTCCCTGACGATCTCCGGCAGCTGTTCCAGCAGTGAATTGGTCACGCGGCCGTTCCCCATGCATTAACTACAAACGTTAATCATAGTGAACTCTATACGTGAACCGGTAGGCTGGACGGCAGCTAAGTTGCCATGGGATGAGCAACGAACGCGCCGAATTCTCGAAACGCCTGGCTGCCGCGATGCTCGCGCAGGGCCATGAGCCGCGCCCAGGGGTGCTGGTCACACAGTTCAACTTGCGCTTTCCGGGCACCTCGGTGGTGTTCCAGACGGCTTCGCGCTGGTTGAACGGCAAGGGGATTCCCGAGCAGGACAAGCTGGTCGTGCTGGCCGACTGGCTGAAGGAAAGCCCGGATTTCCTGCGGTTCGGCGATCGGGCCGTGCACGGAAAGCGTGGCGCCAGACAGGTCAAGGAAGAGGCGCCGACCTACGACGACCAGAAGGTCTTCGATATCTACCGGGCACTGCCGGCTGCGCAGCAGAAGGTCGTGTGCGACGTGATCCTTGCCTTGGCGGCACCGCCTTCGAGACGGTCGATCTCAATCAAGCGCCGCGCTGGCGCGAAAGCGGATAGCCGCCGATAGCCGAGTGGCCTCAAGTCGTGTAGGGCGGACACTGTCCGCCGCTCTGGATTCACAAAGCAAGAGCCGGCGGGCCGTGCCCGTCCTACGAAGCGTCGCTCACCGGCAGGGCTTCAGCACTCGATGACGTTGACCGCCAGCCCGCCGCGGCTGGTTTCCTTGTACTTGTCCTTCATGTCGCGGCCGGTGTCGCGCATGGTCTTGATCACCTTGTCGAGGCTGACGCGGTGCTTGCCGTCGCTCTTCAATGCCATGCGGCTGGCGTTGATGGCTTTCACCGAGCCCATCGCGTTGCGTTCGATGCAGGGGATCTGCACCAGCCCGCCGATCGGGTCGCAGGTGAGGCCGAGGTTGTGCTCCATGCCGATCTCGGCGGCGTTCTCGACCTGCATCACGTTGCCGCCGAGCGCGGCGGTGAGGCCGCCGGCGGCCATCGAGCAGGCCACCCCGACTTCGCCCTGGCAGCCGACTTCGGCACCGGAGATCGAGGCGTTTTCCTTGTACAGGATGCCGATCGCGGCGGCGGTGAGCAGGTAGTCGATGATGCCGTTCTCGTCCGCCTTCGGGCAGAAGCGCAGGTAGTAGTGGCCGACCGCGGGCACGATGCCGGCGGCGCCGTTGGTGGGCGCGGTGACCACGCGGCCGCCGGCGGCGTTCTCCTCGTTGACGGCCAGCGCGTACAGGTTGACCCAGTCCAGGATGGTCAGCGGGTCCTTCAGCGCGGCCTCGGGCTGGTTGCGCAGTTCCTCGGCCATCGCCGGCGCGCGCCGCGCCACGTGCAGGCCACCAGGCAGGGTGCCGGGCGAGCGCAGGCCGCGGGTGACGCAATCCTGCATGGCCTGCCAGATGGTCAGCAGGCCGGCGCGGGTTTCCGCCTCGGAGCGCCACACGCTCTCGTTCGCCATCATCAGCTGGGCGATGGTCAGGCCGTGCTGCTTGCACAGCGCCAGCATCTCGTCGCCGCTGCTGAACGGGTAGGGCTGCGCGGTGGTGTCGGCGACGATGCGGTCTTCCGCCGCCTCGTCGGTGTTGACCACGAAGCCGCCGCCGACCGAGTAGTAGTCGCGGCTGGCCAGCTCGCTGCCGTCGGCGTCGTACGCGGAAAAACGCATGCCGTTGGTGTGGAACGGCAGCTTCTGGCGCTTGTTGAAGACCAGGTCGGCCTTCTCGTCGAACGCGATCTCGCGCTTGCCGAGCAGGCGGATGCGGCCCGTGCCGCGGATGCGCTCGAGCGTGGCGGGGATCGCGTCGGGATCGACCGTGTCCGGGTGCTGGCCCTCGAAGCCCAGCAGCACCGCCTTGTCGGTACCGTGGCCGCGGCCGGTCATCGCCAGCGAGCCGTACAGTTCGGCGCGCACGCGCACGACGCGGTCGAGCACGCCCTTCTCCTCCAGCCAGTGTTCGGCGAAGCGCGCGGCGGCGCGCATCGGCCCCACCGTGTGCGAGGAGGACGGCCCGATGCCGATCTTGAACAGGTCGAATACGCTGACGGCCATGATGTGCTGCGAATGGGGAAGGGAAGCCGCTATTCTACGCGGGCCCCTTTCATTTGGCAGTCCGTTCGCCACCGCATGTCCGACCTGATCCTGTACCAGCGCGACTACTGCCATCTGTGCGACCTCGCCCTGGCCGTGATGGCCGAGGCACGCGCGCCCGATTTCGACAGCTTGTGGGTGGACGATGCGCAGGAACTGGAACAGCGCTACGGCACGCGCGTGCCGGTGCTGCGCGACACGCGCGATGGCCGCGAGCTGGATTGGCCGTTCGATGCCGCAGCGGTGCGCGCATTCCTCGCGAGGTGAGCTCCCTCCCCTGCGCAGCAGGGGAGGGCCGGGGTGGGGTTCGCTCTTGATCTTGATTGAAGGTCAAAAGCCTTACCCCCTCCTAGCCTCCCCCTGCGAGCAGGGGGAGGGACATGGAGCTATGCGCGGCGCGACTTCAACCGCCTGAGGATTTCCTCGCGCGCCTCGCGCAGGATCGAGTCGCGGTCGAGACTGGCCACGATGTTGGCGACGGCGCGCCTGGCACCGGCGTCGCCCCAGGATTTGCCGCCGACCAGGTAGCGTTCGGCGGCGCGGCCGATCAGCACGGTGGCGTACCAGCCGAGCGCACCCTGCGCCGCGGCGGTGAGCACGACCGAGAGGCCGGCGCTGACGCCTTTCAGTGCCGAGGCGACCAGTTGCATGCCCCAGATCGCGCCCATCAGCGCGGCCAGCTGCGCCGAGATCACCGCGACCAGCCGACCGGATTCGGCGCGGGTCAGCGGCAGGCCGTAGACGCGCGACAGCTGCACCACCATCGCTGCGTCCAGCCCCGCGGCGGCGAGCAGGTCGGCGACCGGGATCGGGTTCAGCGCCACCGCCACGCCCTTGGCGATGCAGTAGTTGTGGATCAGCTTCGCCGCCACGCTCTTGCGGGTTTCGGCGATGCGCGCGCTGACCTGGTCGGTGAGCCGGCCGGCATGGAGGCCGGCATTGATCGCCGACAGCGTCTTGCCTTCGCGTTGCGCGATCGCCAGCAGGCGTTCGCGCAGGGCGGCGACGTCGGGCGCGCGCGCTTGTTCGCGCACGTGTTCGTGGCCGCGCGCATCGACCTCGACCAGCCGTTGCGGCGCGGGCCGCGCGGCCACCGCCAGCACGTCTTCCGCGCGCACCAGCCCGGCCACGCGCTGGCGCAGGTGCGCCAGCAGGTCGGCCAGCTCGTCGGCGCCGTAGCGGTCGGCCTTGTTCAGCGCCAGCAGCAGCGGGCGCTGGGTGGCGGCGAGCGTCTTCAATGCGTCGAGTTCCTCGCGGGTGAGGTCGCCGTCGCCGACGAACACCACCAGGTCACTGACCTCGGCGACGTCGAACGCCAGCTTCTCGCGTGCCTCGCCGTCGAGCTCGTTGATACCGGGCGTGTCGATCAGCACCAGGCCGTCGTGCTGCGCCTCGTCGAGCACCGCGTGGTCGGCGCCGGTGGTGGTGCCGTGCAGGACGCCCACCGTGAATGCGTCGCGGCCGAGCAGGGCATTGCCCAGCGCCGACTTGCCGGTGGAGACGCGGCCGAACACGGCCACGTGCAGCTCGCCGCGCTCGAGCCGGTCCAGCATGGCCTCGATGCGCGCGAACTCGCCGGCCAGCTCGCTGCGCACCGCGGCCGGGATGGTCGGGTCGTCCAGTAGCGCGCGCAGGCTGTCGGCCACCCGGGTCGAGCCGCTGGGCTCATCTCGCGGCGGCGTGGCCATGCGGCGGTCGGGAACGACCCAGCCGCGCAGGCGTTGCCACAGCGTTTCGCGCGCCATCGCGGCGGCGTTACTTCGGTGCCAGCTGCAGGTGCGCAGTGACCTTCACCTCGCCGCCGATCACCGAGGTGTCGGCGTAGTCGCCGGTGCCCACGCCGAAGTCCAGCCGTTTCACCGTGCCGGCCACGTCCAGCGTGGCGCCGGCGGCCTGCGACTTGAACGTCACCTCGAGGCTCACCGGCTTGGTCACGCCGCGCAAGGTGAGCGTGCCGTCGGCGATCACCTTGCCGCCGCTGCGGCGGAAGCCGGTGGTGACGAAGTGCGCCTTGGGGAATTTCGCCACGTCGAAGAAATCCGCGCCGGGCAGCGCGCCGTCGCGGTCGCGGTCGCCGGTCTTCACGCTGGCCAAGTCCACTTCCACGTCGAACTTCGAGGTGGCGAGATTGGCCGCGTCGTAGCTGATCGCGGCGGTCCAGCGGTCGAAGCGGCCGTCGAACGATTCGCCCTGGAAGGTGTTGCTGAAGCCGAGCGTGCTGGATGCCGGCTGCACGGTGTAATCGGTGGCCGCGGCGAGGCCGGGCAGGGCGAGCGCCAGCAGCATGGCGAGACGTTTCATGAGGGATCTCCTTCGGAAGGGCCGCGTTCGCGCAGGCGGCCGAACGGCAGCATCCGGCGCAGCACGTTGTCGTGGTCGAACACATGGTGCCTCAGCGCGCCGCCGACGTGCGCCACCAGCACCAGGAGGAGGAACCAGAACAGGTACTCGTGCACGCCGTGCGCGAGATGGCGCAGCTCGTCGTTCTTCCCGACCAGCGCGGGCAGGTTGAACAGCTTGAACCACTGCAGCGGCTTGCCGGTAACCGAGTTGAACCACCAGCCGCTGAGCGGCAGCAGCACGATCAGCACGTACAGCACGCCGTGCGCGGCACGCGCCGCGAGTTGCTGCCAGCGCGGCATGGGCGCCTCGGGCGGGCGGCGGTCGGCCCAGCGCCACGCGATGCGCAGCAGTGCCAGCGCCAGCACGGTCAGGCCGATCGACTTGTGCAGGGCCAGCCAGTTGATCTTCTGCATCGGCGAGCGAGCCAGGTCCATCAGCAGGCCGAACAGGCCGTTGCCGAGGATGCCCAGCGCGATGATCCAGTGGAAGAACTTGGCGACCGAACCCCACTGGCGGTCGTTGCTGCGCAGGCTCATGGCGTTTCCTTGCGTGGTGGAACGGCGTGGTCGTCGCGGATCGCTTCCAGCTCCAGCCACACGCTGACGCTGGCGCCGATCGAGTTAGGGTTGGCGGTGATGCCGAAGTCGTTGCGATCCAGGCTGGCAGTGGCCGAGAAGCCGGCTACTTCGTGCAGCTCGTAGATGGTCTTGGCGGCGCGGTTGAAGGTGAACGCCAGGTCCAGCGGACGGCTGACGCCGTGCAGGGTCAGTTGCCCGTGCAGCACGCCATGCCGGTCGTCCCTGCGCTCCACGCCGGTGCTGCGGAAGTGCGCGTAACGATGGCTCGCGCAGTCGAGCAGGACCGATTTGCACACGGCCTGGTTCCAGTCGGCGTCGCCCATGTCCAGGCTGGCCAGGTCGACGTCCAGCTCGGTGGCCGCCGTGCTCCAGTCGTCCGGGTCGAAACGCAGCCAGCCGCGCGCGATGTGCAGCCGTCCGAACGGCCGCGAGTAGCCGTTGTGGCTGATGCTGAAGACGACCTGGCTGTGCACCGTGTCGTAGCGCCAGCCGGTTTCGCCGGCATGCGCCGCCAGCGGCAACAGGATCGCCGCAAGACACCACAGCCAGCGAATTGGGCGCAGTCGCAACATGCGGTGAAGTCTGGCCGATCGGCGGCGTGGCTGCCAGCGCTGGCGGCTGAACAATGGGTTGCCGTGGGGGATCCAATGGGGAACAGTCGGTGGATGCACGCCTCGGCCTCTGCTCTCCTTTTGAGCACGGGGCTTCAGCTCGCCGGGTACCTCTGAAGGGGCGCACCTTGTGCGCGATGCTGTTGCTCTTGGCGCATTCGAAGCGAATGGCATCGGAGGCAAGAGCTTTCGCCCTCCTTCGGAGGGCGAAAGCTCTTGCTCCTGCGCACCACAACCGAAGGAACCCTGCGACAGGGTGCGCTCCTGCAAGCGTATTGAAGGTGGAAACTCCCCGCTTCAGAAGAGCCCCGCGGCCAAGTTCCGGCAACCGTCAGAACGTGCGCTGCACCGAATACTCGGCCAGGGTCGCCAGGGCATCGCGGTGGGCCGAGGGTGGCAGGGCGGTGAGCGCTTCGCTGGCGGCGCGGGCGTGCCGCAGGGCGCGGTCGCGGGTGCGTTCCAGCGCGCCGGAGTCGCGGATCGCGGCGACGATGCGGTCCAGCGAGTCCAGCCCGCCGTGTTCGATCGCGTGGCGCAGCGACTGCGCCTGTTCCGGGCTGGCCTTCTCCAGCGCGTAGATCAGCGGCAGGGTGGGCTTGCCTTCGGCGAGGTCGTCGCCGATGTTCTTGCCGAGCGTGCCGGCGTCGCTGGTGTAGTCGAGCAGGTCGTCGGCGATCTGGAACGCGTAGCCCAGCTGCATGCCGTACTCGCGCAGCGCGGCCACCCGGCTGGCGGGCAGGCCGCCGAGCAGGCCGCCCAGTTCGGTGGCGGCGGCGAACAGCACCGCGGTCTTGCGTTCGATCACCGCCAGATACGCCGCCTCGCCGACGTCGGCGTTGCCGATGTTGAGCAGCTGCAGCACCTCGCCCTCGGCGATGGTGTTGGTGGTGTCGGCCAGGATGCGCATGATGCGCATGTCGTCCAGTTCCACCATCAGCTGGAACGAGCGCGAGTAGAGGAAGTCGCCGACCAGCACGCTGGCGGCGTTGCCCCACAGCGCGTTGGCGGTCTTGCGGCCGCGGCGCAGGTCGGATTCGTCGACCACGTCGTCGTGCAGCAACGTCGAGGTGTGGATGAACTCGATGATCGCGGCCAGCTTGACGTGATGTTCGCCGCGGTAGCCGGCGGCACCGGCGGCCAGCACGTGCAGCATCGGGCGCAACCGCTTGCCGCCGCCGGCGATGATGTGGTCGGCGATCTGGTTGATCAGTACCACGTCGGAGGACAGCCGCCGGCGGATCAGCGCGTCGACGCGCTGCATGTCGGCGGCGGCAAGTTCGCGTACCTGGGCGAAGTCGGCGGGGCGGGTGGCGTCGGCAGGCATCGAGTTCATGGGTGCATCGCAGCGGCGTAGGGCGTGATTATAGGGGCTGCAGGAATTTGCGCCGCGACATGTCACCACAGTCGTTGCAGGTGGCGCCCTCTATAATGCCGGGCATGTCTTTGGCGATGTGCACCCCCCAGTGAGCAAACTCTCCAGCCTCGAACGGCGCAGCGCGTTGACGCTGGCCTGCGTGATCAGCCTGCGCCTGTTCGGGCTGTTCCTGATCATGCCGGTGTTTTCGCTGTACGCGAAGGCGATGCCCGACGCCACCGGATTCATGATCGGACTGGCGCTGGGTGTCTACGGCATCGGCCAGGTGCTGCTGCAGATTCCGCTGGGGCTGCTGTCGGACCGGATCGGGCGCAAGCCGGCGATCACGCTGGGGCTGATCCTGTTCGCCATCGGCGGGTTGATCGCGGCGATGTCGCACACGCTGGCCGGCATCGCGGTCGGCCGGGCGGTGCAGGGCATGGGCGCGGTGGCCGGCGCCGGCATCGCGCTGGCGGCGGACCTGACCGCGGAGGAAAACCGCGGCAAGGCGATGGGCATCATCGGCGTGTCGATCGGGCTGGCGTTCCTGTTGGCGCTGATCCTGGGGCCGCCGCTGGAGGCCGTCGCCGGGCTGCCCGGGCTGTTCGCCGCCACCTCGATCCTGGCGCTGGCCTCGCTGGCGCTGCTGTGGCTGATCGTGCCCACGCCGACGCGTGCACGCGCGCCGGCCGCGGCGGGCGTCGCCGCCGTGCTGGCGATGCTGCGCGACGGTCGCATGCTGGTGCTGAACGGCTCCGTGTTTTTCCTGCATGCGCTGCTCACCGCCAGCTTCGTCGGTCTGCCGCTGCTGCTGGCGAACACCCTGCAGCTGCCGGTGAACCGGCACTGGGAGCTGTACCTGCCGGTGATGACGGTGGCCGCGTTCGTGATGGGCGCGAGCCTGCACCACATGCGCGAGGTCGCGCAGAGCCTGCGTATCGTGATGGTGTGCGTGGTGGCGATCGGGCTGGCGCTGCTCGGCTTCGCGCTGTCCGGCAGCCACTTGGTGGCGTTCGGCGTGGCCGCGGCGGTGTTCTTTTCCGCCTTCAACCTGCTGGAAGCGGCGCTGCCCAGCCTGGTCTCGCGGCTGGCGCCGGAGCATCTGCGCGGCGCGGCGATGGGCGCCTATTCGACCAGCCAGTTCATCGGCGCGTTCGTCGGCGGCGCGCTTGGCGGCATCGCGCTGGGCCGGCTCGGGCCGGACGGCGTGTTCGCCAGCGCCGCGGCGCTGACCTTGCTGTGGCTGCCGCTGGTGGTGGCCGGGGCGCGCCGGATCGATCGCGCCGCCGCGGTGGCGGGCGTCGCCGCGTAAGCCGGTACGGCGGCGGTTTGCAAAGGCCGCCGGGCGGCCCAATCATGAGCCTCGGCGGCGTGGCCGCGGCCTGCATCGGGTACCGCTTTGATGGCTCATGAAATGCTCGCGCTGATCGCGCACTACGGCGTGCTGCTGGTGTTCCTCAACGTGCTGGTGACCCAGCTGGGCGCGCCGGTGCCGGCGGTGCCGACGCTGGTGGTGGCCGGTTCATGGGCGGCGGTCGGCGGGCCGTGGGTGCTGGCCGGCACGATGGCGGTGGTGGTGGCCGGTTGCCTGCTCGGGGATTCGGCCTGGTACGCCGCCGGCCGGCGCTACGGCGCCGGCGTGATGCGCCTGTTGTGCCGCGTCTCGCTGTCGCCCGACTCGTGCGTGCAACGCTCCGAGCTGCGTTTCCAGCGCTGGCGTGGGCAGGTGCTGCTGGTTGCCAAGTTCGTGCCGGGGTTGTCGACCGTGGGCTCCTCGCTGGTCGGCGCCATGGGGCTGCGCTGGCCGCTGTTCGTGCTGTTCGACGGGTTGGGCTCGCTGCTGTGGGCCGCGCTGTGGACCGGGTCGGGTTATGCCTTCGCCGCGCAGGTCGACAAGCTGCTGTCCGCCGTGGCCAGCGCCGGAGCGCTGGCGATCCAGCTGCTGCTGGTGCTGCTGGCGCTGTACGTGCTGGCGCGCTGGTGGCAGCGGCACCGCCTGCTGCGCACGCTGCGGATGGCGCGCATCACGGTCGAGGAACTGCACCGGGCGATGGCCGCCGAACGTGCCCCGGTGGTGGTCGACGTGCGCCCGCAAGCCTCGCGCCAGCTTGATACGCGCGTCGTTCCCGGCGCACTGCTGGTCGATGCGCAAGGCATCGACCGCACCGTGCACGACATCCCGTTCGACCGCGAACTGGTGCTCTACTGCAACTGCCCGAACGAAGTGTCCGCGGCCAGGGTGGCCAAGATCCTGATGGCGCAAGGTTACCGCCGGGTGCGCCCGTTGCTGGGCGGGCTGGAGGCGTGGGATGCGGCCGGTTATGGGGTCGACCATCTGCCGACCGCCGGCGATTCGGGCGACTCGCCGGCGGCGGGTGCGACGCTGGCCTGAAGCGTCGCCCGGTACGCACGACGGCCCGGGCAGGCACCCACGCCGGCGTCAGCTTCCGGCTGCTGGACTGGGTCCGTCCCGCGGTTATGATAGCCAGCCTGATCCACCACTCCGGCCGCAACCCCTCGCAGAATTTGCGGCCGGCTCAACCGAGGACACATCCATGGCACGTGGCGTCAACAAAGTCATCCTGATCGGCAACCTGGGCTCGGACCCCGAGGTGCGCAGCACCGGCAGCGGCACCACGGTGTGCAGCTTCAGCCTGGCCACTTCCGAGTCGTGGACCGACAAGCAGAGCGGCGAAAAGCAGGAACGCACCGAGTGGCACCGGATCAAGATCTTCGGCCGCCTCGGCGAGATCGCCGGCGAGTACCTGAAGAAGGGCCGCCAGGTCTACATCGAGGGTTCCATCCGCACTGACAAGTTCACCGGCAAGGATGGCGTGGAGAAGTATTTCACCGACATCATCGCCAGCGAGATGCAGATGCTCGGCAGCAACGAGGGCGCCGGCGCTGGCGGCGGTTACCAGCGCGAGCGCCCGCAGGGCGGCCAGCGCCAGGGCGGCGGCTACGGCGGCGGCCAGTCGCGCGGCAACGACGACCGCGGTCCGTCGCGCCCCTCGCCATCGGCCCCGGCCGACAACGGTTTCGCGGATGACGAGATCCCGTTCTAGGACACCCTACGAGGCTTGTCGCCTTTCCCTGACGGCCCGCCTCTGGCGGGCCGTTTCCGTCAGGGGGCGGCCTTCTCTTCGTTGCGCAGGCGCGCCACGGCCGACGCGGCATTCACCTGCAGCGTGCCGTCGGAAAGCCGGCTGCTTTGCAGCAGCAAGTCGTGCATCGAACGCGCGTCCAGTCCGGGCGCCATGGCGAGCAGCAGGGCAGCGATGCCGCTCACGTGCGCGGCGGCCATGGACGACCCGGAAGTGAAGTCGTAGCCGCCGTCCGGCTGGGTGGTCAGGATGTCGTTGCCGGGTGCGCTCAGTACCCCCGGCGGCGCTCTCGATGCGTTGCTGCTGCGCACGACGATGACTCCCGGTGCACGGTCGGGAAAGCCGGCGGCGTTGCCGTCCGGCGGCATGGCCGTGATCACGATGCGGCCCTGCTCCAGCAGCCGGGCAAGCAACTGGTCGAGCAGCGGATCAGCCGGGCCGCCCAGGCTCAGGTTGATGATGCGGGTATCGGTGTCGATGACCGCCGCCAGGGCCTTGGCCAGGGTGAAGGTGTTGCAGCGGGCGCCGGCGCCGGGCAAGGGCGGATACCAGCATGCCTTGTAGATGCTGAGCCGGGCCTTGGGCGCCATCCCCACGATGCCCTGGTGGTTGTCGGCGTCGGCGGCGATGACGCCGGCGACCTCGGTGCCATGATTGTCGCGGTCGAACGCCGCGCGATCCGCGTCGACCAGGTTGCGGGTGTCGCGAATGCGTCCGCGCAGGTCGGGGTGGGTCAAGTCGACGCCCGTATCGACGATCGCGACATCGACCTCGGCGCCCTGGCTGAGGTCGTGCGCGAGTGCCGCATCGGTTTCGACGAAGCCGCGCTGCAAGTCGGCATAGGGATCGTTGTAGTGGTGGGCGCCCTGCCGTGGCGGATCGGCGTAAACGGAATAATCCTGCAGTGGCTGGGCAAGCCGCACCCGGGCGTCTGCCGCAAGTGCCTTGAGCAGGGCGGCGCGGGGTATGCCGGGGGCCGGCGTCAGCACGATGCAGTACAGGTCGAGCGCCTTGACCGGCCAGCCGGTGACCTCCTGCCAGCCGTAGGTTCTCTTCAGCGCCGCGAGCGTCGATGCCGCCCGCTGGCCAACCCCATAGTTTGCGGACGGGACATAGCCCAGCACGCTGGAACCGGCATGCGTGGCGGGAGGGGCCAGCGGGTTGGCGACGGCCAGCACGATGTCGCGCCGGCTGTCCATGGCGGATGCGCTGGCCACGGATGAACGGTGCGGATCGGCGGGGTCATCGGCCGGCGCCGCGGGCCGCAGGTGCGCACAGGCACTCAGGGTCATCGCCGCGGCGAATACGATGGCCCCATGCTTCATGGTGTGGTGGCGACGGGCTCCGCCAGGCGGATGCCGTGGGTGGCGCGCAACTGCTGCAGCACATGCTGCTCCGTCGTGGTGGTGCTTCGCGGTACGACGGTATAGGCGCCGACGTCGTTGGGGCCATCCACCACCTGCAAGCCGAGGGTGTGCAGCAGCGCGTCCCAGTCGGACAGCTTCATGGCCGCATCAGGCACGACGCGGATCGAACCCGGGGTGGCCGGCCGGGGCGCCTCGCTGAGGGTGCGGTAGTGCGGGCGGCCGCCTTCCGACCACAGCTTCGTGCCCAGCGCACCGATGCCGATGGCCTGGATCAGCACCACGGCGGCCAGGGCGCGGGTCAGCCGGCTTGCCGTGCGTGAACGAAACGGCGCCTCCAGCGGAGCCGGCGCGTCGAGGCGGCCCAGCAAGTGTTTCAGCCCGACGTTGGCGTCGAGGGGGATATCGGAGGGCAGCGACATCGCCAGTTGCAGGCGGCTCTGCTGCGCAAACTCGGCGCGGCACGCTTCGCAGTGCACGAGGTGGCTCATCAGCGCTTCGCCCTGCTCCCGCGGGGCGCTGCCCTGCAGCACCCAGGGCATGGCTTCCCAGGCGCGGGCGCAGTCGCGACCGGAACTCGTCTGGAACATCATGGCGCGCCCTCCTTGCGTATCGGCAATTCTCCAGCCAGGGAGGGAAGCACGTTACGCAGTTTCACGCGCGCGTGGAACAGCCGCGCCTTCACCGTGCCCACGGGGCATTGCATGATGGCGGCCACTTCATCCAGGGAATGCCCCACGCCGTAGACCAGCTCGACCACGACCCGCTGGTCCACCGACAGGCAGCCGAGGCCCTTGCCCAGCCAGTCGCGCAGTTCGCGGTCTTCGCCCGGGTCGTGGGCGGGGACGCGATCTTGCCCCAGCGTGTCGTCGGCGACGGGTTCGTCGCCATGCTGGCGCAGTGCCTTGAGCCCGCAGCGGTAGGCAATGCCCATGATCCAGGTGGAAACGCGCGAGTCGCCGTGGAAATTGTCCGCCTTCTGCCAGGCGATCCAGAAACAGTCGTTGATGACCTCCTCGATGACGTCGGGTCGCCGCGTCAGTCGGGACAGGAAGCGGCACAGCCTGCCGTGGTAGCCGCGGTAGAGCACCGCCAACGCGGCACGGTCGCCCATCGACATGCGCTGGAGCAGCATGCGGTCGGTGGCGTCAGCGTCGGTATCAGCGTCGTTCATGTGGCTTCGCGGGGTGGTCGGAACGCGGTCGGTCCATGCGTGAGTACCGTTTCGGCCGGTAAAGGTTGCCAGCGGATCAGAAGGACCGCGAGAGCGTGGCGATCCAGGGCTGCGCGCCCATGTCTCGCGTCGACCATCGCGATCCCAGGTCGGTCATGACGCGATCGAGCTCCAGCCGCCATGCGCCATCGACCCACATCAGCCCGACGTGGCCGTAGCGGTAGAAGCCTTCGCCATCGCCGGGCCGGTAACGCCCATATTGGCGGTAGTGGCTGTACCGCGCGGGCGGGACGTGGGCAACGCCCGCTCCGGCGGAAACGAAGGCATGCTCCGTCAACGGCCAGTGGAAATCGAGATCGGCGGCGGCACGCGTGCGTCGATCCGCGGAGCCGATGCTGCGGCTGGCCGACAGGCCGAACGTCAGGATGTCCCGGTACAGCCAGTTGACCCCGGCTTCGCCGCGGTCGTAGGCGGTCGAGCGGGCGTCGCCGGAATAGCGGTAGTAGAGCACGCTGGCCTGCATCTGCCAGTCGCCGGAAAGCGGCCAGTGGCGCGAGCCCTGGAGCAGGGTTTGGACGATGCGCCCCGGCGAACGGACTTCGGCACTTGCGGACAGGCCCACCGACCAGCCTGTCGACGAGATCCACGAGGCAGCCGCCTGAACGGCGGGCGTGGCCGGCGTGATCGCCAGGCCGCGGTCGACCAGCTGCGAACCGAGTGCGACCGTACCGGCCATCCTGGCCGACTGGGCGTGCAGCAGGGCGGGATGGGCTGCGGCCACCGCCACGGCAAGCAGGCCCAGCCCCATGCGGGCAAGGCAGCGGCCGCGGGTGCCGACGTCAAGGCGGGCGGGCCGGACCCGGTGCCGGTGCGGCACGATTCCTGCGCTGCGTGGACCACATGCCGCCGTGGAATCTACCTGCGGCTCGAACGCAGGCCGGCGCGCGCCGTCGCGGCGACGTGCGCCAGAGGCCTTGAGCGCGGGACAGGTGAGCCACATCGCGTCATTGTTCGATTGGTCGAGTACGGCGGCGCCCCATGGCATGGCCGCACCACGAAAGGCATGCACGCCTTATAACCGAATCTGCGCGGGAAGGGGTGCCCTCTCTCCATGGACGATGCCCGGAGGTGGCACGGGTATCGTCGGCCGGCTGCGGGAACGGCACCGGCCTCCGCACGGGCAAGGCGGACGGCCCCGTGGGTGCCCGGCGAACGGGGCCGGCCACGCGGCAATGCTCTTGCGCGCCTTCAGAATGCCGCGCTCACGGAGATCGTGAAGGCGTTCAGATCCCTCGCGTTGGTCACCGGCGCCCCGGGCGGCGCGCCGAAGATGTTGTTGCGGGCGCCGTTGAAGCGGCTGAAACGGAACCAGGTGGCGTAGATCCTCAGATTGGCCAGGGAGCTGAAGGATTCCTTGCCGAAAGGTACCCAGAACACGCTGACGAGGTTGCTGGTGGTATCGGGACTGCCGTACGGGACGTAGCGGGCGGGGTCGCGCGAACCCGTGCTCACCATGCGGGACAGCGCGATGCCGTAGCTTTGCCTGAAGGTGTAGATGGCGGTGGCGATCTGGTCGCGGGCCGAGCCCTGCGGCAGCGCGAGCAGGCCCGGAACCACGGGACTGGCAGGCGTGCTGCCGTAATCGCGCTTCTCGAAGATGTTCACGTAGCTGAGCTGCAGGATGTTCTGCCGGTTGCCCAGATACTGGTAGGTGAGGTCGTAACCCAGGTCGGTGATGTCGTCGGCGGGGCCCAGACGGGGCCGCTGGCGCCGGGTGGTCAGGCCCACCACGCCGGCCGAGACGAACTGGGCCTTGAACTCCTTCATGTAGGCGAAGCGGAAGTATCCGGTGTCGCTGAACTTGCCCGGATCGCCGCCGACCGAATAACCCAGCCGATCCTGCACGGACGTCTGCAACGCGTTGTAGGTGCCGACTTCGCCGTACCAATCCGAGTCGTACAGGGCGTAGACCGTGGCGCCGATGACGCGGTTGGCCGGTGCGCCGGGGCTGGACAGGTTCAGCAGGGTCCCGGTGACGCCGGGTGGACCCAGGGTCGAAGCGGCCGGCAGCACGGCGAGGGGGTCGTTGAACCCCGGATTGTTGTTGACGCTCACGCCGAGCGTCAGATCCTTGCCGCCCAGCTTGAGCGCCTTGGCGACGAAGCGCAGGTCGAGGTTGCTCAGCCTGGTGTTGTACTTGCCGTTGCCGACATTGTCGGTCTCGATCTTGACGAAGCCGCCCACGTGATCGGTCAGTCGCCCGGCCAGGTAGATGTCGGCTTCGGTCAGTCGGCTCTTGCTGTCGCCGCGCGCCGGGTTGGTGCGGGCCGCCACGAGTTGCGCGGCCACCGGCAGCGCGTCGCCGATGTTCGCGTCGGTGTATCCGTTGAGCTTGAAACGCATGCCGACCGGCGTCAGCCCCGGCCCGTTGTCGCCGCCGCCATAGGCGCTGGAGTGGCAGACCGCGCAGACGTAGCCGGTTTGCCGGGCAAACGAGGGAACCGCCTGGACGGCGTTGCTGGCGAACAGCAGCAGGATCGCGAGGCCGTGCCACAGAAGGTTCCCGCGGCGGCCGGTTTCGGGTCGGGTCGGAAAAGGCAGCATGGGCTCTCCTTGGGGCCTGATCGGATGCGGCGATGCACGGGCCACGCGCCCGTCAGCGATGCTGCCCCGGCCGTACCGGCAGACCGCTGCAAGATGCGGGTAAGTGCCGGCCGGGCCGCCAAAGGTTGCGCACGGCGCCTGGCCGCGCCGGTGACGGCACCCGACCCGGCGGCAGGCCGTGCGGCGCCGGCGATCCGCCGCCCGCTGCCCGGCGCAACCTTTGTCCAGTCGGGCGGCACTCAAGCCTGTAAGTCGCCATCCCATGATTTGCAGCCGGGTCCGACCCATGGAAATCCAACGCATCCAGTTGCACAAACATGGCGACAGCCGCGGCATGCTCGTCGCGCTGGAACAGGACGGCGATGTGCCCTTCGCGATCCGGCGCGTGTACTACATCTTCGCCACGAAGAACGGCGTGCATCGCGGCCGGCACGCGCACCGCCATCTCAGCCAGCTGGCGGTGGCGGTGCGCGGAGCGGTCACTTTCCTGCTGGATGACGGCAGCGGCGCGACGGAGATCGTGCTCGACGATCCGGCCCAGGGCCTGCTGCTCGGCAGCATGGTGTGGCGGGAGCTCTACGACTTCAGCGACGACTGCGTGCTGATGGTGCTGGCCGACCACCCGTTTGATCCGGACGACTACATCACCGACTACGACCAGTTCCTGCGCGAGGTGAACGGCGCCATGCAACTGGAGGGTGCGACGGCATGTCAAGGCCGCTAGTCCTGATCGGCGCCGGCGAGTTCGCGCAGATCGCCTGCGAGTACTTCGAGCACGACAGCGACTACGACGTGGCGGCCTTCGGCGTCGAACGCGCCTATCTGACGCAGCCGCGGCTGGCGGGCCATCCCGTGGTGGCCTGCGAAACGCTGGAGACGGACTACCCGCCGGGCGAGGTGGAGGTGTTTGTCGCGATCCCCGCCAGCCAGCTCAACCGGCTGCGCACGCGCCTTTACCAGGAGCTGAAACGCCGGGGCTACCGCTTCGCCACCTATGTCAGCACGCGCGCGTTCGTGTGGCGCAATGCCGAAGTGGGCGAGAACAGCTTCATCTTCGAAGGCAACGTGATCCAGCCTTTCGTGCGCATCGGCAACAACTGCATCCTGTGGAGCGGCAACCACGTGGGGCACCGCACGGTCGTGCACGACAACGTGTTCATCGCCTCGCACGCGGTCGTTTCGGGCTACTGCGAGATCGGCGCCGGCAGCTTCGTCGGCGTGAACACCACCTTCAACGACCATGTGAAGGTGGCGCCCGACAACGTGATCGGCTCCGGCGCGCTGGTGACGCGCGATACCGAGCCGGGCCGGATCTACGTCGGCTCGCCGGCGCGCGCCGTGCCGGACAAGTCCAGCTTCGACGTGAAGCTTTGAATGCCCATGGCCGCGTGGAGGAAGAAGGGGCTGGTATTCGACACCGCGCGGCATGGCGTGGGCGGCTGGATGCGCCACTCGGCGCTCACGCCGACCCCGTATCGCATCGACGGCGAGCGCATCCGCGTCTACGCGGGCTTTCGCGATGGCGATGGCGTCAGCCGCATCGGCTATGTCGACGTGTGCGCGGACGACCCGGCCACGATCGTGCGCGTCAGCGCCGAACCGGCGCTCGACGTCGGCCGGGGCGGGTGTTTCGACGACAACGGCATGATCCTGGGCGACGTGGTCGACGCGCCGGGCGGCCTGCACCTGTTCTATGTCGGCTTCCAGCACGTGGCCAGGGCCAAGTTCCTGGCCTTTACCGGTCTGGCGATTTCGACCGATGGCGGCGAGCACTTCCGGCGCGTGCAGGAGACGCCGATCCTGGATCGCGCGCCCGGCCGCAGCACGATCGGCGCAGTGCATTCGGCCATCCATGAAGGTGGCCGCTGGCGGCTGTGGTACGCCGTGGGCGACGACTGGGAAATCATCGGCGGCAAGCCGTTTCCGCGTTACCACATCCGTTACGCGGAGACCGATGATCTGCGCGCCATGCCGCACGAAGATCGGGTCTGCCTGCTGCCGCGCGGCAGCGAGTACCGGATCGGGCGGCCGCGGGTGTACCGGCTCGGCGGCGGCTACGTCATGTACTTCACGCGAGGCAACCTCAGCGGCGAATACTTTCCCGGCATGGCCTGCAGCGACGACGGCATCCGCTGGGAACGCCGCGACGATGCGCTGGGCCTGGGCCTGTCCGACAGCGGCTGGGACTCGCGGACCATCTGCTACCCCGCGCTGATCCGTCAGCGCGACAAGCTGCTGATGTTCTACAACGGCAACGACATGGGCGTGGATGGCTTCGGCGTGGCCGAAGCCCTCGTGTCGCACCTCGACGGTGGCGCCGATGCTGGCGGTTAGGCGCTACGTTCCCGCCGATGCCGACGCCTGGGACGCCCTGGTCGAGCGCTCCAGGAACGGCAACCTGCTGCACCGGCGCGGCTACATGGATTACCACGCCGATCGCTTCGTCGACTGCTCGCTGGTCGTCGAGCAGCATGGCCGGATCGTGGCGGTGTTCCCGGCGGATATCCGCGACAAGCTGGTGACCAGTCATGGCGGGCTCACCTATGCCGGACTGATCCGCGGCCAGGCCCTGCGTGCCGACGCGACGCTCGCCGTGTTCGGACAGATGGCCGATGCCTACCGTGCGCTGGGCGCGCAGCGCATCGTCTACAAGGCGGTGCCGCACGTGTTCCATGCGTACCCGGCCGAGGAGGATCTTTACGCGCTGCAGCGCATGGGTGCCCGGCTGACGCGTCGCGACCTGTCCTCGGTGATTGCGCTGCAGGAACCGTTCCAGTTCACCGAACCGCGCCGGCGCGCGGTCAGGAAGGCGGGGCGGGCAGGCATCAGCCTGCAGGTCGGCACCGATCCGGCGTCGTTCCACGCGCTGCTGTCGGAGGTGCTGCGCCAGCATCACGTCGCGCCTACCCACAGCCTGCAGGAGCTACGCCTGCTGCAGGCACGCTTCCCGCGGCAGATCGTGCTGCACGAGGCGCGCCGGGAGGGTGTCCTGCTGGCGGGCGCCCTCGTCTACGATCTCGGCCGGGTGGTGCATACCCAGTACCTGGCCGCAGCGGAGGAGGGGCGCCGGCTGGATGCGCTGAGCTTCCTGCTCGCCGGGCTGATCGGCAGCACGTATGCGGACCGGCGCTACTTCTCTTTCGGCATTTCCACCGAACAGGCCGGGGCGGTGCTCAACAGCGGGCTGGTGACGCAGAAGGAATACTTCGGCGCGCGCGGCATCGTGCACGATTGCTACGAGTGGCCGCTGTGATGGGTCCCGACGTGATGCAGAACGCACCGGCGGAAGCCGCCCCGGGTGACGTCCCGTTCCTGAGCCTCCGGGAAGTCAATGCGCGTTACGCCGACGAGCTGAAGGCTGCCGCGGCACGCGTCATCGATTCGGGCTGGTATGTGCTCGGCGACGAGCTCGTCGCCTTCGAGCGGGAGTTCGCCGGCTGGTGCGGCGTGCGCCATGCCGTGGGCGTGGGCAACGGCCTGGATGCGCTGTCGCTGATCCTGCGCGGCTACAAGGAACTCGGCGTTCTCGGCGAGGGCGACGAGGTCGTGGTGCCCGGCAACACGTTCATCGCCAGCTTCCTGGCGATCAGCGAGAACCGGTTGGTGCCGCTGCCGGTGGAGCCCGATGCGGCGACGTTCAACCTCGATCCGGCCTGCGTGGAGGCGGCGATCGGACCGCGCACGCGCGCGATCATGGCGGTGCATCTGTATGGCCAGCTGGCCGACATGCCGGCGCTGGCGGCGCTGGCCCGGCGGCGCGGCTTGCTGCTGATCGAAGACGCGGCGCAGGCGCACGGCGCGCTGCGCGACGGGCGCAGGGCCGGCACGTTCGGCGACGCGGCGGCCTTCAGTTTCTTCCCGGCCAAGAACCTCGGCGCGCTGGGCGACGGCGGCGCGGTGGTGACCGGCGACGTGGCGCTGGCGCGGCGGGTCGCGGCGCTGCGCAACTACGGTTCCGAGGTGAAGTACCGCCACCTCTGCCAGGGGCTGAACTCGCGGCTCGACGAGATGCAGGCGGCGATGCTGCGGGTGAAGCTGAAGTATCTCGATGCGGACGTGGCCTGGCGCCGCCGGGTGGCGCATCGCTATCGCGACGGCATCCGCCACCCGCGGATCAAGTTGCCCGACGCGGTGCGCGAGGAACAGCACGCCTGGCACCTGTTCGTGGTGCGCTGCGCCGAGCGCGATGCGCTGCAGCGGCACCTGCGCGCACACGGCATCCAGGCCCAGGTGCATTACCCGGTGCCGGCGCATCGGCAGCCCGCGTATCCCGCATTGCGCAGTGCCCGCCTGCCGCTGACCGAGCGACTGTGCGACGAGGTGTTGAGCCTGCCGCTGGGGCCGACCCTGGGCGATGACGGCGTGGCGCGGGTGATCGATGCCTGCAACGCGTTCGGAGGCGGGGCATGAACATCGTGCGCGCCGGTTTCTACACCAGCCTCGCGACCGCCGCGCGGCTGCTCGCCGGGCTGGTGGCGATCAAGCTGGTGGCGTGGTTCGCCGGCCCCGAGGGCGTCGGCCGGCTCGGCCAGTTCATGAGCCTGATGTCGCTGCTGGCGGTGCTCGCCGGCGGCGGCATCAGCGCGGCCATCGTCAAGTATGTCGCCGAGTACCGCGACGATCCGCCCCGGCTGTCGCGCCTGCTGTCCGCCGCGCTGTGCTACGCGTTCTGCGCCTCCTGCCTGATGGGCGGCGCGGCGCTGCTGCTCAGTCGGCAGCTCGCCGCGTGGCTGCTGGGCGACCTGGGCTATGCCGGCCTGATCCGCGTGCTCGCCGTCGCGCAGCTCGGCATCGCGCTGCTCAACTACATCCTCGCGGTGGTCAACGGCTTCATGGACGTGCGCCGGCTGGCCTTGATCCAGGCGGGCGGGGCGCTGGTCGGCATCGTGATGATGATCTGGCTGGCGCGCTGGCTGCATCTGTATGGCGCGCTGCTGGCGCTGGTGCTGGGCCAGCTGCTGTGGCTGGCGATCGCCTTGCCGGCGTGGTGGCGCAGCTCGTACTTCCGCCGCCGCATGCTGCGGCTGCACTACGACCGCGAGATGACCTTGCGGCTGGCCACGTTCTCGGTGATGACCCTCACCTCCGCCCTGCTGCCGCCGCTGGTCAACATCGCCGTGCGCGACCATCTCGCGCTGCAGTTCGGCTGGGAACGGGTCGGCTACTGGCAGGCGGTCAGCAAGGTGTCGGACGCCTATCTGCTGTTCTTCACCGCGGCCATCAACATCTACTACCTGCCCAAGCTGGCCTCGACGCACGGCCGCGAGGCGCTGCTGGCCGAGCTGCGCAGCGCCGGTCGCCACGTCCTGCCGGCGGTCATCGTGCTGGCGGCCATGGTGTATGCGCTGCGCGGATGGGTGACCCGGCTGCTGTTCACGCCGGAGTTCGCCGCCGCCAACGCGCTGTACGGCCCGCAACTGGTCGGCGACGTCATCAAGGTCGCCTCCTTCGTCCTTTCCTACCTGATGCTGGCCAAGGCGATGACGGCGCTGTTCGTCGTCTCCGAATGCGTGTTCGCGGCCAGCTACCTCGCGCTGGTCTGGGTGTTTGCCGCGCGCTACGGCCTGGTCGGCGCGATGTACGCCTTCGCGGTCAACTACCTGCTGTATCTCGCCTTCAACCTGCTGGTTGCCCGGCGTTACCTGGGAGGGCTGCGACGATGAGCGGCGACGTACCGGCGAACACGGCGGCGCTGCCGCTGGTGTCCGTGCTGATTCCCGCGTTCAACCACGAGCGTTTCGTGCGGCGCTGCCTGGACAGCGTGCTGGAGGATCCGTATCCGGCCAAGGAGCTCATCGTCATCGACGACGGCTCGACCGACCGCACCGCCGAACGGATTGCCGACTGGGTCGCAACGCATTGCATGGATATCCCGATCGAGTACGTGCATCGGGACAACCGCGGCATCGCGGCGACGCTGAACGAACTGGCGGCGCGCGCGAACGGCGAGTTCCTGCGCCCCGGCGCCAGCGACGACTACCTGCTGCCGGGCGGTCTCGATGCCCAGGTGCGCTACTTGCTGGCGCATCCGGACAAGGGCGCGGTGATCGGCGATTCGGTCGTCGTCGACCAGGACGGCAACCGGCTGCACGACAGCGGCATGGGCCTGCTTCGCGGCGGCAGCAAGAGCCTGTACCGCTCCGACGACGGCATCCGCCGCGCGATCATCAGCCACTGGGCCATCGGCGGGCCGGTGGCCTTGATGCGGCGGAGCGCGCTGGACACCGTCGACCGCTGGAGCGAAGGCTTGCGCATCGAGGACTGGGATTTGTTCCTGCGCCTGGCGGCCCGCGACGCGCTCGGCTTCATCGACGTCAGCGTCTGCGCCTACCGCATCCACGGCGCGAACCTGAGCCGGACGCGGCACACCGCCACGCGGATCGGCAACCTCGCCGAGTCGCGCCAGGTGGCGCTGCGCCGGGCGTGCCTGTTCGACGAGCCGTACCGGACCCTGCTGCGGGCACAGGCGCACCACATCGGCGCCAAGATCGCGTTCCTGCAGGGACGGCCGTGGTCGCTGGCGCGGCATCTGCTCGCCTGGTCGTGGCTGCGACTGCTGTCGAAGCTGCGGCCTTCATCCGGACGCCATGGCGTGGAGGCGGCATGAAACGGTTGCTGTGCCTGCCGTCGGCCTATCTCGCGCTGCCGCTCCTGTTGGCCTGCGCGCTGACCCTGCTCACCTACGATCTCCCGGTCGACTACCTGCAGGGCCTGCTGCTGCTGGCGGTGGTTGCCGCGGCGATCGGCTGGTTCGACGTGCAGGCGCGGATCAGGATTCCGCCGGCCTCGCGCTTTCGCGCGCACAGCTACGCCGGCACCCGCGATGCGTTCGTGGCACTGGCCTTCGCGGAGCTGGTCGCGGCTTTCTGCGTGCTCGACCTGGCGCTGTTCCCGATTCCGCTGTTCGGCAACCCGTCGTCCTACGCCGTGATGAAGGATGGGCACGAGCACGTCCGGCACGTGTCGGACATCTGCTGGGTGCTGCCGCCGATCGGGCTGTTGTGCGCCAGGAAGCGGTGGCTGCGCAACACGCTCATCGGCATCGGCTTCCTGTTTCCGATCCTGGTGATCGACCGCAACCGGGTGTTCGCCACGGTGTTCGCGTTCGCGCTGGTGATCCTGCTGCGCCGGGACGAGGCCAGGCCGGTGCCGTGGAAGGCCGTCGGTTTGCTCGGCTTCGCCGGCGTCAGCGTGTTCTCGCTGCTCGGCATGCTGCGCTCCGGGCCGCTGGACTACCTCACCTTGCCGTTCAGCGCGATGTACCGCGCGGCGCCGGAAGGCATCAAGTGGCTGCTCCTCTACGCCACCGCCGGGCCGTACAACTTCAGCGCGATCCTGGCCAAGCACTACGGCAACGCCAGCTTCCTCATCCACCAGGTCGTGCCGCTGAGCGGTTCCGTCGCCACCGCGGGCACGGGCATTCCGCTGGATGCGCCGACCATCAACGTGGGCACGGAGTTCTTCCCGTTCCTGATGGCGTTCGGCCCGGCCGGCGCGGTGGCCGCCGCCGTCGTGCTGTACGTGATGCTGCGCTGGAGCGTGTCGCGGCTGCGCGCCACGGTGTCGCTGTTTTCCCTGCTGATCTTCCTGCGTGTTTCCTACGTCTGCGTGATGGCGCCGTTCGCGCCGCAGGCCTACACGTGGACGAACGCCGGCTTCATCGGCCTGTGCCTGGTCATGCAGGTTGTCGCGGCCTGGCTGCCGAACCGGCGGACCCGCGTGCCGATCGTGTCTCCTTCCTCTCCCCAGTGAGTGCCCGACCATGGAACAAGACGAAATCTACCTGATCGACCTCTGGCGGATCTTCACCCGCGGCTGGATCTGGTTCGCGGGCGTGCTGATCCTGACCCTGGCCGGCACCTATGCCTTCGCGCACCTGGTGAAGCGCCAGTGGCAGGCGACCGCGTGGATCCAGATCGCCCAGGTCGGGCAGGTGCCGCCGGGCCAGGATCCGAAGGTCGAGCCGCTGTTGCGCGTGATCGAGCGGCTGGAGCTGGTGCCGTTCGAGAACGAGATCCTGGAAGGCGCCGGCCATGCGCGCGATTCGTCCGTGGCAAGGCTTTATCGCAAGAGCCTGAAGCTGGAGCCGATGCCCTATGCCGGCCCGCTGGTCCGCCTGACCGTGCGGGCCTATTCCCGCGAGCAGGCGGCCGAACTGGCCACGGCGACGGTGGTCCGCTTGGCCGCGGTCCACCGGCGCCTGGAAGAGGCGCCGCTGCAGGCGGCGCGCGCGCGACTGGCCCGCATCGAGGCCGACCTGCAGGTCGCCGAGGGCGACCTGGCCCGCTATCAACGGGCGGCCGCACCGGGCAGCAGGGATGCGCAGGGTGCGGTGCTGGCCAGCCTGCTGCTGGCGAACAAGAACGAGGAGATCCGCGGCTTGCGGCAGGCGCGGATGGATCTCATGGAACGCCTCGGCCCGAGCTACACCTATGCGACGTCGATGATGTGGCCGGTCTACGTGCCCGACAAGCAGGCCTTCCCGAATCCCGAACTGACCTGGGGCATCGGCCTGCTGCTGGGCTTGCTGCTGGGCGCATGCGCGGCCGTGGCGAGGGCCGGTCGACGGCGGGGGGCCTGAACCCGGCGATGCATGCGCGGCCGGCGCCGTTCAACCAAACCGGCGCCGGCGCGCACTCACGGAGCGGATCCATGAAGTGCCGGGGCCGACCCGTGACGGGGTCGGCGGTGTCGCGGTGAAGGGAAGTCTGCCTCACGGTGGGACGGAGTTCGTTCGATATGCGTGGACTGCACAAGCTGCGCCCCGGGCACCGCGCCGTGCCCGCCGGAAGCGCCCGCCAGCACCCGCGGCACTCGCCGCCGGACGAGGCACAGCTGCTCGACACGCAGCGCGCGTTCGACAGTGTCGCCGCCGACTACGACGGGCCCCGCGGCAACAACGAGCTGATCCAGCGCATGCGGCTGATCCTGTGGGATACCGTGCACAGCGTCGTGCCGCCTGGCGCGCGCCTGCTGGACCTGGGCTGCGGCACCGGCATCGACGCGCTGGAGTTTGCGCGGCGCGGCTTCCATGTCGTCGCCACCGACTGGTCGCCGCTGATGGTCGAACGCACGCGGGCGCGGGCGGCGGCCGCGGCCATGCAGTCGCGCGTGACGGTCGCGCACCTCGGCATCCAGCAACTCGCCCGGCTCGACGACGAGTTCGACGGCATCTATTCGAACTTCGGCCCGCTGAACTGCGTGCCGGACCTCGGCGCCGTCGCCACCGAATGCGCGCGCCTGCTGCGCCCCGGCGGCAGCCTGGTGTTCTCGGTGATGGGCCGGATCTGTCCGTGGGAGCTGGGGCACTACGCCCTGCGCGGCCGCTTCAGGCGCGCCGGCGTGCGCGCCGCGCGTGGCGCGACGGCGGTGGGCATGAACCGCCACACGATCTGGACCTGCTACTACCTGCCGCGCGAGTTCTACCGTGCCTTCAGCGGGCAGTTCTCGCTGCAGGGCTATCGCGCGCTGGGCCTGTTCCTGCCGCCGCCCTACCTGGTGGACTACTACCGCCGCCGGCGCCGCTGGTGCGAGCGCCTCGGCCGGCTCGACGATCGCCTGGGCGCGCTGCCGCTGCTGCGCGACATGGGCGACCATTTCCTGATCGTGCTGCGACGGCGCTGAGTCGATGGACGTTCTGCAGGCCGCGATGGATGTCAGCTTGTGCCGGGCCGTCTCGGTCACGCCCGCGGGCCGCTCGCGCATGCCGCTGCCGATCCGGGGCGGGCGGATCGGCGCGTCGCTGGCGGCGCGGGCGTACCGGCTCGACCTGCGCGACCATCTGCTCTTCCCCGGCCTGATCAACGCGCACGAGCATCTGCACGTCAACACGGTGCCGCCGCTGCCAGCCCGCGCGCCATTCCCGAACAGCTATGCCTGGATCGCCGCGTTCCGGGCGCACTTCGAGGAGCCGGCGGTGATCGCCGCGCTGCGGGTGCCGAAGGCGCTGCGGCTGCGCCACGGCGCGCTGAAGAACCTGCTTGCCGGCACCACCTGCGTGGCGCATCACGACCCCTGGCATCCGGCGCTCGACGAGCCGGATTTCCCGGTCGGCGTGCTGCGCGACTACGGCTGGAGCTATGCGCTGGGCTGGCCCGATTACGGTCCGCCGGCGCGGTCGAGCTTCGCCGCCACGCCCGCCGACCGGCCCTGGCTGATCCACCTGGCCGAAGGCACCGACGCGATCGCGCAGGCGGAGCTGGCCCGGCTCGACGAGATGGGTTGCCTGGCGGCGAACAGCGTGCTGATCCACGGCGTCGGCCTGCGCGAGCGCGACGTCGACCGGGTGATCGAGCGCGGCGCGGCGGTGGTCTGGTGTCCGACCAGCAACCGCAACCTGCTCGGGCGCTCGCTGGACCCGCGGCGCCTGTGCGCGGCCGGACGGCTTGCGCTGGGCAGCGACTCGCGGCTCAGCGGTGCCCGCGACCTGCTTGACGAAATGCGCGGCATCGTCGCCCGCGGCGAGCTGGGCGCCGGGCCGTTGCTGGACCTGGTCACCAGCCAGGCCGCGCGTATCCTGCGGCTGCCCTCCGGCGGCAGCCTGGCGCCGGGCGCGCCGGCGGACCTGGTGATCGTCGAGGACCGCGGCGGCGACGAGCGCTGCGGCCTGGTCGGCATCGAGCGCAGCCGGATCCGGGCGGTGGTGCGCCACGGCGTGCCGCGCATCGCCGATCCGGATTTCGCCGAATGGTTCGACGTCGCCGGCATGGACGCCGTGCCGGTGACGCTGGACGGCAGACCGAAACTGCTGGCCAGGCCGCTGGCCGACCCTGCGCTGGTGGCGCTCGAACCGGGGCTCGCACTGGCCGCCGCGCACCGCGCGCACGACCTCGCCATGGAGGCCGGCCAGTCGTGACGACGCGTCCGCCGATGCTGCTGCCGGCCGAGGCGTATGCCTTGTGGGCAGCCAGTTACCCCGCGCATGCGCACAACCCGGTGATGCAGGCGGAGGAGCGCGCCATGCTCGGGCTGATGCCGGCCACGCTGCGCGGGCAAGCCGTGCTCGATGTCGGTTGCGGCAGCGGACGCTACATGCTGCATGCGCTGCGCCGTGGTGCGGCGCGCGTGATCGGCGTGGATCTGTCGTCGCCGATGCTCGCGCGCGCCGGCGTCGAGCTGGCCGCCTGGCAGGCCGCCGCGGACATCGACCTGGTGCAGGGCAGCCTCGAAGCGCTGCCGGTGCCGGATGCGCGGGCGAACCTGACCCTCTGCGGCCTGGTCGTCGGCCATCTCGACGACCTGCAGCACGCGCTGGCCGAGCTGTGCCGGGTGACCCGGCCCGGCGGCACGCTGCTGTGCAGCGACGTGCATCCGATCGGAGATGCGCTGGGCTGGCTGCGCGACTTCAAGTCGGACGGCCGGCACTACGCCGTGCGGCACACGCGGCACCTGTACGGCCACTGGCACGCGGCCTGCGCCGCGCTCGGGCTGCGCATCGAGCAGGTGCTGGAGCCGATGCTCGACCCGGCCGACATCCCCGCCGGTGCGCGTTTCGACCGCGCCGCGCTGGCGGTTCCCGTGGCGCTGGTGTTCCGGCTGCGGCGCGAGCCGTGATTCCCTCGTCCTGCAGGCCCTTGCCATGACCGATGCGGCACGCACGCTGTTGATCAACCCGACCATCACCTCGCGGCGCAGCGCGCGCTTCCCGTTGTCCCTGCTGCACCTGGCGGCCGCGCTGGAGCGCAGCGGCCACGACAGCCGGATCATCGACGGCAACGTCGACCGCGATTTCGTCAACGACGCCTTGCGCGCGCTGGAGCAGGGCGCGTTCGACGCGGTCGGCGTCAGCGTCATGGGCGGCCCGCAGCTGGCGCCGGCGATCGCCGTCTCCACCGCGATCCGCGCACGCTTTCCGGCGCTGCCGATCGTCTGGGGCGGCTATTTCCCCACGCTCAACCCGGACGCGGCGCTGGCCGCGCCCTACGTCGACTACGCGGTGCGCGGGCAGGCCGGGGAAACCCTGCCGGAGCTGATCGCCGCGCTGGACGGCAGGGCCGAGGCGAAGCTGGCGACGATCGGCGGGCTGTCGTGGAAACAGGGCGGCGCGGTCGTGCACAACCCGAACCGCCGTTTCACCCTGGCCGACCACGGCCGGGTGCTGCCCTACGACAAGCTCGGCGACCCGCGGCGCTACCTGGCGCGCACCTATCTCGGCCGCCGCACCGTGGCGCACCAGGCGTCGGTCGGCTGCCGCTTCCGCTGCACCTTCTGCGGCGTGGCCGCGATGTTCGGCGGCACCACCGTGCTGCCGGCGGCGCAGCAGCTCGAACGCGATCTGAGCTACCTCAAGCACACGCTGGGCGCGGACTCGGTGCAGTACTTCGACAACAATTTCTTCGATCGCGAGCGGGACATGCTGCCGCTGCTCGAAGTGATGGCCCGGTTCGAGATGCCGTGGTGGTGCTTTGCCCGCGCCGACGCCCTGCTCAACCTGTCGGAACAGGCGTGGAAGCTGGTGCGCAAGAGCCGGCTGCGGATGGCGTACATCGGCGCGGAGTCGCCCAATGGGCAGATGCTCAAGGAGATCCGCAAGGGCACGCGGCCGGACCAGACCATGGCGGTGGTGGAGTTGTGCCGCCGCCACGGCGTGATCCCCGAGCTGTCCTTCATGGTCGCGCCGCCGGAGAACACGGCCGAGGAGACCGAGCACACCTTCGAGTTCATCCGCGCGCTGAAGCGGGTCAATCCGCAGTCGGAGGTCGTCATCTACGTCTACACGCCGCTGCCGGAAAACAGCCGGCACGAGCAGGACCGCGCGCGGCGTCCGGCGAAACCGCTGTTCGGTCTCGACGGCGAACCGGTGGTGTTTCCGACCACGCCGGAGGAGTGGGCGCAGCCGCGCTGGGTCGACTACACCTGCCATGCCGACGCGCCCTGGCTCGACGACCGGCTGCGCCGGCGCATCCGGGATTTCGTCACCGTGCTGCGCTGCCGCTTTCCCACCGTGCAGGACCTGCGCTCGCCGCCGTGGGCCAAGCGCAGCCTGAGCGCGATGGCGCTCTGGCGCTACCGCTACGGCAGGTACGACCGGCCGTGGGAACTGGAGCTGGCCAACCGGCTGGTGCGCCTGCGCATGCCGCAGGTCTCGGGCCTCTAGCCGGGTGCGCGCCGTGCACGTCGCGCAGCTCAACTTCCTGCCCGCGCCGGCAGGACTGGCGCCAGCCGAGGTGCTGGAACGCTGGCACTCGCTGGCGGACATCGCCGAGGCGGCCGCCAGCGCCGGCACCCGCGTGTCGGTGATCCAGGCGGCGGCGCGCGAGGAGCGGATCACGCGTGGCGGCATCGACTATCGCTTCGTCGACATCCGCGGGCTGGCGACGGCGGCCGACCGGGGCCGCCGTTTCGCCGGCGTGCTCGCCGAGATCCGCGCCGACGTGCTGCACGGGCACAGTCTCGGTTTTGCCGAGGACGCCTTCGCCATCGCGCAGTGCCTGCCGCGGCTGCCGATCATCCTGCAGGACCACGCCGATCGGCCGCCGCGCCGGTGGCGGCGGCCGCCGTGGCGGCGCTGGTATGCGGCGCTGGCCGGCGTCGCCTTCACCGCGCCCGAACTGGCGCGGCCGTTCACCCGGGCCGGACTGTTCGCGCCGCACACGCGGCGGTTTGCGATTCCCGAATCCAGCAGCCGCTTCAGTGTCGGCCATCACGCCGACGCCCGCGCCGGAACCGGCCTGCATGGCGATCCCTGCGTGCTGTGGGTGGGGCATCTGAATGCCGGCAAGGACCCGTTGAGCGTGCTCGACGGCGTCAGCCTGGCGGCGCGGCGGCTGCCTGGCCTGCAGTTGTGGTGCGCCTTCGGCAGCGCGCCGCTGCTCGGCGCGGTGCGGGCGCGCATCGCGCGCGACCCGCAGCTTGCCGGGCGCGTGCACTTGCTGGGCACGGTGGCGCACGCGCGGGTCGAGCTGCTGATGCGCGCGGCCGACCTGTTCGTCTCGGGCAGCCGCGCCGAAAGCTGCGGCTACGCCGCGCTCGAGGCGCTGGCTTGCGGCGTCACTCCGGTGCTCACGGATATTCCCTCCTTCCGCGCGCTGATCGGCGACCGCGGCATCGGTCGCCTGTGGGCTTGCGGCGAGGCGACGCAGCTGGCCGAGGCGCTGGTCGCTGCCGCTGCCGGCCGGCCGCCGGCGGCACAGGTGCGCGCCCATTTCGACGCCGCGCTGTCGTTCGCCGCGGTGGGCCGGCAATGGGCCGATGCCTACGTGCAGGTGTGCGACGAGCGGTGCCGGAGGGCGTCGTGAAACTCGCGCTGGTGGTGCCGGGCGGAGTGGATCGCAGCGGCGAGTACCGGGTGATCCCGGCCTTGCTGGCGCTGATCGAACGACTGGCGCGCAGCCACGAGGTGCATGTGTTCGCGCTGCAGCAGGAAGCGGCGGCGGGCCGCTGGGAGCTCGCCGGTGCGAGCATCCACAACATCGGCGACGGCTGGACCCGGCTGCGCGCGATCGCGGCGATCCGCGCCGAGCATCGCCGCGCGCCGTTCGATCGGATCCAGGCGATCTTCTCCGGCTCGTGCGGCCTGGTGGCCGTGGCCGCGGCCAGGCTGCTGCGGCGGCCGAGCCTGGTGCATGTCGCCGGCGGCGAGCTGGTCGCGCTGCGCGCGATCGGCTACGGCGGGCGGCTGCGATGGAAGGGGCGGCTGCGCGAGGCATGCGTGCTGCGTGCCGCCGATGTCGTCACGGCGGCCAGCGCACCGGTCATCGAGGCGCTGCGCGCACTCGGCGTGGTGGCCCGGCGCGTGCCGCTCGGCGTCGACCTGCAGGCCTGGCCGCCGCTCGCGCCGCGCGTGCGCCGCACCGGCCCGGCGCGGCTGATCCACGTGGCCAGCCTCAACCGGGTGAAGGATCAGCCGACCCTGCTGCGCGCGCTGGCCGTGCTGCGCGACGGCGGGCTGGCCTTCCGCATGGATGTGGTCGGCGTGGACACCTTGCAGGGCGAGGTGCAGCGGCTGGCCGGCCGGCTGGGGCTGGAGCACTGCGTCCGCTTCCTCGGGTTCCGGACGCAACGCGAATTGCGCCCGTTGATGGAAGCGGCCGACCTGCTGGTGATGTCCTCGCTGCACGAGGCCGGTCCGCTGGTGTTGCTGGAGGCGGCGGTGGCCGGCGTGCCGACGGTCGGCACGGCGGTCGGGCATCTGGTGGAATGGGCGCCTGCGGCGGCGCGTGCGGTGCCCGTCGGCGACTGGGCGGCGCTGGCCGAGGCGATCGGGCAGCTGCTTGCCGACGAAGCGCTGCGCCTGCGACTGGCCGCGGCTGCGCAGCGCCGGGCGCTGCCGGAGGACGCCGACTGCACGGCGCGGTTGTTCGAAGCGCTGTATCGGCACTCGCCCGCCGACGCGCAGGGTCAGGCCGGTTTGCGGGCCACGTAAAGTCGGAACTTCGAAGGCTCGCGCCGGCCGCGGAGCTTCGCCGCGAAGGGGCGCAACGCCCAGCGCAGGCCGTACCACGGGCGGTGCACCTCCCAGCGGATCGACAGCGCAGCGGCCATCTGCTGCAGGCGCTCGTCGGTGAGGTAACCCAGGCTGGCGAGGGCGTCGGCCGCCGTGCCGTGGCGGCGCAGGAAGGCTTCGCGACGCTCGGCCAGCATCTGCCGGCCGCTCGCGTCGCGGGCGTACCACGGCGTGTCGCTGATGATCACCATGCCGCCCTTGCGCACGCAGCGCAAAGCTTCGCGCAGGCACGCTTCGCCGTCTTCGGCGTAGTGGAAGGAGGCATTGAACACGGCGGCATCGAACTGCGCGTCGGCGAACGGCAGGCGACGGATCTCGGCCTGGAAGCGCGCAAACAGCGCCGGCAGGCGCGCCCGGTAGTGCCGGGCCGCGCCCAGCCCGTCGCGATCGTTGCCGAGCAGGTCGACCGCGGTCGGCCGATACCCGGCCAGCGCCAGGCGAAAACTCATCCAGCCGTTGCCCGCGCCGAGGTCGAGGATGCGGCCCCCTTGCGGCAGCTGCCGCACGATGCAGTCGTAGCTGCGCGCGCGCATCCGCCACTGGTCGCGATTCCTGCCGCTGGCGTCGCGGTAGGGCAGGGCGAGGTAGAAATCCGCGCTTGCGCTGCCGCGGCCTTCGGCGGCCCTGATCCGCTCGTAGTCGGCGATGAAGCGCGCGTGGCGGGCGGCCGATTCCGGCGCCAGGGCGTGCGCGATGCCGTCGTCGATCACGATGGCGAAGCCGCAGGCCGGACAATCCAGCGTGTCGATGGCGCTTCCGCAGCGAGGGCAGCGCAGCCGCAGGCCCGCCAGCGCCGCCGCGTCCGCGGCATGGCTGGCCGGTGACGGGTCCGAGGCTGGTTGCGCCCGCGACATGGGCCGGCGCTACGGCGCGCGCGCCGGGCCTTCCAGCGCCGCGCGCACCGCGAACAGGGTGTCCATCCGCGGCACCGGCCGGGTCAGCCAGGCAAGGATGCGCCGCCCGTGCGACAGGCCGGCCCAGTCCGGCCCCTGCTGCAGCCAGAGCTGCGTGCGCAGCATGTCGGCGCGCTCCCGGCTGGCTTCCCGCGTGGGCCTGATCCGCTGACCGAGGCAGCGTCCGAGCTCGCCGACGGAACGCGACCATTCGATGCCGTGCAGCGCATGCAGCCACAGATCGGAGCACGAAACGCGGGTCAGGGTATGGCGGCGCGACGCCATCCGCAGCAGGGCGGGGCAACCGGTGGCGAGCCGTGCCAGCACGTCCGTCGCGATCGAGTCCGGGTAGTAGCGCGCGGTCAGCAGCAGCGGCGGCAGTGCATACCAGGGAGCGTCGCCGGCGGGGTCGTCCCACAGCACGTTCCAGTCGCCCGCGGACAGGCGTGCCGACAGCAGCGCGATGTCGTGCAGATGGAGCAGGCGCAGGCTGCGGTTGCACAGGTTGCCGGCGGCATGCAGCAGCAGGTGGTTCATCAGCGCGCCGGGCGACGGGTAGGGGTTCAGTCCGGGCTGCGGCTGCGGCGGACGGATGCGCGCGGTGATGTCCACCGCGGTGACCGGTAGCCGCTCCTGGATGCGCGTGTGCAGCTCGATGTTGACCGGCGTGTCGCGGTGTTCGCCGAGGCCGGCGAAGGGCGCGCCGGCCGCCGGCCTGAACACCCGGTGCTTCCACGCGACGAACGACTCCACGTAGCCCAGTTCCTGCAGCAGCGCGATCGCCGGCGCGGCATCCTCGGCGCGGACCAGCAGGTCGATGTCGGCCATCGGCCGGTCGCCGGGCGCGTAGAGGCCGAGCGCGTGCAAGGCGGAGCCCTTCAGCGCGACGAGGGCGATGCCGCGGGCGCGGGCGCCGGCATCGATGCGCTGCAGCAGCGTGGCGATGCGCCGATGGCGATGCTCGACGTGTGCGCGCTGGTCGGCCAGGAACGATCGCCAGGATGGGTGCTGCCACGCACAGCGTCGGCACAGCAGCGGCGACACCCCGTGCACGGTGGCGGCCACCGCCGCCAGCTGCCATTCGAGCGCGCTCCATGGCGGCGTGGCGCCGCCCGGCCGCGCCAGCTCCGCGGCGAGCGCCTCGGTGGTGCGGCGCAGGCCGGCCCTAACGACTTTGAGCGGCGGCAGCATGAGGGAGCAGCCGGATATCGATTCGCTTCGTCGCCGCCGCATCGTCGCTGCGGTGCGCGCGTTCGGAGGCGACCAGCGCATCCCATTTGGCATCGAGTGCCGCGCCCGCCTGCCGGTGGCGCTGCGGCGGTTCGGCGGCCTTCGATTGCTGCAGCGTGACCTGCTCGTGCAGCAGGTCGCGCACGCAGCGGTAGAAGTCGGAGTCGTAGGCGCCGTGGAACATCATGGCCAGGTCGCCGCTGTCCTGCCAATGGGTCTTGTCGCCGAGCTGGGCCTTGACCTTGTCGTAGAACTTCGTTCCCGGCAGCGGATAGGCGACGCTCACGCCGATGTCGTCGGGCGCGGCCTGCGCCACCAGTTCGCGGGTGGCCAGCAGGTCGTCCAACTGCTCGCCGAGATAGCCGAGCTGGATGAAGAAGCCCACGCGGATGCCGCGCCGGCCCAGCCGCACCCGGGCCGCAATCAGGTCGGCGACCCGGGTGCCCTTGGCCATGCTGTCCAGCACGCGCTGGCTGCCGCTTTCGGCGCCCAGCCAGGCCTCGGCGCAGCCGGCCTGTTCGAGCGCGTCGGTCATGCGCTCGCTCATCAGGTCGGCGCGGGTCTGGATGGTGAACGGCACCGGTCCGCCGGCGCTGCGCAGGCGCGCCCCGAACTGCGCCACCCAGTCGACGTGGAAGCCGAAGATGTCGTCGGCCATCCAGATGTGATCGGGCCCGAACGCCTGTTTCAGGTAGATCATCTCCGCCGCCACGTCCTCGGCGCTGCGCTGCTTGTAGTGGTTGCCCCAGATCGGCTTGGCGCACCAGTTGCAGCGGAACGGGCAGCCCCGCGACGCCGCCATGTTGAGGCTGAAGTAGCCGTGCCGTTCGCGCCACAGGGTCCGGTAGCGCGCGATGTCCACCAGGTCCCAGGCGGGGGGACCGACCAGCCGGGGGTCCGGCGGCATGGCACCCATGCGTCGCGCCTGGGTCTGGCCGTCCACCTGCGTGGCGATGCCGGCAATGCCGTCGAGCCAGTGGCAGGCGGCGATGGCCGGGTCGCGCTCCAGCCGCGCGATCAGTTCCAGCAGCGCCGCAATCCCTTCGCCCAGCAGCACCGCGTCCGCGCCGGCGGCGAGGAAGGCGCCCGGCTGATCCGACGCGTCGGAGCCGGCCACGATCACGCGGGCGCCGCGCGCATGCGCTTGCGCGATCATCCGGCACGCCGCCTCGCGCATGCGGCCGAGGCACATCTTGGTCAGGTAGTTGAAATTGTCCTCGTAGAGAACCACGACATCCGGCTGCGCGGCGCGCACGGCTGCTGCGTAATCCTCGACGCCATCGGCAAGCATCGCGTCGAACAGGGCGACGTCGTGGCCCCGCTGGCGCAGCAGCGCGGCGATCTGGATCGTGGCCAGCGGGGGATAGGGCTTGCCGCGTTCCCATTGCTTGGGGTCGTACCTCAGGAAATAGGAGTGGCCGACCTGAATCTTCAGCATCGCGAAGGGGCCTCGATCTCGCCGCGGGGACGGCAGCGGCGGCGAGGGGAAACCGGCTTCCTCGTCGATGCTGTCGGGACGTGAGTGCCGGCGCGTGGCACTTCGGTTGCCTCGCGGGGCGGGCCGCGCGGGTTGTCGGTGCCGCGGGCGCCGTCGGCGGGGCGCCTGGACAACCTTTTCGCCGTGGCCGCGCACTCAAGGCCAGGCGACGCGCTGCGGATTCGCCGCATCGTGCAACCACCTCTGGGCCGGGCAACTCGATCGGTGACCACGGCATCGACTCCTCGCGGCGACATCCGGGACGCCAGTGCGGATCCTTTCCGCGAGCGATCCGGCTGCCGCCGTGCCCTGAGCCGGCAGATACTCGGCGCGCGCTTCCGTTTCGAAAGCGCGAGCGAGGCGCTGCTGCAGCAGGTCGAGGCCGCTTACGGCGGCCTGCCGCCGCACCAGTTGCCGACGGCGGTGCCGGAGTTCCGCGTCGAGTTGCGCTTGTCGCCGCCGCGGCTGTCGCCGGGCGGGGGCGAACCACCGCCGGTGCAGACGCAGGCGGGAGCCGGCTGGATCTGCGGCGTCATGGACGCGTCGAACTACGTGATGCTGGCGCCCGCGCAGCAGCGGGCCCTGGTGGTGGCCTCCGCCGACATGCTGGAGCGGCCCTACCATCTGCGCTACGAACTCATCGAGTTCGCCGTGTTCACCCTGGCGACGCGCGGGCAGGGCCTGGTTCCGCTGCACGGCGCCTGCGTGGGCCGGCGGGGCAGGGGCGTCCTGCTGCTGGGCGCCAGCGGTTCGGGCAAATCGACGCTGGCCTTGCTCGCGCTGCTGCAAGGCCTGGATTTTCTCGCCGAGGACGCGGTGTTCGTGCAGCCGCACGCCATGCTCGCCACCGGCGTGGCCAACTACCTGCACGTGCAGGCCGATGCGCTGCGCTTCGTCGACGCCGCCGGTGCCCGGCGCTGGATCGGCGAGGCGCCGGTGATCCGCCGCCGCAGCGGGATGGAGAAGTTCGAAGCCGACCTGAGACGGGGACCCGGCCGGCTCGCCGCGGCGCCATTGGAACTGGTCGGCGCCGTGCTGGTTTCGGCCCGGCCTGCCGCCAACGCCACCGCCTTGCTGAGCGCGGTTAGGGCCGCCGACGTCGCCGCGCGACTGTCCGCGGATCAGCCATACGCGTCCGGCCAGCCCGGCTGGCCCTGCTTCGCACAGCGGATGATGGCGATGGGCGTCCACGAGTTGCGCCGCGGCAAGCATCCGCGGGACGGCGTGGCGGCGTTGCGGGAGCTGCTGGGCGACGGGTGATCGCGCCCGGGGTAACCGCCGGGGAGGCGGCAGCGAAGTAAGCTTGGGTTTTCCTGGGTTCACGTTTCACGTCCAACGGGTACGACCGGTCGGGATGGACTCCGGCCGGGGCGATGCCCCCTCACGAGGGTCACGGCAATGAAAAAGCGTTTTGCGGGATCGATGGCATTGGGTGCGTTGCTTGCGCTGGCTTCGGCGATGCCGGCTGTCGCCGCGCTCGCGCCCGGCGCCGTGGCGCCGACGTTCACCGCCCGGGCCAGCCAGGCCGGCAAGGAGTTCACCTTCTCGCTGGCCGATGCGCTCAGGAAAGGTCCGGTCGTGGTGTACTTCTACCCGTCGGCGTACACCGGGGGCTGCGACCTCGAAGCGCACACTTTTGCGGTCGAACGGGACAAGTTCGACGCGGCCGGTGCGACCATCATCGGCGTGTCGGCCGACAGCATCGAGCGGCTCGATGCCTTCTCGGCGGATCCGAAGTACTGCGCGGGCAAGTTCCCGGTCGCCTCGGACGCCGAGGTCAAGGTCGCGCTTGCCTATGGCCTGGAGGCGATGGCGGCGCGACCGGGCATGCACGACGTGCGTGGCGTGGCCATCGACCACGCGTTCATCCCCCGCACGACGTTCGTCATCGCCCGCGACGGCAGGATCGTCGCCACGCTTTCCTCGGAGACCGACCATCTGCGCCCCGACGAGCACGTGAAACAGTCGCTGGCCATCGTGCAACGGCTGCAGGCCGGCAAGGCACCGTGATCCGGGCAGCGGCGCGCGGGAGCTGAGCGGCGCCCCGGCGGCGCCGGTTTCCGGCTGCCGCCGATCCTGCCGCACGCCGTTCCGGCTGGGCGATGCAACCCCGCGCTCGCCGGATGGCACTCACCGGCATCGCGATCCGTGCCGTGCGCAGGCGCTGGCGTCGATCGCGGCGAAGCGCTGCCGCCACCGCGGCGGATCTTGCCGGCCATCCATCCGGATCAGCAGTGATGCCTGACGAACCATCGCCGGCGCAGGGCCACACGCTCGACCTGCTGCGTTCGCTCGCGCGCACGCTCGGCGGCAGCGACCTGGCGGAAATCGCCGCCTATGTCGCGTTGTCGCTGGCGGCGGCGCTGGTCGGCAGCCTTGCCGCGGTGCTGCTGGTGCCGCTGGTGCAGCCCGGGCACGCGTTGCAGCTGGCCGGCGGGATGTTCGACGTGGGCGGCGGCGTGGAGATGCGGGCCGCCGTCTTCGTCGCGGCCACCGCGGCCTTTGCCGTGCTGCGCTGGCTGGTGGCATGGCTGGGTGCGCGCCTGACCAGCCGTTACGGCATGACCCGGCGGCGCCTGGTGCATGCGCGGCTGGTCGATGCGCCGCTCGCCTCGCTGGCCGACGCGACCTCGGCGGAGATCGCGAACGTCCTGACCTACAACGTCGAAACCCTCACCCAGGGCTTCGCCGCACTGTTGCAGCTGCTGGTCGCCGGCATCACCACGATCGTCAGCCTGGGCTTCGCGTTCTGGGTGTCGCCGCCGCTGATGCTCACGGCGCCGCTGCTTGCCGGTTTCGCGCTGGTCGCGTCGCGCATCTTCGGCCGCGAACAGTCGCAGGTCGGTCGCCGCTATGTCGCCGACATGACGCGGCTGTTCTGGCTCAGCGAGGATTTTCCGCGGCGCCTGCGCCACATCCGTTCGTTCGGGCGGGGGGACGCGGAAAAGGAAAGTTACGGCGCCATTTCCGCGGCGCTGGGCCACGGCTACCGGCGCCAACTGGAGCTGGTGGCGGCCGGGCGGCTGGTGCTCGAACTGCTGGCGGCGGCCGCGATCGCCGCCGTGCTCGTGCTCGCCTATCGCTGGCACGGCGTCGATCAGTCGTCGCTGATCGCGGTGTGCCTGCTGCTCGGGCGCCTGCTGCCGTATCTGGTATCGACCCGGCAGAGCTTCCAGCAACTGCGTTCGGCCGTCCCGGCTTTCGGGCTCTGGCAGCGCTACATGGACCTCGACACGATCCGTTCGCCGGCGACGCCATCGCCCGCCGGGCCGGGGACGGATCGACCGGCGCTGCACATCGAGCGGATACGACTGGCGCCGCCGCTTGCCGGTCTCGACGTGCGCCAGGTGAGCCTGCGGCCCGGCGAGCTGACCCTGATCCGCGGCGACTCCGGCATCGGCAAGAGCAGCCTGGTCGACGTGCTGGCCGGCATGGGCGTGCCCGAGGTTTTCGCGGCGCGGGTCGACGGACACGCCATCGGCTTCGGCGAATACCGGGAACTCGTGCGGCACGGCGCCTATGTCAGCCAGGGCGTGCGACCCTGGCAGCACTCGGTGCGCGAATGCCTGCGCTGGGCGGCGCCCGAAGCCGGCGCCGAGCTGATGCAGGCCGCGCTGCAGGACGTCGGCCTCGACAGGCGACTGGCCGGCTCGCTGCAGGGCCTGGACACCGCGCTGCACAGTACGGCGAGCCGGCTCTCCGGCGGTGAGCTGCAGCGGCTGCTGCTGGCCCAGGTGATCCTGCGCCGGCCCTTCCTGGCCGTGCTCGACGAAGCGACCAGCGCGCTCGACGCCGCATCCGAGATCCAGGTGCTGGCCGCCATGAAACGCCGGTTGCCGCAGACGATACTCGTCGTGGTATCGCACCGGGCCAGCGTGGCAGCGGTCGCCGACCAGTGCCTGAGCATCGACGGCGACCTCGTGGCGACGATGGCCGCGAGCGCGGATCCGTGCCGTGCCGCGGCGCTGAAGCATGGCGGGCGCCCGCACGATGGGGCGCGCTGAGCTTTCGATCCGGCGCGGACGTTCGGGTGCCCCGGGCCGGCCGGCAGCAGCTTCGCGGACGGCGGGATGACGTTCCAGGGCAGGCTGGTCGACGTGCCGGCGTGTCGGCGGAACGCCGGCCTGTGCCCCGTTGGCGCCGCGTGCACACGCGGCGTGCCTAGCATTGGCGCCACGCGGTGGCAGGGTGGCAAGGTGAGCGATTCCGACTCGAACCTGGAAACGGCGGCGCGCGGGCGCGTCGGTGCCGTGACCGTGCCGCCGGCGGCGATCAGCCATGCCGCGCGCGTGGTCTACCCGGACCGCGGGATCAGCAAGGGCGAGGTGGCCGCGTACTACGCCGCGGTGGCGCGCTGGATGCTGCCGGAGCTGGCGAACCGGCCGCTGTCGCTGCTGCGCTGCCCGGACGGGGTGGGCAGCGCCTGCTTCTTCCAGAAGCACCACACGCAGGCGCTGGGCCGGCACGTGCAAGTGGTCGCGCTGCGCGAGAAGGGCGGCGGCGTCGACGACTACCTGTACGTGCGCGACCTGGCCGGCCTGCTCGAACTGGTGCAGATGAACGCGCTGGAGTTCCATCCGTGGGGTGCGCAGGTGGACCGGCCCGATGCGCCGGACCGGCTGGTGTTCGACCTCGATCCGGCGCCGGGCGTGCCGTGGCCGGCGGTGGTGGCGGCGGCGCGCGATATCCGTGCGCGGCTGCACGGGTTCGGCTTGCGGAGTTTCGTGCGCACCAGCGGCGGCAAGGGCCTGCACGTGGTGCTGCCGATCCGGCGCGGGCCGGACTGGGCCGCGGCGAAGCGTTTCTGCGCGGCGTTGGCCCGCGCACTGGTGGCGCGGCGGCCGCAGCAGTACGTCGCCAGCGCGAGCAAGTCGCGGCGGCAGGGCCTGATCTTCATCGACTGGCTGCGCAACACGCGCGGCGCCACCAGCGTGTGCAACTGGTCGCTGCGCGCCCGCGCCGGCGCGCCGGTGGCGATGCCGCTGCGCTGGGAGGAACTGGGGCGGGTGCAGGGCGGGGCGGCGTTCGACCTGCCCAAGGCGCTGAAGCGGGCGGCGGCGTTGCAGCGCGACCCGTGGGAGGGCATCGCCATGCTGCAGCAGGTGTTGCCGGAACTCTGAGCGCAACCCCGCCCGACCCTCCCCTGCGGGCAGGGGAGGGCGCAAGGCCCGGGCTTTATTTCGGTTCATCGCGCCTTACCGGGAAAGGCGGCCTTGATTTTGAGGAAGAAGTAAGCGGAGTCGCGGTAGCCATAGGCCATTCGCTTGATGACCTTGATGCGATTGTTCATGCCTTCCAAGACGCTGGTGTTGAGCCGGTAAAGGGCGCTGGCGATGATGCCATCGATGTACGGCGCCAAGCGTTTGGCGAAGGCGACCAGGGGTGGCAGCTGGCTATCCAGGGCAAGGCGATACCACTCGTTCCAGCGGCGATGGGCCTC